>JAYGDB010000034.1:0-13116 GCA_046583095.1 Myxococcota bacterium | reverse complement strand
GACGGCGATGCCAGTCATCGTGAGGCCCGCAGAGCAGGCGGCGCGAGAGCGAATCGCGAGACGGGACGTGTTGCGTTCGAACATGCTGCACCTCCTTGTGCATGACGTTGCGTTTCAAGGAGTCAGACAGCCTGGGCGGGGATTGGTTGCTGCAGCGATGGGTTGCGGCTGTCGATTTTTCGATCTCCCCGAGGGCAGGCGGCAATACGCCGCCGCGGGTTCCCCACAGGAGACACGTGCAGTTCCCGATCGACTACCCGCTTGCGGAGGGCCGTTGCTGAACCATGAAGCTCGAGGTCATGTCCATCACGCTCTCGTGGCTGGCGTTCGAGAGAGTCGTCTTCGTCGTGACGATTCCAATCCCCGGTCGCGACCTCGAAACGCGTTTCGCGATGCACTCATTTGCGAGGGCGATCTCGTCGTCCGGTCGCAGCGGGTTCGGAAACTTCACCTCGGCGCCGAGGTTCGCGACGAGGGCGATCTCGTCCGGGCTCTGGTGCAGGATCAGCGCCGACAGCGCGAACGTGTGGCAGGACGACGCGGTGAGTCCGCCGAAGACGGACGCGCGGGCCGCCTCCTCGTCGATGTGGAAGGGCTGGGGATCGAAGCGTCTCGCAAAGTCGATGATGTCCTCGCGCGAGACACGGATGCTTCCCACCCGGTTCACCCGGCCGATCTCGAAGTCTTCGAAATAGCGCACACGTCCTCCCGGGTTCTGCGCCCGACCGGATCGAGCGGGAAGGTCAGGCGCGTTTGATCGATCGGAGTCGCGGGGAATAGTCTCGCAGACGCGCCTGCACGACCGGAGCGAGCAGGTACAACCCCAGCAGGTTCGGAATACAGATCAGAAACACCATGGCGTCCGAGAAGTCGAGGATTGCCTCGAGCTGCAGCATGCAGCCGAGCGCCACGAAGAAGCAGAAGACCGCCTTGAAGCTGTTCTCGGCTCTTCGTCCTTCGCCCACCAGGTAGGTCCAGCCCTTCAGTCCGTAGTAGGACCACGAAACCATCGTCGAGAAGGCGAACAGGGTGGCGGCCAGGGCCAGCGGGTAGGGGGCCCATGCGAAGGTTCGCTCGAACGCCGAAGAGGTCATCTCTATGCCGCCGAGGCCCTCGGTGAAGCCCGGCTCGAAGTAGCTGGTGGTGATTATCACGAGGGCGGTGGCCTGGCAGATCACGACAGTGTCGATGAAGGGCTCGAGGAGAGACACGTAGCCTTCGGTGAGGGGCTCCTCGGTGCGAACCGCCGAGTGGGCGATCGTCGCGGATCCGATCCCGGCCTCGTTCGAGAACACCGCGCGTTGGAATCCCACGATCAGTGCACCCAGCGCACCGCCTCCCGCCGCCTGGGTGGTGAAGGCGCCCTCGAACATCGCGCGGAACGCCCACGGCAGCGCCTCGAAGTTGAGGACCAGGACGACCAACGCGCCGGCGAGGTACAGGGCTGCCATGAAGGGCACCAGCCGGGATGCGACCCGGGCAATACTCTGGATGCCGCCGAGGATGACGGCCCCCACCACCCCGGCGATGACGAGCCCGACGAGCCAGCCCTTGTCGGCGAGCCAACTCGCTTCGCCTCCCGTCACGCTGACGATCTGGATGAAGGCCTGGTTGGACTGGAACATATTTCCGATTCCGAGACACCCGATCACGATGCCCACTGCATAGAAGACGCCCAGGCAGCGGCCGAGTTTCGGAAGGCCCCGATCCGCGAGTCCACGCTCGAGGTAGTACATGGGGCCGCCGGAAACGCTGCCGTCTGCATTCTGGCGGCGATAGATGACGCCGAGCGTGCACTCGACGAACTTGGTCGACATCCCGAGAATGCCGGCCAGCACCATCCAAAAGGCCGCGCCGGGGCCGCCGAGCGAGATCGCGACTGCGACGCCGCCGATGTTGCCGATGCCGACGGTTCCAGAGATCGCGGTGGAGAGGGCCTGGAAGTGGCTCAGCTCGCCCGGGTGGTCCGGGTCGGCCGGCTCACGCAGCAGCCGGAGAGCGTGTGCGAAGCCCCGGATGTTGATGAAGCGGAATCGGAACGTGAAGTAGAAGGCGCCCACGGCCAGGCACAACACGACGAGCGGAAGCTGGGCCCCCGCGATGGGCACCTCGAAGAAGACGAATGACGCCAGGCCGTCGGCCAGCGGCCGCACCCAGGCGTTGATGGTGGCATCGATGCCGTTCATGCGGCCTCTCGGGCTACGATCGGCAGATGCGAATCCTGCGCGTCATCGTCGTTGCCGCCCTTGTTCTGGTCGTGGGGGTCGTGCTCTTGCGTGCCCTCGATCGGCCCGGGGCGAAGCTCTACGTCGGTGGAAGCATCGTCACGATGGATCCCCAGAACCGCGTCGTCGAGGCGCTCGCGGTCGATGGCGATCGCATCGTGTCGACGGGCAGCCGCGCCGAGCTTCGAGCCTGGGCCGAAGACGCCGGTGCCGAGGTCATCGACCTCGAGGGGCGCACGATCGTGCCCGGGTTCATCGACGCTCACGGTCACTTTCCGGGTGCCGGGCTCACGGCGGTCTTCGTGGATCTCAACAGTCCGCCGATCGGAAGCGTCGAGAGTATCGAGAACCTCGTCACGCTGCTCTCGCAGCGAGCCGCCGAGACTCCGGAAGGCGAGTGGATCCTCGGAATCGGCTACGACGACACGCTGATGCTCGAGCAACGACACCCCACACGTCACGATCTGGATCGGGCCTCCACGCGACATCCGATCGGAGTCTTGCACATTTCGGGGCATCTCGGAGTCGCGAATACCGCCGCGCTCGAGGTGAGCGGAATCAGCGCAGAGACGCCGGACCCGCAGGGCGGCTTGATCCGCCGCGAAGACGCCGGCGGGCGCCCCAACGGTGTTCTCGAGGAGACGGCCACGCAGCCCATCACGTCTCGTCTCGTCCCCGGGTTCGTGGATGTGCTGCGCATGCTCGAGCGAGCCAAGGAACTCTACCTCGAGCAAGGGGTCACGACGGCGCAGAGCGGTGCAACCGCCGCCGGCCTCGTCCGCCTGTTCGACTGGGCGTCCTGGTTGGGGCTCGTTCCACTTCGATTGATCGTCTGGCCGACTCCGGCCGCCGCCGACAGCCTGCTCACCGGCGAACTCGAGGCCGGTCAGTGGGATCCGCTACGCCTGCGGGTCGGCGCCGTGAAGATGATCGCGGACGGCTCGATCCAGGGTTACACCGGATACCTGCGCGAGCCCTACCGGATCCCGCCCGGCGATGACCCGTTCTATCGCGGTTACCCACGCATTCCACGAGACGAGCTGATCGAGCGGGTGCAGCGCTACCACGGGGCGGGGCTGCAGCTCGCCATCCACGGCAACGGAGACGCGTCGATCGACGACATTCTCGATGCCATCGAGCTCGCCCAGGCCGAAAGCCCGCGCGCCGACGCGCGGCACATCATCATCCACGCCCAGATGGCTCGGGACGACCAGCTCGATCGCATGAAGCGGCTCGGCGTGCTGCCCAGCTTCTTCAGCCTGCACACCTTCTACTGGGGCGACCGGCACCGACGGATCTTCATGGGACCCGAGCGTGCCGCCCGCATCAGCCCGGCGAAGAGCGCCCTGGCGAGAGGCGTTCGCTTCACGATCCACTGCGATGCGCCGGTCGTTCCGATGGAGCCCCTGCGACTCGTGTGGGCGGCGGTCAATCGCAAGACACGCAGCGACTTCACGCTCGGCGAGGCGGAGCGCATCTCTCCGATGCAGGCGCTGGCCGCGGTCACGATCGATGCCGCCTGGCAGCACTTCGAGGAGGACGTCAAGGGATCCCTCGAGCCCGGCAAGCTCGCCGACTTCGTAATCCTCTCACGCAGCCCGCTCGACGATCCCGAAACGATCGACGAGATCGAGGTGATCGAGACGGTGATCGGCGGGCGGACGGAGTATCGACGCTGACGACGGGCCGTTCGATCAGCCCCGTGGCAGGTGCGGGTGCACCTCGCGCTCGTAGAGTTTCAGCATCTGCCACGAGAACGCGGGGTCGATCCCGGCCAGCAGCGGGTTCAGAAACAGGACACTGTTCGGCCCGAGCTTCTCGGCCATCGCGAGTGCGTCGTCCGGGGTCAGCACCTGGTAGGCGCTGCTCTCGCGAAGCGCGTCTTCGCTGATGTCCTCGGCATACGGCCCGGCCGGCCTGCCGAAAGCCTCGACGGTCCACTCGCTGTACGAGCGCAGCTGGTGGAGCGCGTGGGGCGCGATGCGTTCCCAGTCTCGCTCGGGTTGCTTCGAGATCCACAGGAAGATCGGGCCCGGCGTCGGGTAGTCGCCCGGGTCGGGCTTGCCGAGCTTCAGACACTCTTCGCGGTAGGGCGGCCACAGCCGCGGGTCGAGGGGCGGGAACCAGCCGTCGGCGATGCGGGCGGCGCGTCGCGCCGCAGCCGCCGAGCTGCCGCCGAGCAGGATCGGGGGCGGTGGGTCGGGCCGCGGCGTGACCTGGCAGCGCCGCCCCTTCCACTCGAAGGGTTCGCCCGTCCAAGCCAGGCGCAACAGTTCGAGGGTCTCGCCGATCGCCTGCCAGCGGTCTTCCAGCCGCCGCCCGAACATCTCGAACTCGGCAGGCCGGTAGCCGCCGCCGACGCCCAGGATGAGCCGTCCGCCCGTGGCGAGCTGGGTGACCGCGGCATCCTCGGCGAGCTTGATGGGGTCGTAGAGGGGGACGAGCAGCACGGACGTGCGGAAGTGGATGTGTTGGGTTCGCGCGCTCATCGCGGCCGCCAGTACCAGGGGAGACGGGTTGTAGCCGTCCGGTGCGGCGTGGTGTTCGCCGAGCCCCACGTTGTCGAACCCCAGCTCGTCGGCCCACTGCACCTGGTCGAGGGCCGCCGCGTAGAGCTCTTGCGCGGGCGCACCGAAGTCCGGAGCCCTCATGTCGTAGGTGATGTCGAGTTGCATGCGCTCACGCTACCGGCTTCGCGCCCGCCCCGCTGGGTTTCAGCTAGGATGCGCACCCGATGAAGGTCGGCGTCCTGCAGTTCTTCGGTTGGCGAGATCGCAGCATTCCGCTGGAAGACGTCTACACCCGCGCCCTCGATCGCATCGAGGTGATGGACCGGACGGGATACGACGCCGTGTGGCTCGCCGAGCACCACTTCAGCGGCTACAGCGTGTGTCCCTCGGTGCATGTCATGGGAACTCATGTCGCGGCCCGCACGCAGAACCTTCGCATCGGGATGGCCGTGACCCTGGCTGCCTTCTACCACCCGCTGCGCATCGCGGAGGAGATCGCGCTCCTCGACGTGTTGACGGGCGGGCGCGTCAACTGGGGGGCCGGCCGGGGCTTCGACCCGCGTGAGTTCGAGGTGTTCGGCGTACCGCCTGCAGAGAGCGCCGCGCGTTTCCGCGAGGCGGTCGAGATCGTGCTCGCCGCCTGGACGAACGAGCGGCTCAGCTACGAGGGACGCTTCCACAGCTACAAGGACGTGGAGGTGCTGCCGAAGCCCCACCAGCGCCCCCATCCGCCGACCTGGGTGGCCGCCTCGTCGCCACCTGCCCTTAAGTGGGCGGCCGAACAGGGACACACGATCCTGATGGATCCCCACTCACCCCACCCCGAGATCACTCGCAAGTTCCTGCGCTACCGGGAGGGACTCGAGCAAGCGGGACACTCCATCGAGGGACGGCAGATCCCGATGGCTCGACTCGTGGCCGTGGCCGACTCGGACGCCGAAGCCGAGGCGATTGCACGCCGCGGAGCGAAGTGGACGGTGGGCGCGTACCTGCCCAAGCAAGTTCTCGCCTCGTTCCGCGAGGACGGGCAGCAGATCGATCCTGTCGAGCACTATCTGAAGGACGTGGTCATCCACGGGAGCCCCGAGCGGGTCGTCGATACGCTCCAGCGGCTGGAGGAGGAGATGCCCCTCGACTACCTGCTGCTCTCACCCCTCAGCGAGAAGACCTTCGGGATCTTCACGGAGCGGGTACTGCCGCACGTTCTCAGCTAGTCGGACGCCGGACGGGCCGGCCTGCGCGGGCCCCCGTGTGCGCGGCGTCCCGAACCGAGTGTGTCCCGTTCACGAAGACGTGATGGATTCCCTTCGGCGGGTGATGGGGCTCTTCGTAACTGCCAGCGTCGAGGATCGTTGCGGGGTCGAAGACGACCAGGTCTGCGAAGGCGCCCTCGCGCAGCAGGCCGCGATCGGCGAGCCCGAACTTGCGAGCCGCGAAGCCGGTCATTCGGTACACCGCCTCCTCGATGGAGAAGAGCCCGAGTTCGCGCGCATAGTGGCCGAGGACGCGTGCGAACGTGCCGTAGAGCCGGGGGTGCGGGCGGCCCTCGATGCTCGGAATGCCGTCGGAGCCGATCATCGTGCTGGGGTGCTGCATCACCTGCTGCACGTCGTCCTCCGACATCGAGTGGATGATGATGGTGGTCATGGGCTCTTCCGAGAGCACCCGCTCGGCGGCTTCCTGCCCCGGTACACCCCACTCCTCGGCGAAGTCTGCGATCGAACGGCCCTCCCACTCCGGGTGTCCCGACGTCGATGCGATCACCACGTCCGCGGGTTCTGCGTGGCCGAGCCCGCTGCCGGTCTTGGCGGGATCGTGGGGTCGGAATCCGTCGTTCTGGGCGACGGCCGAAAGGACGGTGCTGCCCGCCGTATAGGGGTACTGGTCGGCGTGTACGTCGACGCCGCGCGCCTGGGCTTCGGCGATCCGCGCGAGCGACTTCGCGACGAGCCCCCAGTTCTCGCGTCCCGAGGCCTTGTGGTGCGAGATCTGGACGGGAACCCCCGCGCGCTCACCGATCTCGACGGCCTCGTCGATGGAATCGAGCAGTCGCGCGCCTTCGTTGCGCATGTGGGTTGCGTAGAGTGCACCGGTGCCCGCCATCTCGGCCGCCAACTCGACGATCTCGTCGGTCTTCGCATGCCGACCCGGCTCGTAGATCAGCCCGGTCGAGAGGCCGACGGCGCCGGCCTCGAGCCCCTCGTGGAGCAGTGCCTTCATGTGCGTCATCTCGGCACCGCTCGGCTCGCGCCGGCTGTCGCTCATCGCGTCGAGTCGTAGGGTGCCGTGTCCGACGAGGGCCGCGATGTTGACGCTCGGAGGCCGACTGGCCAGCAGGTCGAAATAGCCGCTGTAGCCCGCCCACAGCGGCAGGCTCCGGTTGGGATGGAAGGCGCGCGCCATCAGGGATGCCGGTCGATGGGGAGCTGCGCCCATCCCGCAGTTACCGACCACGCAGGTGGTGACACCGCCCAGCAGCTTGAAGGCCATGTCCGGGTATAGGATCGCGGCGAAGTCGTCGTGCGTGTGGACGTCGATGAAGCCCGGCGCGACGGCGAGTCCCTCGGCATCGATGTCGATCGGCGCATCGCCATCGACGCTGCCGAGCGTGTGGATGCGATCCCCGTCGATCGCGACGTCGCCGACCGACGACGTGCCGCCGCTGCCGTCGATCAGGCGGGCGTTGCGAATGATCGCGTCATGGCTGCTCACGCGCGCTCCATCAGCGGGTATGGCTTCTCGCCCGAGAAGACCTGTTCGCTCGCGGCGGCCGTCATCACGATCGTGCGCCCGGCGACTTGGCTGTCTGATTCGCCCATCGAGTGTGCGATCCTACAGCGGCCGCTAGCCCGACGGCCAGCACAGAAAGGGAAGCCCCCGTGGACGCAACGGAACGCAACCTGATCGAGCGTGAGTGCGCGCGGATCGTCACGCTCTATTGCCACTACGTCGATCACGGGGAAGCCGCCCGCATTGCCGATCTCTTCACGAAGGACGGAGTCTGGACCGCCCCGGGTGTGCGAATGGACGGCGAGGATCAGCTCCGCAAGGGCTTTCAGGCCCGGCAGGACAACACGGCCCGCATGTCCCGACACGTCTGCAACAACCTGCTCGTCGACGTGATCGACGAAGACAACGCGACGGGCACCGTCTACCTCACCCTGTACCGCCACGATGGGGAAGAGGACCGCAGCTTCTCTCCGATCGAAGGACCGGTCCTCGTCGGCGAGTACCAGGATCGCTTCGTCCGCACCGCGGAGGGTTGGCGCTTCGCCGAGCGTGTTACGACCGCGGCCTTCGTGCGTCGGGAGGAGCGGAGTGCCTGACGCGCAGGCGCGGCTGTCCGGCCGGCGGATCGTCGTCTCCGGGGCGGGCAGCGGCATCGGCCGGGCCTGTGACGTTTCGAACGAGGAGGATGTCGCCGCGGCCCGCTATTCGGTGACCTGGATCGAGATCATCTGCACCGGCTCTTGCGGGCGGTCTCCCGCGGCAGTCGGCGTCGACTCGATCTTGGCGAGGACGTCGGCTCCATCCGTCAGCTTGCCGAACACCGGATGCTTGCTGGGACCGGGGGAGAACCAATCCAGGTAGTCGTTGTGCGAGCAATTGATGAAGAACTGGCAGCTGCCGCTGTTCGGCTGGCCGCTGTTCGCCATCGAGAGGGTGCCGGGCTCGTTCGAGAGCTTGGCGTTCTCGGGGTGCTCGTCTTGAATTCGACCGTTCGGGCTGTCGCCGGTGCCGGCCTGGGGGCTGCTCGGGTCCTTGCTGTGCGGGCAGCCGAACTGAACCATGAAGCCCTGGATCACGCGGTGGAAGTGGAGCCCGTCGTAGAAGCCGCTCTTCGCGAGCGAGATGAAGTTGCCGGCCGTCTCGGGCATGAGATCCGTGAACAGCTCGATCGTGACGGTGCCGAGGGACGTTTCGAGGCTTGCAGTGGGATTGGGCATGCGGGCTAGGTAGTGGTTTGCGCGCCTGTCGTCCAGCCCGGGATTGCGACCGCGCTCCGAGGCCCGGGGTTCCGGCCGACGCGTCAGGCCAGGGTTTTCGCTGCCTGCCGGGTGTACTCCGAGATGGGGATGCCGTTCGGGCACGCGTTCGCGCACGGCGAGCCGTCGCAGGTGAGGCAGGCCAGCGCCGGCTGGTCCAGCAGCGCGTACTCCTCCCGCGCGAACTCGCGGTCGCCGTAGTCGACGTCGTACATGCGGGTTCGCAACACCTCGGCGATGGCCACCCCGGACGGGCAGGCGGAGTCACAGACGCCACAGCCGTGTTGGCAGTAGCCGCTTCCGTTCTTCGCCGCGTAGCGGCCGAGCAGCTCGAGGTCGGCGCGCGAGACGCGGGTCGAGCCCGAGGCTCCCAGGTATTCGTCGATCATCTCGGGATCGTTCATCGAGATCACGAGGGCGTCGACGTTCGGATTCGAGAGCACCCAACGGAACGCGGCCTGGGCGAAGGTGCCCCCCTCGCGCTCGTAGGGCCGCATGTCGTTCGCGCGGGCGCCCATCAGCGTCTTCATGGCCACGACACCGACGCCTTCTGCGGTCGCGCGCTCCAGCACGCGCGGAAGCTCGGGCTGGAGCGTGATGAAGTCGAACCGGCTGAGGAAGCGCTGATGGAAGGCCGGATCCTGGCCGAAGTTGTACGCGGTCAGGATCACGTCGAGCAGGCCGTTGTCGAGCCCGTATTCGATACACGGGACCAGCTGCCCGGCGTGACCCGAAAGGCCCCGCCAGCGGATCTTGCCCTGCTTCTTCGCGAGCTGCGTGAACTCGGCCCACTCGGGGTTTGCGATCCGGTCGCGGTCGTTCACCGCGTGATTGAAGTAGACGTCGACGTAGTCGGTTCGCAGCCGGCGCAGGCTTCCCTCGAGGGCCTTCATCATCTCGCCGCGGCGCGTGTCACTCTCGGCCTTCGTCTTCGACGTGATGAAGACACGGTCGCGCACGTCGTGCAGTGCCTCGCCGATGGCCGACTCCGAGTCGCCCCCCTTGTAGCCCTCGGCGCTGTCGAAGTAGTTCACCCCGCGCTCGTAGGCGTGCCGCACCGGCTTCGGATCGCGCATCCGGCTCGATCCGAACGAGATGTCCGAGATCTTCATGCCGGTCCGGCCGAGGGTGGGGTAGCGGCGCACCCGGGGCTCGGAGTCGGCCGCGACAGCCGTTCCCGGGCCCAGCAGCCCGGCGGCGCCCAGGGCGCCCGCCTTGAGCAGTTCGCGTCGCAGCAGGCCCTGGGTTCGCGGGATGGGGGTCGAGGTCGGGTCCTGCACGGCTGCCCTCCGATCCGACCATCCTAGGCGATCTCCGGCTCGAACCGAAGTCCCGCGTCCTGTGCCACCTTTCGAAGCGAGGAGCCCCGATGAGCGACCCGATCCGCGTCACCGTCTGGAACGAGAACATCCACGAGCAGAAGAACCCGGCGGTCCAGAAGATCTACCCCGACGGCATCCACGAGGCGTTGGCGGCGGGACTGCAGGCGTCGCTCGGCGACGCCGTCGCGCTTCGCACCGCCACTCTCGAGCAGCCCGAGCACGGGTTGACGGAGTCGGTCCTGGCCGAGACGGACGTGCTGCTCTGGTGGGGGCACCTCGTGCACCACCAGGTCGAGAACGAGATCGTCTCGCGCGTGCAGCAGCGCGTACTCGACGGCATGGGACTGATCGTCCTGCACTCGGCCCACTTGTCGAAGATCTTCGGCCGCCTGATGGGGACGCGCTGCACGCTGCGCTGGCGTGAGGGCGACGACCGCGAAGTGGTCTGGACGGTCGCGCCGAATCATCCGATCGCACGCGGTGTGAACCCCGCGATCGTGCTCGAACGCCACGAGATGTACGGCGAGTTCTTCGACGTGCCGCCGCCCGACGAGCAGGTCTTCATCAGCAACTTCTCGGGCGGTGAGGTGTTCCGCAGCGGCTGTTGTTGGCGTCGCGGCAAGGGACGTGTCTTCTACTTCAGCCCGGGACACGAGACCTACCCGATCTACCACCATCCCGAGATCAAGAAGGTGCTCGCCAATGCCGTGCAGTGGGCCTACGAGCCCGCGCCCTCGGCGATCGAGACCGAAACCTGCCCGAATACGCAGACGGGCTGGTTCGAGTGAGTCGTCTCCGCGCCGTGCTTGCCGGCTGCGGCAACATGAGCCACGCGTGGCTCGGCGTGCTCGCCGGCCGGGACGACATCGAGGTCGTCGGCCTCGTCGATCCCGACACGGCCGCTGCCGAGCGCAAGCAAGGAAAGTACGAACTCGACGCCCGGGTCTTCGCCGATCTCGGCGAGGCCCTGGCGGCGATCGAGCCGGACGTCGTCCTCGACGTTGCCGTTCCCGAGGCGCGGCACCAGATCGTGACGACCGCGCTGGCGGCCGGCTGCCACGTGTTGTCCGAGAAGCCGATGGCCGCGACGCTCGACGAGGCGCGCGACCTGGTGCGTGCCGCCGAGGCGGCAGACCGCAGCTTCGCGGTGCTCCAGAACCGCCGCTACCTGAAGCCTATGCGTGCGCTGCGCGAGTTGGTGACCGGCGGCGCGATCGGCCGGCCGGGCTTCATCGGCGCCGACTTCTTCATGGGACATCACGTCGGCGGCTTCCGAGCCACGATGGAGCACCCGCTGCTGCACGATATGGCGATCCACACCTTCGACCAGGCGCGCTTCATCACCGGCGCCGACCCGGTCTCGGTCTATTGCCAGGAGTTCAACGTCGAGGGCTCCTGGTTCGAGGGCGACGCCTCGGCGATCTGCGTCTTCGAGCTGACCGGGGGCATCGTGTTCTGCTACCGCGGCTCCTGGACGGCCGAGGGTGCGCGCACCTCGTGGGAGTCGTCGTGGCGCGTGGCCGGCAGCCAGGGCACGGCGATCTGGGACGGGGAGAACGAGCCCTACGCGGCCCTGCCCGAGGGCGAGACCCAGCGCGGCAACTTGTGGCGGGGCGAGCGCGACTTGGAGGTATCGACCGACTGGTCCGGGCGCCCCCATCACGCCGGCTGCCTCGACGAGATGCTCGCTGCTCTCGCCGAGGGGCGTCGCGCCGAAACCGACTGCCGCGATAACGTCAAGAGCATCGCGATGGTCTTCGCGGCCATCGAGAGTGCCCGCGAAGGTCGCAAGCTCCCCGTTTCGTGGTAAACGAACTCGTGGATTCATTTGCCGGACTCTGCACAGGCCGGCTTCAGAAGGACTGACTCGATGGCTCTCGCGTGGCTCCACCCGAAATCGATTCTCGGCAGCTTGGCGATTCTCGCGCTCGGGGTGAGCCTTCTGGCCTGTCAGCCGCAGGACGAACGCGCCGGCCTGTGGCTTACGGGTGATCGGGCCGCGGGCCCGGTGGCGGACTGGAGCTTCACGGCCGCGATCGAGGAGATCTTCGTCGAGACCCGTCCGTGGTACGGCCTGCGCCACTCGACCACGATCTGGTGCGTCGACCTGGACGGTCGGCTCTACGTGGGCTCGTACGGCGAGGAGGAGAAGGCCTGGGAGACGGCCGTTGCCCACGACCCAGAGGCCCGGCTGCGGATCGACGGCCAGCTCCACGACGTCACCCTCGTGCCCGTGACCGACCCCGCGCTCAGGCAGGCGCTCGATGCTCGCTACGACGCGAAGTACGACATGCAGGAGGTTTTCGGCGAGGACGTACCCGGCTGGCGGTACTACCGGGTCGGGCAATCCCGCGGAGACGTCGGATCGACTCGGCCCGAACGCGAGAACACGGAGCGAGCGCGCTTCGGTTGACGGCGATCCCATGCACGCAGATCCGACCCCTGATCTCACGACGCCCTCCCTCTGCGCGGCCCTCGCGCTGCGCGCGCCCGGCGAGCTTGTCTCTATCGTCGGCGGCGGGGGCAAGAGCGCGCTGCTCTTTGGACTCGCGCGCTCGCTGCCCGGGTGCGCGGTGCTCACCACGACGACGCGCATCTTCGCCAACCAGACCGCGCGCGCGGCTGCGACTTGTCGGATCGATACGCCCGAGTTCGAAGTGGCAATGCAGTCCCCACGCGATGGTCTGCTGGTAATCGGCGGGGTCGAGGGCGAGAAGGCCACGGGCGTCGCGGCGGATGTGCCCGCCACGCTGCTGGCAGCTGCGGGCGTCGACTTCGTGGTCGTAGAGGCGGACGGGTCGCGCATGCGGCCCGCCAAGGCACCCGCAGCACACGAGCCCGTGGTGCCCCAGGAGACGACCCTGCTGGTGGTCGTCGCGGGGATCGACGCTCTGGCGGGGCCCATCGCGCAGACGTGCCATCGGCCGGAGCGTGTCGCGGCGCTGCTGGGATTGTCCGAGGACGCCTGCCTCGACCCGACACGACTGGCCGAGCTGCTCTGCCACCCGGAGGCCGGGCTCAAGGGTGCGCCGGCTGGCGCGCGCATCGCACTTCTGATCAACAAGATCGAGGA
>JAYGDB010000206.1:0-32450 GCA_046583095.1 Myxococcota bacterium | reverse complement strand
TCACCAGGCGGACGACCATCGACTCCTGGCCGACCAGAACCTTCGCGACCTCGCTGACCAGGTTGCTGCAAACGGCCGCGTGCTCGGCGACGTTCGGGGCGGATGCTTCGGACATGACCTTCCTCCTGCTCCATCACTGGGGCTCGCGGCACGCGTCGAGGGCTTCCGCCCCTGGGTGCCGGGGACGGGGAAACTACCCGGAAAGCTCCCGTGAATTCAAGCCTTTCCGCCGCATCGGTCAGAACCGCTCGTGGCCCAGGCGTGGATTGGGACACATCTCGCTTACCGCCGGTTCACGGGCATTGGAGGCCTCGGGCCCGCCTGCACGTCTCCGGTGCAGCATCATGCCCTGCCGGACGCGGATCCGGCGGCTAGCCTGTCAGGCTCGCGCAGGGCGGCGCCGAAGCAGGAGGTAGGGGAGCGATGTGGAAGGGGCGAGCGACGCTTGCGGCGGGCCTCGTCACGCTGGGCTGGATGGCCACCAGCCCCGTATCGGCGCAAGGGTTGCCCGAACTCATGCCGGGCTGCCAACTGACGCTCGAGAACGACCCCGAGCGGGTGCGGGTCGAGACCCCGCTCGGCACGCTCACCCTCCAGCTGTTTCCGAGCGTCGCCCCCGTGACGGTCGCCAACTTCCTCGGATACATCGAGCGCGGCGACTACACGGATACGATCGTTCATCGCGTCGTGCCGGGCGACCCCGGCCCCGAAGACGACTTCGTGATCCAGGCGGGGGGCTTCGCCGGGAATGGGATTACCTTCGCGCCGATCGAGACGCAGGCGCCGATCGCGAACGAGCCCTGCATCTCGAACCTTGCGGGCACCATCGCGATGGCGAAGCTGGGCAACGATCCCGATAGCGCCACCAGCCAGTGGTTCGTGAACCTGAATGACAACAGCGCGAACCTCGACAACCAGAATGAGGGATTCACGGCCTTCGGCCGTGTCCTCGACGACGGCCTCGCGGTTGCGACGGCCATCGTAAATCTCGCGGACAGCCCTCGCCTGATCGACGTCAACCCTCAATCGGGCGCGTTCGACGTCCTGGTCGGCTCACCGCTCCTAGGCCCGCTCGTCGACCCCGGCGGTCACGGTTGCTTCGATGCGTCCCAGTCCGGAGTCCTGCTGACCGAGAACGCGATGGGCGTCGACCTGGAGCCGGGCACCGTGCAGGACGTGCCCTTTGCGCTCACATCGACCGCCTGCGCCGGAGCCGGAGCCGGCGGCTCCCCCGGGTTCGCCTGCAACCCACCGGGCAGGCGCGTGCTGCTGCTCGACCCGGATACGTTGGTCTTTGAGATCGATCCGTGTTTCCCGCCGAGGACAGCGGAACAATGCGCTGCCGAAAATCCCTTGGGCTTGCTCGAGGAATTTCTCTCGTGCGAGGAGATCGCGGCCTCCGAGGCGGCTTTCACGACCCGACTGGAAGACCTCGCGCCCCAGTTCGATAGCCTCTTCGTGAAGACGGCCTACACGGTGACCGTGCCCGAGCCCAGTGCCGACCTCTCGGCCGGTAGTTGCCTGCTCGGGCTGGCCGCCATGGCGCGCATCCGAAGACGCCGGCGCCGGTGATCCACGTCTGAACCCGGAGCCCAGGCGACCGTCCCCGGGATCGCTGGGTTCTACGAGCTATCGAGCCCGCCGCTGGAAGCTCTCGAGCAGGTCCGTCTGCTTGACGCGGACGGCCTCGAGGTGCTGCTCTTTCACGTCGGCGAAGCCCCGGATGCCCTCGGGAAGGCCCGCGATCTCGACGGCAATTTCGAGGTTCTCGGAGCTCAATCCGTCCAACAGCTCCCCGATCTGCTTCTCGTAGTCGACGATCAGCTGGCGTTCGAGCCTGCGGTGAGCCGGCCAGCCGAAGGGATCCAGGCGGGTTCCGCGCAGGAACTTCAGAGGCGCGAGCCACGCGAACGCTTTCAGCATCCAGGGCCCCACACTCAGCTTGCGCGGGCGTCCGGTGTCGGGGTCCTTCGCGAAGAAGACCTGCGGGGCCAGGTGCAGCTGGATCTTGTAGTCCCCCTCGAACTCGCTCTCGATTTGTTGCCGGAAGGCGCCGTCCGTGTACAGGCGAGCAACCTCGTACTCGTCCTTGTAGGCCATCAGCTTCGCGTAGTAGCGCGCAACCCCCTCGGCGAGCTTCGTGCTGCCCGGTTGGATCCGCTGCTCGGCCGCGGTCACGCGATCGACGAGCTCGCGGTAGCGCACCGCGTACGCAGGAGATTGGTAGTCCGTGAGAAAGCCCATTCGATGCGCGACGAGATCCTCGAGTGTCCGAATCTGCGGCGTGTCGTCCCGGACTTGCAGGCCGGGGCGGGCGGCCTTCTCGACGGAATCGAGGTCGTGAGCGGCGAGCCGACCCCAGGCGATCGCGCGCTTGTTCATGTCGACCGAGCGACCATTGAGCTCGACCGCCCGTTCGAGGGCCGCCAGACTCACGGGCAGGCGTCCGATCTGATACGCGTACCCCAGCAGGAAGAGGTTGGACCCGATTGCGTCTCCCAGCAGTGCCGTCGCGTACTTCGTCGCCGCTACGAAGTGCGCGCCGTCGCCGCAAGCACCGCCAATCGCATCTTTCATCCCGTCCGCCGACAGGTCCAGATCCGGAGAGGTCGCGAAATCGGCGGTCGGCGCCACGTGAGAATTCACGACTGCCGTCGTTCTCTCCGGCGACATCCTCGAGAGCCCTTCCCCGCCGGCCGTCACCACGACGTCGCAACCGAGCACCAGATCGGCAGCGCCCTTCCCGATCCGGGTCGCGTGCAGAGCCTCCGGATCGTCCGCAATTCGGACGTGACTCGCGACGGGACCGTTCTTCTGGGCAAGCCCCGTGACGTCGAGCAGTAGACAGCCCTTGCCCTCGAGATGGGCTGCCATCCCGAGCAGGGCCCCGACCGTGATGACACCCGTACCGCCGATTCCGGCGACGTAGAGATTGAACGGCCGGCTGGCGTCGGCAGGGCCCGGATCCGGGAGTGCTTCGAAGAGCCTGTCGTCGATCTCGATAGCCTCGGCGCCTCGCTTCCGCAGGCTCCCACCGGTAATCGACGCGAAGCTCGGGCAGTAGCCCTTCACGCAGGAGAAGTCCTTGTTGCAGGACGACTGGTTGATCTTGCGCTTGCGGCCGAACTCGGTCTCGACGGGTTCGATGGAAATGCAGTTCGACACGACGCTGCAATCACCACATCCCTCGCACACCGCCTCGTTGATCACGATGCGACGGTCGGGATCCGGAAACTCGCCACGCTTGCGCAGGCGGCGTGCCTCAGCCGCACAGGTCTGGTCGAAGACGATCGCCGAGACGCCCTCCACGTGGCGGATCTTCTGCTGCACTCGTATCAACTCGTCGCGGTGGAGGACGTCGACGTGGGCGGGGAAGGCGTCGTTCGGGTACTTCTCGATGTCGTCACTCAGAACGGCGATGTGGCGAACCCCTTCGGCGTCGAGTTGCTTCACGATTTCAGGCGTCGTGACGTCGCCGTCCATCGGCTCGCCCTCGATGGGCTGGCCACCGGTCATCGCAACCGCGCCATTCACGAGAATCTTGTAGGTGATGTTCACGTTCGCGGTGACGGCCGCGCGAATCGCGAGCAGGCCCGAGTGGAAGTAGGTGCCGTCTCCCAGGTTCTGGAAGATGTGCGGTGTGTCGGTAAAGGGCGCCTGGCCGATCCAGGCCGCGCCCTCCCCTCCCATCTGGCCCACAGCGAGGGTGCGGCGCTCGGGCAGCCAGACCGCCATGCCGTGGCAACCGATCCCTCCCATCGCGACGCTGCCTTCGGGCACCACCGTCGAGGTGTTGTGGGGGCAGCCGCTACAGAAGCTGGGCAGCCGGGTCAGGCCGGCGAATGCCCCCTGCACGGTCACGACGTCGCCGGGGCAGGCGGGCACCTCGAAGCCTTCGACGTTGCGTGCGAGCCACTCGCCGACCGCCTGCACCACCCGGTCGGGATCGAGTTCTCCGACGCTGGGGAGCAGCGGCCTTCCCGCAGCATCCTGCTTGCCGAGCAGGCGCGGTCGCTGAGCGAGGTTGTAGAGCAGGCTCGCGAGCTGCTCCTCGATGACCGGGCGCTTCTCCTCGATCACCAGGATTTCTTCGAGCCCGTCCGCGAAGGCACGCGCACCCTCGGCTTCGAGGGGCCAGCTCATGCCCACCTTGTAGATCGAGAGGCCCAGGTCTGCCGCGCGCGCCTCATCGATGCCCAGTTCATCCAGCGCCTGGCGGACGTCGAGATAGGCCTTGCCGGTAGTCACGATACCGAGCCTGCGTCGGGGACCGTCGAGCACGGTCCGATCGAGACCGTTCGCGCGCGCGAAGGCCTGGGCGGCAGGCAGCTTGTAGACGAAGAGGCGTTCCTCGAGAGCCGTCGGCATGCTTCCGTACCGGATGTTCAAGCCACCTGCGGGCAACTCGAAATCCTCGGGAATACAGATGCCGACACGGTCCGGATCGACTGCGACGGACCCGGTGCTCTCGACCGTATCGGTGAGACACTTGAAGCCGACCCAGCAACCCGAGTAGCGCGAGAGCGCCCAGCCCAGGATGCCGAAGTCCAGATAGTCCTGGACGTTCGCGGGATTCAGGATCGGCATGCCGAAGGAGATCAGCGCGTGCTCGCTCTGGTGTGCCAGGGACGACGACTGGGCACCGGGATCGTCGCCGCACAGCGCGAGCACGCCGCCGTGCGATGCACTGCCGTGGAAGTTCCCGTGCTTGAGGGCATCCCCGGAGCGATCGACGCCCGGACCCTTCCCGTACCAGACCCCGAACACCCCGTCATAGCGGGCGCCCTCGAGCAGATTCGCCTGCTGTGACCCCCACACCGCCGTCGCGGCGAGATCCTCGTTGACGCCGGGCTCGAAGTGGATGTGGTGCTCCTCGAGGAGGCCCTTCGCCTGCCAGAGCGCCATGTCGTAGGTGCCGAGCGGGGAGCCCCGGTAGCCCGAGATGAACCCCGCGGTGTTCAGACCGGCCGCCAGATCGCGTTGACGCTGCATCAGCGGCAGCCGCACCAGGGCCTGATTGCCGGTCAGGAAGACCCGGCCGCGCTCGAGGCGATAGCGATCCTCCAGGGCGTACTGGAGATCGACGGTGGCTGCTGTCTCCGACACGACAACAGCCGACGATAGCGCGCAAGCGCACTAGAATCGCGCGGATGGATGTCCCCGAGCTCGCCGCCCGAGAGAGCATTCGCGACCTGGTCGCTCGCTACAACGCGAGCGGCGACTCGGGCCGCTTCGAGGAGACGATGGCCCTGTTTGCCGAGGACGCGGTCGTCGAGGTCGTTCCCGGGCGCACCTACACGGGCCGAGACGAGATTCGAAGCCTGTTCACCGGAGCCGCGAAGACGGATGCGACCGAGGCGACGAGCGAGCCGAAGAAGCGGCGCTTCATCCGCCACTACACGGCGACCCACCAGATCGAAGTCCTCGGGTCCGACGAGGCGCGGGGGCGCAGCTACTACGCAGTGATCACCGAGTCCGGGCTGGATCACTGGGGGCGCTACGTCGACCGGTACGTCCAGCGGGACGGTCGCTGGCTCTTCCTCCACCGCCACATCAGCGTAGACGCGAGCGTTCCGGGTGGCTGGGCCGACCGCGCCAGCGCGCACCTGCGTGACGACCGATGAAGTTCGGTGTCACGCTGCACGCCACCGACGAGACCCTCTCCCCCGCCGAACTCGCGCGGGAGGCCGAGGACCGCGGCTTCCACTCCCTCTACATCCCGGAGCACACCCACATTCCCACCAGCCGACGTACCCCGCCCCCGACCGGGACGGACGTGCTCGGCCGCGAATACCTCCGCAGCCTCGATCCCTACATCGCGCTGGCGGCCGCGTCCGCGAACACCTCGAAGATCCTGCTGGGCACGGGCATCGGTCTCGTGGCCCAACACGATCCCATCACCCTCGCGAAGCAACTTGCCACCCTCGACCTGCTCTCGAACGGCCGCCTGGTGCTGGGCATCGGCTACGGCTGGAACCACGAAGAGATGGAGAACCACGGCGTCGACGTCCGGCGGCGGCGGGCGATCGTTCGCGAGAAGATGCTCGCGATGCAGGCCCTCTGGTCCCAGGAGGAGGCCGAATTCCACGGCGAATTCGTGAACTTCGAGAAGAGCTGGATGTGGCCGAAGCCGATCCAGCAGCCGCGTCCCCCGGTGCTGATCGGCGGGGCCCCGGACCGAAGCTGTTCGCGCACATCGCCGAGTACGCGGACGGATGGCTGCCGATTGGGGGCGCGGGGATCAAGGCCGCGTTGGGTGAACTGCGCTCGGCCCTGGAAGCGAACGGGCGATCCTTCGAGGACGTCCAGATCGTTCCGATGGGCGTGTTCCCGAACGATGAGAAGCTCGACTATTACCGCGAACTCGGCGTCACCGAGGTCGTCCTGCGACTCCCGTCCGCGGCGCGTGAGGAGGTAATGCCGGTCCTCGACGACTACGCGAAGTACTTGCAAGCCTGATCCGAGAATCCGCTCGAGCTCCACCGCAAGCGAATCGCCAGATTCGCCAGCTAGGCTAGTCTCGCCCTTCCTCGGCACTCGACCAGGAGCCCTCAGTGGACCTGCGCTACTCCGAATCCGACGAGAAGTTTCGAAAGGAGCTGCGCGCCTGGCTTTCCGAGGCGGTGCCCAACCACGGCGACCCGCCCGCGATCAACGATTGGCCCGCGCGGCGCGCCTACGACACCGGCTGGCAGAAGAAGCTCTTCGATGCCGGCTACGCGGGCATCAACTGGCCGAAAGAGTACGGCGGCCTGGATGCCTCGCTGACCGAGCAGCTCGTCTATTACGAGGAAATCGCCCGGGCCGATGCGCCCTACGTCGGCGTCAACTTCGTCGGCCTGTTGCACGGCGGGCCGACGGTCATCGCCGAGGGCACCCCCGAGCAGAAAGCGCGACACGTGCCGTTCATCCTCGACGGCTCGCAGGTGTGGTGCCAGGGCTTCTCGGAGCCGGGGGCCGGCTCGGATCTCGCGGCCCTGTCCACCCGCGCGGTGCTCGACGGCGACCATTACATCGTGAATGGCCACAAGATCTGGTGCTCCTTCGCACAGGCTGCCGACTATTGCGAGCTACTCGTTCGCACCGACCCGGAGGCGCGAAAGCACAAGGGCATCAGCTGGCTGATCCTGCCGATGGACGCCGAGGGCATCGAGATCCGCCCCCTCCCCACCCTCGCGGGCGAGGGCGAATTCAGCGAGGTCTTCCTCGAAGACGTCCGCATCCCCGTCGAGAACCGCGTGGGCGAAGAAAACGACGGCTGGCGCGTCACCAATGTCACGCTGCGCTTCGAGCGAGGGACCGCCTTCGCGAGCGACATGATCTCCTTGCAGAAGTTCGTCGCCATGCTCATCGACACAGCCAAGCGGGCCACCCGACACGATGGAGTCGCCTGGGAGGACGCGGCGCTCCGGCGAGAGATCGGCCACCTGTCCGCGGAGCTCGACGCGCTCTGGGCCATGGTGAAACTCTCGGTCTGCGAATCGAGCACGACCGGCGTACCGGGCATCGGAGGCTCCGCGATCAAGCTCTTCTACACGGAGCTCTACCAGCGCGTCTGCGACCTCGGCATGCGGTTGCTCGGGCGCGCGAATCTCGCGCGGGACGACGTCGGGGGCCTTCCGAGCCAGCGGATCCTCCACCGCAACCTGCAGTCGATCTCCCTCTCGATCGCCGCGGGAACCTCGCAGATCCAACGCAACATCATCTCGGAGCGGATCCTCGGCCTGCCCCGCGACCCACGGCCGCGGTAGGAACGCAGATGGACTTTCAGCTGACCGAAGACCAGAAGGCCCTGCGCGAAGGCCTGCGCTCGTTCTGCGAGGGGCGTGTCCCCGCCGACCAGCTGCCCGAGCTCGAGAAGTCGGGCGGCATCGATCGATCGCTCTGGAGCGAGCTGGCCGAGATGGGAGTGTTCGGCCTGCGCGTCGCCGAGGCCGACGGCGGCGTGGGCCTCGGCAGTGCCGACGCCGTGCTCGTCTTCTGCGAGTTGGGCCGCCGCCTGATCCCGGGGCCGATCGTCTGGACGCACCTGGCGGCCTCATTGGTCGAAGGCGCCACCACGGGGGACTGCATCGTCGGCGGCATCGACCTCGCGGGCAGCGACTCCAGGGTCTTGCTCGTCGAGCAACTCGAGCACATCGACAAGCTGCTCGCCGTGAAGCCCGAAGGCGTGTTTCTAATCGACAGCAGCGAGATCTCTGGAGAGCCTGTTCCGACTCCCCTCGACCCGCTGACCCCGCTCCACGAGGTCAGTGACCTGCCCGCCGGTGAGCAGGTGGGGGGTCCTTCAGACGCCAGACGCCTGCGGCTCGAGGGGGCGGCATTGATCTCTGGCCAACAATTGGGGATCGCCGAGGCGACCCTCGAGCTCGCCAACGAATACGCGAAGGAGCGCGAGCAGTTCGGCCAGGTGATCGGCGCATTCCAGGCGGTGAAGCACATGCTGGCCGACATGTTCGTCCGCCAGGAGGTGGCCCGCGCGGCGGCCTACGCGGCGGGCGCGACCCTCGACGATCCGGATGTGGGCGACCTGCAGCGGGCCGTCTCATCCGCCAAGCTCACGGCCGGCGAAGCCGCGCTGAAGAACGCGAAGACCTGCATCCAGGTGCACGGCGGCATGGGATACACCTGGGAGGTCCCCGCCCACTACTACCTGAAGCGTGCCTGGCTCTTCGAATCGCTCTTCGGAACCGGCGAGGAGCACGCCGAGCAGATGGCCCAGTGCGTCGAGCAGGCCACGCAGGCGGCGCTCTAGGCCAGGCTCGCAGCCTCAACTCGTCTGACGATCGGCGACGTAGCCGGCGATTCGATCATCGGCCCTTCCGTGGTTTCCCCTCGCGTGCTCGCTCGAGCGCAACGCGCAGGTCTTCGTAATCGGGTGCCAGCCGCAGCGCGTACTCGTAGTGCGGAACGGAAGCCGCGTAGTCACCCGCATCGTGGAGTGCGAGAGCGAGCCGAAATCGAACTCCGTAGCTATGGGGCGCGAAGGTCAGCGCGTGCAGCCACAGGGTTCGTTCGTTCTTCCACGTCGCCACCTGCTCCCGAGAGGCATCGATCAGGAGACCGAAACAGAGCACCGCAGCAACCCCCAGCGCGGCGGTAACCGCCTTGCGAGGAGCCAGAGAAAGCCAGCCCAGCAAATCGCGTACACCCCAGGCCACGAAAATCGAGAGACCCGCGAGCGCGAGGTACGTGTAGCGGTCTGCGGTCGCCTGCGCGCCTACCTGCACGAGCCCAATCACCGGAAACAGCACGCCGACGTACCAGAACCACCCCACGAAGTACCACGGCCGAGACGGCAGGCTCCGCACCGCGAGAGCGGTACAGAGCACGACCACGACCCCGGACCAGAACACCTGATTGCCCGCGCTGCGAGCCAACGGGTACATCGCGATCAGACCCGTCGGCCACACAGCCCGTTGCACGTACTCGACGTACGCGAGCGAGGCGTTCTGGATGCGCAGCCAGGCCGGGAAGTGCTCGACAGACGCCATCGAGCCCTGCTGAACGATCAAGGTCACCACGCACATTGCGATCGACAGCCCGAACAACACCGCCTTCTCCCGGAAGAGTGCAACCCCCTCACCCTTGCGCCAGCGCCCCAGGGGCCACACGTCGAGCAGCAACAGCAGGAAGGGCAACGTGACGAGCATTGGCTTGGACATCAACCCGAGCGCGAAGGCAACCGCGAGCGCAGCCCCCCAGACCCGCGGTCTTTCACCGCGCACCTTACGCTCATAGAAGAGGAGCGAGATTGCGAAGAACAGGCCGCTGAGCACGTCCTTTCGAGTCGCAATCCAGGTGACGGACTCGACGTGCAGCGGATGCACCGCAAAGACCGCCGCGACGAAGGCGCTCGGCCAGAGATCCCGCGTCAACCGGAAGATGGCTGCGAAGAAGAGCAGCACGTTGAAGACATGCAAGGCAATACTCGTCGCGTGAAAGCCTGCCGGGTCCCGTCCGAAGAGCTCCGCGTCGAGGATCCACGACAGCCTCGTCACCGGAAACCAGTTCGCGTGCTCGA
This sequence comes from Myxococcota bacterium, assembly GCA_046583095.1. Taxonomy (GTDB): domain Bacteria; phylum Myxococcota_A; class UBA9160; order UBA9160; family UBA4427; genus JAJDAN01. Next base: position 22,426 of record JAYGDB010000206.1, on the reverse strand, counting down.
CCGACGTGAAGGCCCACAGGACGTTTTGTGCCCGCAGCCCCGACATCACCTGCGGGACGCTCCGGACGTAATCCGGATCGTCGAACGCGACGAAGTCGTTCGAGAGCGCGGGTCCGTGCGCGGCCAGTGCGGCGGCGCCCAGCAGGAACGCGATGGCCCACGGCTTCCAGGTTTTCTGTGCCCTCATTCGAGGCGCTCCCGGCTTCGAGTCATCTGGGTCGCGCTGTTTCCCACGCTGCCGAGTCTAGACCGAAGCGGGACCTCGTCGTCTCCCTTCACTCCTGGCGCTCCTAGCCGCCGACGAGTCGGCCCGCTTCGCCAGGGCTGGCACGCCTGCGGCGTTTCTATACGCTACGTCTCGTAATTGGACGGGAGCCGGACCCATGGGGATCCTCGACGGCAAGGCCGCCATCGTGACGGGAGGCGCCCGTGGCATCGGCCGCGGGCATTGCCTTCACCTCGCGCAGAACGGCGCCTCGGTGGTGGTGAACGATATCGATGGAGACGAGGCGCAGAAGGTCGTCGGGGAGATCTCCGCGGCGGGCGGTAAGGCCGTCATCAACACCGACGACATCAGCAAGCGCGAGGGAGCCCAGAGCCTGGTAGGCCAGTGTGTCGATGCCTTCGGTGGCATCCATGCCGTCGTCAACAACGCTGGCAACGTTCGCGATCGCTCGTTTCTCAAGATGAGCGACGAGGAATTCGACGCCGTCTTCGCAGTTCACGTGAAGGGCACGTTCCTGTGCAGCCAGGAAGGCGCCCTTCGCATGAAGGAGCAAGGCAACGGGGGTGCGATCGTAAACACGGTCTCGGCCGCCCACTTCGGCAACTTCGGCCAGACGAACTACGCGGGCTCGAAGGGCGCCATCGCCTCGATGACCTACACCTGGGCGCTCGAACTGGCCCGCTACGGCATCCGCGTGAATGCCATCAGCCCGAGCGGCAGCACGCGCATGTCCGCCACCTACAAGGGCCCGGACGGCAAGGACGTCGAACTCCCGTTCATCGACCCCACCCTCAACGGGCCCTTCGTGGCCTTCCTGTGCAGCGACTCTGCAAACTGGATCACTGGCCAGATCTTCGGCTGTGGCAGCGGCCGGGTGACGATGCTCGAGCAGCCGAAATACGGGACGGCGATGTACAAGGACGGCGGTTGGGGGGTCGAGGACCTGCTCGAGTCCTTCGAGAAGAACCTCAAGCAGCACCTCGAGCCCGTCGGCCTGATGAAGAACCCCTACCCGTTCTACGAAGGGGTGAAACCCCCGAGCAAATGATCGGCATCAGCTCATACGGCGCGTACGTTCCGCGCACCCGACTGCCGCTCGCGATGATCGCTGGACATCCGGCCAAGGACGGCGGCCCCGAGAAGGCCGTCGCCTGGAACGACGAGGACAGCGTCACGATGGCGGTGACCGCCGGCGTGAGCTGCCTCGAAGGGCTCGACCGAGCCGTCGTGGACGCTGTCCTGTTCGCGTCGACCACCTACGCGTTCGGGGAGAAGCAGGCCTCGGCGTTGATCGCGCGAGCGCTCGACCTGCGTCGCGAGGTTCGAACCGCCGACTACTCGGGGTCGCTACGAGCCGGCAGCTCTGCGCTGCGCGCCGCCTTCGACGCCGTGACCGCCGGCTCTGCGCGCAATGTGCTCGTGATCGCGAGCGACTCGCGGATGGCAGCCCCAGGATCCGCCCTGGAGACAAACTTCGGTGACGGCGCCGCCGCCTTCCTGGTCTCCGACACCGGCGCCGTGGCGACCCTCGAAGGCAGTCACGCGGTCGCCGACGAGATCGTCGACGTGTGGCGCAGTGAAGGGGATCCCTTCGTGCACTCCTGGGAAGACCGCTTCGTCATCCAGGAGGGCTACACGCCGCGCATCACCGAGGCGGTCGGGGGCCTGCTCGAGGCGACCGGCTCGAAACTCGAGGATTTCACGAAGCTGGCGCTCTACGCGCCCGACGCCCGCAGCCACCGCACGGCCGCGAGAGCGATCGGCGCCTCCCCGGAGCAGCTTCAGGATCCGCTCTTCGGGAGACTCGGAAACACCGGCGCCGCCTTCGCCCCCATGCAGCTGGCGGCGGCCCTCGAGACGGCGTCGTCCGGAGCCCGGCTGCTCGTCGCCAGCTACGGAGACGGCGCCGAGGCCCTGGCCTTCCGGGTGACCGACCAGATCGAGAAGCTCGACTCGCGTCGCGGCGTGAGCTGGCATCTCGAACGCCGTCGGCCGGCAACCAGCTACGACGGTTACCTGAAGGCGCGGAGCCTGAAGACGACCGAGTGGGATGCCGGTAGCGCTCCCGGCCTGTCGGCCACCGTACATTTCCGTGAGCGCGACGACGACCTGTCCCTGCGCGGCCAGAAGTGCCGCAACTGCTCCGCGACGCAGTTCCCCGCCCAGCGGGTCTGCGAGAGCTGTTTCGCGAGAGACGATTTCGAAAGCGTCCGCCTCTCCGATCGCATCGGAAAGGTGGTCACCTACACGTTCGACTTCTTCTTCCCGACCCCCGATCCTCCGACGGTGGTGACGGTCACCGAGGTGGACGGCGCGCGGCTCCACCTGCAGTTGGTGAACTGTACTCCCGAAGAAACCGAGATCGGCCTGCCCGTCGAGTTCGTGTTTCGGCGCATCCACATGGGCGGCGGCCGCCCGAACTACTACTGGAAGGGAAGTCCCGTTCCGGGGGAGGGCTGAGATGGCGAATCCCGAGGGCATTCGCGACAAGGTGGCGATCGTCGGTGTCGGCGCCTGCAAGTTTGGCGAGAACTGGGACCAATCTCCCTCCGACATGATCGTGGACGCCGCCTACGAGGCCTACGAGGACGCGGGCATCGACAAGCCCCAGGAGCAGATCGACGCGGTCTTCACGGGCGCCCTCTACACCCAGAAGGGCCCTCACGAGTGCAGCGACGCACTCAAGCTGTGGAAGCCGGTCACGATGGTCTCGAACTACTGCGCAACGGGCACGGACGCGTTCCGCTGCGGCGTGATGTCGATCGCAGCGGGCATGTACGACACCGTTCTGGTCGTCGGCTACGACAAACCGAAGGACCGGGGCGTCTCGGGCCCGTCCGTGATGCTGGACGGCGTGCGCGACCTGCCGAAGACGCCGGCGGGCTGGTTCTCGCTGTGTGCGGCCACCTACTTCGCGAAGTACGGCGCCAGCCGGGAGGACCTCGCGAAGATCGCCATCAAGAACCACCACAACGGCACCCTCGCGCCGAAGAGCTTCCTCAAGCGCGAAATCACCACCGAGGATTACTTCAAAGCGCGCATCATCTGCTGGCCCTTCGGGCTCTACGACAGCGCCGCCCAGACCGACGGTGCGGCGGCTGCGATCATCACGCGGGCCGACCTGGCCAGGAGCTACCGGGACGATCCGGTGCTGGTGAAGGCGGTGACCGTGCAGGCGGGGCCGAACCCCCAGAAGGACCCGGGCAACGACTTTCTCTCCTGGAAGCCCACCGCCTGGGCGGCGAAAGATGCCTACGCGCAGGCCGGTATCTCGGACCCGCGCGCCGAGATCGGCGTCGCGCAGGTGCACGACTGTTTCTCGTTGACCGAGCTTCTCAGCTACGAGGACCTCGGCTTCTGCGAGAAGGGATCCGCGAAGGAGCACATCGCCCAGGGCGTCTTCGAGCTGGGAGGCGAGCTGCCCGTGAATACGGACGGCGGCCTCAAGACCTTTGGTCACCCGACCGGAGCCACGGGCGTCCGGATGATCTACGAGAACACCCTGCAGCTGCAGGGCCGCGCCGACAAGCGCCAGGTCGAGAATCCGAAGCTGGCGCTGAGCCACAACATCGGCGGACACCCGACTGCTTGCGGGATCGCCATCCTGGGCAACGCCTGAGAGGCCACCGGATGAACTTCGAAACCCTGCTCTACGACGTCGAAGACGGCGTCGCCACCATCAGCCTGAACCGGCCCGACAAGTACAACGCCTTCAACACGCAGATGGCCGACGAGCTGCGGACGGCCTGGAACGAGGTCAAGACGAGCCCGGACGTGGTCTGCGCGATCGTGACGGGCGTCGGCGAGCGCGCCTTCTGCACGGGGATGGACGTGGCGGACGTGGCCTCGGGCGACGCGAAGGGCACCGGCACCCTGGCTCGGGACGACGCGCCCTGGAACCACCTGACCGCCATCCAGAACCGCTGCTGGAAGCCCGTGATCACTGCCGTCAACGGCATGGTGAACGGCGGGGGTCTGCACTTCATCGCCGACAGCGACCTGATCGTCTGTGCCGAGCACGTGACCTTCTTCGACACCCACGTGAAGGTGGGCCTGATCGCCGGCCTCGAGCCGGTGGGGTTGGTGCGCCGGATCCCGCTGGAGGCGGTGCTTCGCATGGCCCTGCTGGGCGGCTCCGAACGCATGACCGCCAGCCAGGCCCTGGAGCTGGGACTCGTCGGCGAGGTCGTCCCGAAGGAGCAACTGCTTCCGCGAGCCCGCGAGCTGGCAGCCATGATCAGCCAGCACTCGCCCACCGCGCTTGCGCGAACCAAGCAGACGATCTGGGAGAGCCTCGATCGCGGTCTCGACGACGCCCTCGCCAACACCTGGCAGGCCATCAGCGACCACGTCGCCCACCCCGACCTGAGCGAGGGCGCCAAGGCCTTCGTCGAGAAGCGCAAGCCCCGCTGGGCTCCGTACACCGGATAGATCTCGTGGCGTACGAGCACATCCTCTTCGACGTGAGCGACGGGATCGCGACGATCACCCTGAATCGCCCCGACAAGCTCAACGCCTACACGACCGAAATGGGCGACGAGGCTTACGACGCCTTCGGTCGCTGCCGACAAGACGACGCGGTCCGCGCCGTGATCCTGACGGGCGCCGGCCGCGGCTTCTGCGCCGGCGTCGACCTCGATCACCTGAAAGCCCACCAGGGAGGCGGCAATGCCTCGAAGGGGCCAAGGCTCGGTGAAGAGGCGTTCCTCAAGAAGCTGCCTCTCGAGCTGATGGAGTTTCCGAAGCCCATCATCGTGGCAATCAACGGCGCCGCCATCGGCGTCGGCATGACCATGGCCCTCCCCTGCGACGTTCGCATCGCGGCGGCCGGCGCCAAGCTCGGCCTCACCTTCGCAAAGCTCGGCATCCTGCCCGGACTCGGCAGCACCCATCTGCTGCCGCGCCTGGTCGGCATGGCGAAGGCCCAGGAACTGGTCCTGACCGCCAAGATCATCCGGGCCGAAGAGGCTCTCGAAATCGGTCTCGTCAACCAGGTGGTTCCCGCCGAGGAGGTCGCCTCCGCCGCGCGGGAGATGGCGCTGCAGATGGCCGAGTGCAAGCCCGCCGTCCTCGCCGCCGCCAAGCGCGCGCTCTATTACGGCGCCTCGGCGACCATGGCCGACGCGATGAAGAACGAGCAAGAGCGAAGCGCGGAGCTGCGAGACCGCTAGAAGCCGGCGGTGCGCAGGATCCCTCCCCAGGGCATCGAGTACCCCAAGACCCGCAGCAAGGCGACCGGGCTGACCCGTTCCGCCGTCGTCCCCGGTGTCACACGGCTCGCTGGTTTGCCGCGAGATCCGCAGCGGGAGACAGCAGCGCAAACCTCAGCTCGGGATCTTCAGCCCCGGCGGCAGATCGCCGTCCATGAACACGCTCTCTTCGATGCGTTGCCGGATGCGCCATCCGTCCGGCGTGCGCGTGAGCTCGTCGTTGTAGTACGCGCCGACCGTGAATTGGTGCATCGAGCCATCCGGGTTCTGGAATCCCATTGGGTTCAGGACCGCAGTCCGGGCAGTCGCCTGGTCCCCATCGAGTTCGACGACCGAGTTCGTCACGTAGTGGACCGTCATCGGAAACGGGGCGAGAGCCTTCTCGAGCCAGGCCCGCACCTTCGGATAGTCACCGGCGATGCCGCCCGCACTCGTGTAGTCGAGGTGCGCGTCGGGCACGAAGCAGGTGTCGAGGATCGTGTAGTCCTTCTTATCGATGGCGACGGTGTAGCGGATGAGGAGGTCGTTGATCTCGATCCGATCCGCGACCTGCTCGGGAGTCAGGGATGCCATGGAGTCTCTCCTGTCATTCGTGGGCGACGATCCGGTCGTCGCGCAGGGCCGAACGCCGGACCTTTCCGGCGTCGTCGCGCAGCGGTTCTTCGACGAACTCGAAGCTCCGCGGAATCTTATAGCGAACCAGGTGCGCTGCAAGATGCTCGCGCAACGCGTCCTCGCTGACACCCGGCGGGGCATCGACGATGGCGTGGATGCGCTGGCCGAGGTCGTCGTCCGGCAATCCGATCACCGCGCTCGAACGAACCGCTCCGTGGGCGTCGATCGCGGCTTCCACCTCGGCCGGATACACGTTGGCGCCGCCCGTGACGATCATGTCGGCCTTGCGATCGACCAGGTACAAGAAGCCGTCCTCGTCGACGGATCCCATGTCACCCAGGGACTCCCAACCGTCCACGATCGCGGTGGCCGTGGCGCCGACGTAGCGATACGTCGAGCCCTGCCCTCCCGGCGGCATCATGAACACCTCTCCGATCTCTCCAGGCGGAAGCTCCGCGCCTTCGGGATCGAGGATGCGCAGCTTGCGGCCGCCCGTCGGCTTCCCGACCGAGCCCGGGTGCTCGAGCCACTCGACCCCCGAGATCACGGTGCCACCGATCCGCTCGGATCCGCCGTACGCCTCGTAGATCTTCTCGGGGCCCAGCCAATCGATCCAGGCGCGCTTGAGCCACTCCGGGCTCGGCGCCCCACTGCACATCACCGTCTCCAATGAGCCGAGATCCCACGCATCGCGCTCCTCAGCCGACAGCTTCCAGATGCGCTGCATCATCGTCGGAACGAAGAGCACCCAGTCGACCCGGTGCTTCTCGATCAGCCCCAGGCACGCGGACGCATCGAAGCGCTCCATCAGCACCACGCGGCGCCCCGACAGCAGCGACTGCCATGCCGTGATGAACGGCCCGGCATGGTAGAGCGGCCCGGGCACGAGGGTCGTGCCGCCCGCCTGCATGAGATTCTCGGGCACCTCCGGGTCGACTTCAGCTGGCGTCAGGTCCAGGATCACCTTGGGACGGCCGGTGCTTCCCCCGGACGTCATCGCGCGCGCGGCGACCGAGATCTGATCCGGCAACGGCCCGTCGTCGCCGATAGCCTCCGAAGTGGGCTCGAAGTCCGCCGGGACAGTATCCCGATCCGGATACTCCCCGTCCTCGACACCCACGAGCAGCGCCGGATCTGCAGTCTCGACGATGGCCCTTCGCTCGAGCTCCGGTAGGAAGGACGACACGGGGTTCGGGGTGGCCCCCAACTTCCAGGTCGCCAGGCAGACCTCGAAGAACTCGACACCGTTCGGGAGCGCGATCGTAACGAGATCGCCCTGGCCGACCCCTCGCTTGCCGAACGCGCGCGCCAGCCGATTCGAGCGACGCTCGATCTCGCCCCGTGTCGCCGTCGCGTTGCGGAATCGAATGGCGACCGCATCGCCGTCGCGCTCCGCATGCCACGCAAAGGCACGGCCGTAGGACATCCGGGCCACGGGTCAGTCCTCTACGGCGATGGCGCCCGTCGGGCAGTAGCGAAGTGCGTCCGCCAGCTTCGCGCGCAACGATTCCGGAGCTTCTTCGAGCAGGATCGAGACCGGCCCGTCGCCTTCGAGTTGGAACACCTCGGGAGCCTCGTTCACGCACACCCCGTGCCCCTGGCACAGATCGATATCGACTCGGACCCTCATGGGGGCCGGATGCTAGCGCGAAGAGCGCATCGCGAAGTCGTCCGGGGCCCCAGCCACCCGGGTTCGCACGCGCTCGACGCTGTGCTTGGTGTTGAAGCAGAAACAGCCCGGTGTCCCGCTAGGGTATGCTGCTACACCGGCACCCGGGAGGACCCTATGAGCGACAACCAGGCCATCGTCCAGGATTTCATCGCAGCCTTCAACGCGAACGACCTCGAGCGCATCATGGGATTCTTCACGGAAGACTGCGTCTATCACAACATTCCGCTCGAACCGGCCGCCGGCCTCGAGGCGATCCGGGGAGTGTTGGCGGGGTTCTCGGGAATGTCATCCGAGGTCGATTGGGTGCTCCACAACATCGCCGAGAGCCCGGCGGGCGTCGTCCTCACCGAGCGCACCGACCGATTTCTGATCGGCGAGAAGTGGGTCGAGATTCGGGTGATGGGAACCTTCGACCTGCGAGACGGAAAGATCTCTGGCTGGCGCGACTACTTCGACATGGGCCAGTTCCAGAACCAGCTGCCCGGCTGAGCTTCTCCAGAGTGGTCTAACCCGCTCTCCGGCCGGTGATCACCTGGTGCAGGATGCGCGCGCAGGTCTCCACGAGTTGATCGCCGCTGACGTCCCGGCGCTGGAGCTCGCGGGCGTGGGCCGAGAGGCTCTCCAGGATGGAAACCAGTGCCGCCGAGGCCGCGTAGGGGTGGACGTCGGGAGAAACTCGTCCAGCCTCCTGGGCCTCGCAGATCCGCGCCGCCAGATGATCGAGGACCGGCGCCAGGGCCTTGCGGCGAACCTGCTGGAAGCGACGATCACCCTTGTCGGCCGACAGGTTCCGAATCAAGAGCACCGCGTGATGGGCGCTCCAATGCTCCATGAACGCACGCGCGACGGAGCGCGCGGTCTCGAGGCCCTGCCTGCCGCTCCAGTTCGCATCGATCAGGTCGACGAGCGCAGGCATCTCGTCGGCGGCCTGTTCGGCGAGCGCCAACGCGGCTTCGTCGACGTCCTTGAAGTAGTGATAGAAGGTGGCGGGCGAGGTCTCGGCCTTGCGGGCGATCTCGACGACCGCGATGTCGAGCACACTGCGTTCGACCAGCAGCTGGGCGGTCGCGTCCAGCAGGCGCTGCCGGGTCTTCAGGGCCCGCGCCCCAAGGAGTCGACCCGTCTGGGCGACCTGCTGCTTGCGATTTCGGCCGGCCGAGGCTCCCACGCCGGCCACGTTAGCCCAGTGTCTATCTGGCGCGAGACACCTTCTGCCGGCGACTTGCGCCCGACTTGACGATGTATCAATTTTGCAGACCGTGGGCACCGAGCTGATCGGATGATTCCCGCTGGGAGGGTCATGCAATGTCCTTCGAGGTAAATCGCAGACTCGCCGCCCGCCGCCCTCCCCTGGCGTCGGAGGCGCAGATCGATTCCGTCACCGCGGGCATCGTGCGCGGCTCATTCGAGACGATCTGCTACGAGGTCGCCACCCATCTCGGAAGGTGCGCGTCATCGGCGATCATCAACCAGTCGAACGAACGCAACGGCAGCATCATCGACGGCCACGGTCGCCTGGCCGGCATCTCCGTGGGCATCCCGCAGCTGCTCTTCATCTCGCCGATGGCGGTCCGCTACGGGCTCGAGCACCAAAGCGAAGACGACTGGGGACCCGGCGACGTCTTCGTCGGAAACGACCCCGATCACGGGGGCGGCCACCTGCCGGACTACACCGTCTACTGCCCGGCCTACGATGCCGACGGCGAAATCGTCGCCCTCCAGGCCCTCCAGGCCCACCAGGGAGACACCGGCGGGAAGGATCCCGGGGGCTTCTCTGTCGATGCCATGGAGCTCTTCGCCGAGGGCATGATCATTCCCGGCATCAAGCTGGTACACCGGGGCGAGGCGAGACGAGACATCCTCGAGATGCTGGTTCGAAACAACCGGCTGCCTTCGTTCCAGGGCGACATCGCGGCGATGATCTCCGCGACCCAGCTGGGTGCGCGCCTGATCGGCGGCCTGGTCGAAAAGTACAGCGCCGACACGGTGCGGGCCGCGATCAACTGGAACATTTCCGAAACCGAGCGGCGTTTCCGCGAAGAGGTGTCCCGCTGGCCCGACGGCAACTACGAGGCCGATGTCTTCATTGATCACGACACCGTCGGGAACAAGGACATCCACGTCCACGTGAACTGCATCGTCGAGGACGATCAGCTCACCATCGACATGACGGGCACGGACGAACGCCCCGAGCTCGTCTGCGTATGGAACACGTTCTCGAACAGCCGCGGCTATGCGATGGCCCAGTTGGCATCGATGGTCGATCCGACTATCCCGAAGAACGAGGGCCTCTTCGACGCGGTCAACATGATCATCCCGGAAGGCTCGATCCTGCAGCCACCCGACAACAAGCCCGCTGCACTGGGCGCCTTTCATCCCGCTGTCGAAGTGGGAGAAGCGATCTGCATCGCGCTCTCGGAGATCCTTCCGGAGCGCTCCTCGCCCCAGGTCTACAAGATCGGAATGCCGAATGCGGTGGTCGGCTTCGACGAAAAAGGCGTGATGTGGCTCGACCAGGGTGTCGACGTGCGCGCATCCGACGCCTCGGCGACCCAGGACCTCGACGGCTGGGGATCCATGTGCAGTGGCCTCGGCAACCTGATCCTGGCCAGTGCCGAAGAGGCTGAGAGTTCCTTCCCGGTGCTGAACCTGAGCCGCGAGATGACGCCGGACACCGGTGGCGCCGGCGAGTGGCGCGGCCAGCCCGGCACCCTGAACGTGAAGAAGATCCTCGAGCCGTTCACCGCGGTGGCCTGGATGGTTTCGATGCGCCACCCACTGCGCGGCCTGATGGGCGGAGACGACGCAGCGCCCTACTCGTGCCGCTACCAGGTGGGAACTCCCGAGGAGTTCCAGGTGGAGAACTCGATCAGCATCCAGCTACCGGCGGACACCGTAACGTCGTACCAGTACGGGGGTGGCGGCGGCTTCGGCAATCCCCTCCGACGCCCTCCCGAGGCAGTCCGGGAGGATGTGCTCGACGAGTACGTGAGCATCGAAGCCGCACGCGAGCGGTACGGCGTCGTCCTCACCGGCTGCGCGGAGGATTGCGACGTCGAGATCGATGCGGACGCAACACGCAAGCTTCGCGACCAACTCGCAGCGGAACGGGCATGAACTACCGGGTCGGCGTAGACATCGGTGGCACCTTCACAGACTTCGCGCTCCTCGAGGGCGACCGGGTCGTCCTGGACAAGACCCTGAGCACGCCGCAAGACCACTCCCTCGCGGTCATGACCGGCCTCGAGAAGCTGGCGGAACGCGAGGAACTGTCCCTCGCAGACTTCCTGGGCCAGGTCGACGCGATGGTCCACGGCACCACGGTCGCCGACAACACCCTGATCGAGATGAACGGTGCCGTCACGGGTCTCCTCACCACCGCGGGTTTCCGGGACGAGTTGGAGCTGCGTCGAGGCTACAAGGAAGACATCTGGGACGTCCGCCTCGAACCGCCGCCCGCCATCGTGCCCCGACGACGTCGATTGACGGTGCCCGAGCGGATCACCGCCGACGGCACCATCGTCCTCGGGCTGGACGAAGACGCCGCTCGCGCCGCCATCGAGCGTCTCGGACGCCAAAACGTCGAGTCCGTCGCGATCTCGACTCTCTTCTCCTTCGTCAATCCGGTCCACGAGCGGCGCCTGGCCGAACTCGTTCGCGAGATCCTGCCGGACGTCGACGTGTCTCTGTCTCACCAGGTCATGCCGAAGGCACCGGAGTTCGAGCGCACCAGCACCACGGTAGTGAACGCCTACCTGGCGCCACGTGTCAGCGGCTACCTCGACCGCCTGACGCAGCGTCTGGCCGACGCCGGCTACACGAAAGAGCTGCTCGTAATGCAGTCGAGCGGCGGCATGATGACCCGCGAGTACCTCTCCGAGAGCCCGGTTCGGGTATTGGCCTCGGGTCCGGCGGGCGGCGTGATCGGCGGCGCCCACGTGGGTACTGCGAAGGGTGAGCCAGACCTGCTGTGCGTCGACATGGGCGGTACGAGCTACGACGTCTCGGTCGTTCGCCACGGCACGGCGCCGGCTCAGCCAGGCTGGAACTGGCACCACCGCTACCTGATCGGTCTGCCGATGGTGAGCGTCGAGACCCTCGGCGCCGGCGGCGGCTCGATCTGCCAGGTGAACAGCGGCGTCCTACAGGTGGGCCCCGACAGCGCGGGCGCCGACCCCGGCCCGATCTGCTACGGGCGGGGCGGCGACCGTCCCACGGTGACGGATGCGAACCTGGTGCTGGGCCTGCTGTCCGAGGAGTCCGAGTTCGCGGGCGGCAGCTTCCGCCTCACCCGCAAGGGGGTGGAGGAAGCCTTCCTCGAGCACATCGCGAAGCCGATGGGCTACTCGCTGGAAGAGGCCGCCCTCGACTGCTGGCGGGTCGTCAACGCGAACATGACCCAGGCGGTTCGGCGTCTGACTGCCGAGAAGGGCACCGACCCGCGCGATCTCGCGATGCTGGCCTATGGGGGCAACGGTCCGCTGTTCGCGGGCATCCAGGCCCAAGAGCTCGGCATCGATCGGGTGGTGGTGCCGAAGGCATCGCCGACATTCTCGGCCCTCGGTGCCCTGGCGGCAGATCCGGGCATCGACGAGGAGCGCTCCTACCTCGTGTCGGCCGGCAACGCCGACATCGAGCGCCTTCGCGCCTTGTGGCAGGAGCTCGACGAGCGGGCCGAGGCCTTCCTCGCGTCAGCGGGCTTCGCGCGCGACGGCGTCACCTCCCGCTATCAACTCAATCTCCGCTACCCCGGCCAGAACTGGTCGCTCGCGATCGACGTCGCTGAGAACCACGGCCCGCGCGATCTCTCGTTCGCCGACGACTCCCTCCGTGATCGAGTCGTCGCCGCCTTCCACGACCTGCACCAGCAGGAGTACGGTCACGCGCGCCTCGCCGAGGAGCCGGAACTCACCGGCGTGCGGCTGCAGACACGCGCTGAGATTCCGAAGCCGGCCTTCGGAAGCGGCTTCACATCGCCGTCCCGGAGCGCGACGCCGCACCAGCGACGCCGCGCGAACCTGGGAGAGGGTTTCGGCGAGGTCGACGTCTATCGCGGACCCGACCTCCAGCCTGGCGATCTGGTAGCGAGTCCGGCGATCATCGAAGAGACCTTCACGACCATCGCGGTGTACCCCGGCTGGGAAGCGGTGATCGACGACGCGGGCGACTACCTTCTCCGGCGTTGAAAGGGATGCATCCGATGGAACCCCTCGGCTGGACGACTCTGGCTCTCGCCCTGCTCGTGATCGTCTCGCGGGCGCCTCTGCTCGTTGCGCCGGAGGCGGCAGTCCGCGTCTTCCGGAGCCTGATCGCGAAGCCCGCGCGGATACGACTGCTCGGAACGATCTTCGTCGCCCTGGGGGCCGCTCTCGCCCTGACGGCCCCTGCGGCCGCAGACTCTCACCCGACCGCCTCTGCAGGCCTCGTCATACTCGGCTGGCTGCTGCTCGTCGTGTCGGTCTGGCTGCTGGTATGGCCTCGGGGTTACCAGTTCGTCGTCGAGGGCTTCCTCGAAGCATTCACCGACATGACTGTGCTCCGGGTGCTCGGTGCGATGGGCACGGGCGTCGGCCTGGCGCTCGCGTGGCTGGCCTTCGACCTGAACTGAGCCGACCGCTCCGGCTGGGACCTCTTCGCCCAAGCTACGCGACGACCGCCTCTTCGATCAGACGATCGATCTCTTCGTCCGAGTAGCCGAGGAGCTGCGACAGGATCTCGCGGTTGTGCTCGCCGAGCAGCGGGCCCGGGCGCTCGATCCTGCCGGAGCCTTCGGAGAGCCGGAAACCCGAGCGCTCGAAGCGCAGTCGTCCCAGGTGCGGGTGCTCGATGTCCACCCAGTGACCGCGAGAGGCGAGCTGGGGATCCTCCTGCAGGTCCGCGAAGCTCTGCACCGCGCAGGCCTCGACACCGGCTTTCTGCAGCCTCGCCATCAGCGCGTGAGGATCCCACCCGCGAGTCCACTTCGCGATCTCCGCGTCGAGTTCGTCCTCGGGCAGGTCTCGCGAGAGAGAGACGCCCATCTGCTCCGTGAGGACCTGCCACTCGGAGTCGCGAAAGATTGCGATTGCGATCCAGCGATCGTCGCCCTGGCAGGGATACACGCCGTGGGGCCTCGCGATCTCGTCGCGGTTGCCCCGGCGCGTCTCCACCTCGCCGTTGGCGCTGTAACGCACGACCGCCTGCGACAGGCTGTAGACACCGGTCTCGATCTGCGAGACGTCGATGCACTGCCCTTCTCCGCTTCGCTCCCGCTCGAGCAACGCCGCGGTGATCGCGGTGGCGACGTAGCGCGGCGCGAGCGAGTCGGTGATCGTCGCGTAGGGGCCGTGGGCGTCGCCGTCCGGGCGGCCCGTCAGGTGATTGAAGCCCGAGATCGCCGAGCCCTGTCCCCCGAAGCCCGGGTAGCCGCGCTGGGGGCCCGTCTGCCCGAAGAGGCAGCCGCTCACGAACACGAGGCGCGGGTTCACGGCCCGCAGCACGTCCGCGCTGACTCCCCATTTGGCCATCACGCCGGGCGCGAAGTTCTCGGAGACCACGTCGGCCCAACCGGCCAACTGCGTGACGATCGCGACCGCCTCCGGGGTCTTCATGTTGAGGGTCAGGCTCTGCTTGTCGGCGTTCAAGAGCACGAACATCGGAGCCTTCTCGAGGATGTTCGGCTCGTCGCGGTTCTGGGCGGTCAGGTGCAGGATCCGCAGGAAATCGGGCCGCACCGCCGACTCGATCCGAATCACCTGCGCGCCGTGCTCGGCGAAGTACGCCGTGGCGACCGGGCCCGCGGCGCCGGCGCCCAGTTCGAGCACGCGAAGACCTTCGAAGACCGGCGCCGACGGCGCGCCTGCGGCGGCCTCCGGAGAGGGCTCGCGATCCCGCGCCCACGGCGCGGCGTCGTGCTCGCCAAGCCGCGGCGCGCGGGAGCGAATCCCGATCTCACAGCGGCTCGACTTCGCGAAGAAGTCGGGATGCTCGATGGATGCACCGAGCTCGGGGTAGTCGAGCTTGCGGAAGAGATCCCGGCTTCGCAGCTGGGCCTGCTCGAGAATCTCCCGGGCGTCATTGCAGGGCGCCAGCAGGATACGCCGGCGCAGCGCCTCGTCGTACAGCTCGCTCATCGGCTTGCTGGCAAAGAAGCCGGCAAACGCGTCCTCGATGCGCGCGAGTTCGTCGTCACTCGCACTGATGGGGCTGTAGCTCGACCAGTCGAACTCCCGAAGCCAGTCCGGGGCCATCCCGCACTCGTCCATGTACTCGACGGTGGCGATCAGGTTGGGGATGCGAGCCGGGCCGCCTCGCAAGCCGAAGGAGATCTGCCCATCCCGGCTTTCCCAAATCTCCCGGGTGCGCCCCATGCGACCGCCGCTTCGGCGGCCGAGCCTGCCGGTCAGCGCGTATTGACCTGCACCCGACAGCAGGCTTCCCAGCTGGCACTCCTGCATCGAGACGTCGACGAACTGCCCTCGGCCGCTGCGAAGCCGCGCGTAGAGCGCCATCGAGATGGCGAGCGCCGCTTCGGGGGCAGCGTGGAAGTGGGATGTCGGCATACTGCAGCGGGTGGGCGGGCCCGCGGGCTCACCCGTCATCGAGCCGTTGCCCCCCATCGCGACGATCGCGAGGTCGTGGGCCTGGTACGAGCTGTGGGGGCCCGTCTGGCCGAAGGGCGTGATCGCACAGTAGACGAGCGCCGGGTTGCGTCGCTGCATTGCCTGCCAGCCAATGCCGAGCGCATCGTGACGACCCGGGGCGGCGGACTCGATCACCACGTCCGACTCGCCGGCCAGGGAGAGCAACCGCTCGCGGCCCGCGTCACTCTCGAGATCGATCACCACGCCGCGCTTGCTCGTATTGAAGGCCAGCCAGCGAAGCGAGCGCTCCGGCCCCGGCTGCCCAGCGACGAAGGGCCCGGCCTGGCGCGCCGGATCGCCCCCGGGCGGTTCCACCTTCACGACGTCGGCACCCAGCTCCGCGAGAATCTTGCCGGCCAGGAATCCCCGCTCGTCCGTGAGGTCGAGCACTCGGTACGGCGACAGCATCGGCGGTCGAAGCTAACACTTCCCCAGATCCTCTACCCAGGCGATTCGTCGGCGAATTTCCGTGGTAACCTCGCCCCCCGTGCAGGTCTCCCAGCTGTTCGATCTGAGCGGCCGGACCGCCCTCGTGACGGGCGGCGGACGCGGTCTCGGCCGACATATGGCCATCGGACTCGCCGAGGCCGGAGCCGACGTCTGTGTGGTCTCCCGCAAGCTCGACGCCTGCGAGGCCACCGCCCACGAAGTCGAAAAGCGTGGGGTCCGCGGGCGTGCGTTCGAGGCAAACCTATCGAGCCCCGAAGCCATCGACGGCCTCGTCGCGGACGCGGGAGACGTGGACATCCTCGTGAACAACGCCGCGATGGTCTGGGCGGCGCCCACCCTCGACTACCCGCTCTCGGGATGGGACCGCGTCTTCGACCTGAACGTGAAGGGGCTCTTCTACCTGTCCCAGCAGTTCGGCAGGGGAATGGTCGACCGTGGCGCCGGCAGCATCATCCAGATCGCGTCGATCTCGGCCTGGCGCGGTGCGACCGACGACGAGCAGCCCGTGATCGCCTACAACGCGAGCAAGGGCGCCGTCGTGTCCCTGACCCGCGACATGGCGGTCAAGCTCGCGCCGCACGGCGTGCGCGTAAACGCGATCGCTCCGGGCCCCTTCCTGACGGACATGATGAACCACATCCGTGACGACGAGCAGCGTCTCGCGGAGTACGAGAGCCTCCTGCCCCTCGGCCGCTCGGGTCGAGAGGACGACATCAAGGGAGTCGTGGTCTTCCTGGCGAGCGAAGCGTCCCGCTTCATCACCGGTCAGACCGTCGTCGTCGACGGCGGCTTGATGTGTGTCGGCCCGCCCCAGGGCCCGATCTGACTCAGGCGCGGCGCATCTCGACCCAGTGCGAGCGACCGAGATCACCACCGCGGAGATGCGCGAGCAGGGGCACGGCCCGAAGAGCCTCCATCACCACGAACGGAGCACAGGCCGCGAGTCGCAGGCGACGATCGCGGATGAGCCGGGCCCTGCGACTGAGCGAGCCGGGCTCTCGGCTGCGCTGGATCATCCGGTTGAACGCGAACAACTTCAGAAACACGGCCGCCCCGACCGGCTCGATGCGGTGGTCCACGACTTCCCAGCCAAAGCGCTCGCCGATCACCTCGAACGGCCGCCGACGCCAGCGGCCCACGTGATGAGGCGGCCATTCGAGCCAGACGTCACGCGTTTCATGGAACTCTGCGTTGATCGGGTTGGGGAGCGAGATGAAGAGGCGGGCAGCGGGCGTCGTCACCCGAGTCAAGCATTCGAAGACGAGATCCAGCTGATCGAGGTGCTCGAGCACGTGGAACATGCACACGAATGAGAAGCGGTTCGCGAAGGACGCATCTAGGGTGCGGAAGTCTCCCGCGATGGGATGAACCTTCATCTCTCGAAGGCGATCGAGGGCCTCTGGATTGAACTCCGTGCACACGACCTGCTCGGGCTTCAGGATCTCCGGCACCAGTTCCCGAAGGAAGGCCCCCGAGCCCGCACCGACCTCGAGGAGCGCCTCGTCTCCGGCGTCCCCATTCGCCACGAGAGTCCGGAGACGCTCGGCGGTGACCTCCCAATCCCACTTGTGACGGGCGTACTCGAAGCCCTCGTAGATCAACTCGTAGAAGCGAGCGTCTCCGGCCACGAACGGATCGGCGAACTCGAAGGTGCAGGATCTGCAACGCACGACTCGGCAGTTCCGCCCGCCCCACAAGGCCTCGATGTGATCCTGAAGCGCTTCTGCCCGGCGGGGATCCCGCTCCGACAGCAGGGCCATCCGAGTCACCTGCGCGGCATCGACCGACCAGAGTACTTCCGCCTCGGCTCGCCCACAGATCGGGCACTGCACTTCAGCGGGGCTCAGGTCGTAAGCCATTGTCAAGCTACCGATCCAGCGCCTCGCGGGGATAGTTCATCTCCGCCATGCCTTCGGCGCAGATCGCCTCGATGCGGGCTTGATTTTCGAGACCGAAGAACTCGGCCCATACGCTGGACGGGTCACCCCCCGGCTGAAAGGGGTAGTCGAGCCGGCCTTCCAGGTCTCCGACGATCGGATACTCGAGCGTCTCGGCGATTGCGACGATCTTCCCGGCCTTGTCGGCGATGAAATCCTCATAGCGGCAGAGTTGCATCCTGGCTGCGTTCGCCTGATAGACCTCGACGCAGAAACGCCAGCGGTGGGCGAGACGATCGATGTAGTGTTCTCCGGGAATCCCCCGCCAGCGAGCATCGAACACGACACCCCAGCCCGGGGTCGAAAGTGGGTTGTGGGTGCTCCAGGCGGCCTCGGGAAGTGTGTCGAGGTCGCCAGGCAGGTTCAGCCGGTTCAGGAGGCTCCTGATGTTGTCTCGCGGGTCCCGCAGGACGAACAGGAAGGTCGCTTCTGGAAACGTCCGGACGAGTTCCGGATAGAAGAGGGTGAGATTGGGTTCCTTGACGATTTCGCGCGAGAAGCCCCAGCGATTCCGAGCCACGAAGTCGTCGAAGGCCAGCTCCCCGGAAGGGATCTTATGAAAAGTCGGATTCCAGACTTCACGCGCGAGGTCGAGGGTCACGCTTCTGCCCGTCGCCTCGGCGAGCAACGCGGCGATCGCCGTGGTTCCGGACTTCTGGTTGCCGAGCACGAAGAGCGGACGCGCGTTGACCTTCGAGAACACGTTCATCGCGCGGTAAGCGATGTCCCGAACCTCGCGCCCGAGCAGGATCGTGGACGGACGGAGCGGCGCCGGAACGAAGTCGTGAACGCTGCGGCGGGGAGCCGCTCTGGCTCGCGCCTTGCCCTTCAAGCCCTGCATGGACGGGATCCTCGCCCAGCTAGGCGCGGATTTGCAAGCCGGCGTCACGCCATCGGAGCCCATGATACGATCCAGGAGATCGTGCAAGCGCTACGAGCCCCCATGGAGCGACCGTGCGAGCACTGAGCAGCGTTCTCCGTCGCAACCGCACCGCCATGGCGAACGCCGTCAGCAGCCTGAAGTTCTCGGCTCCCGCCCGGGCCTTCCAGCGACTGGTGACTCGCACCAACGAACGGCGGCTCCACGAGCGGATTCCCGACCCCCGTCGCCATCTCTACATCGAACCCGCGGGTCGTTGCAATCTCCGCTGTCGCTTCTGCGCCTACCCGAAGAAGGAGCGAGGCAAGTCGATCATGACGGACGACACGTTCTTCGGTGTCGTCGAAGCGGCCCTCGAGATGGGCTACGCCACGGTCGTTCTCACGCCTTCGACCGGGGATGTCTTCGCGGATCGAGACTTCCCGGGCAAGCTCGACTATCTGGAAGGACTCGACTCCCTCGAGGGCTACTCGTTCTTCACGAATTTCGTGCTTCCGAGCGAGGAGGACGTGAAGCACCTGTTGGGACTGCGCAAACTGCGCCCTCTCACGATCAGCATCTACGGCCATGACGAGGAGAGTTTCATCGCCTTTACGCGAGGGAATACGGCGGCCTACCGGCGGCTGCTCTCGAACCTACGTGCGGTGCTCGAGCACGGCGAGCCGGGACCGATCGGACCGGACCTCTACATTCGCAGCGGACGAGGCTTTCGGGGAGTCGATTCGACCGGCGGAGAGCTTTGCGAACTTCTGGCCCGTATTCGCGACCGCTTCGAGGTGCCCATCTACGTGAATCGCTGGTTCGACAATTGGGGCGGATCGGTCTCACAGGGCGACGTCGAGGGCCTCGATATCACGATTGCCGGGGATGACCTCGTCGAGAAGAGAGGCGCCTGTACGCTGATCTTCTCCCAGAACAGCGTGCTGGCCGATGGTCGCGTCAACGCGTGTGCGTGCCGTGACGTCGAGGGAACCCTCGAACTCGGCAACATTCACGAGCAACCACTCGCCAAGATCCTGTCTCCCCAGAACCCCCGCTACATGGACCTGATCGAGCGGCAGCAAAACGGGAATTTCGATGCAGTCTGCCGCTCGTGCACGGCATACCAGAGTATCTATGGTCTCCAGAATCCCTTCGCGCCGCGCCGCAAGCGTGTGACCCTGGAGCAGTTCATGAAACGAATTGACGACTGAGGTAGGTCCAGGTGATGCAGGGTCGGCCCAGGGTCCTAGTTCTGTCGATGTACTACCCGAGTGAAGAGAACTCGGGATACGGAACCTTCGTGCACGAACAGACCGCGGCGCTGCGCGACAACGGCGCCGACGTCAAGGTCTTCCAGCCGCTTCCCCGGGCGCCGTTTCCGATCCGCTACTTGGGCCAGAGATATCGGGAAGCGGACCGAAGCCCGAACCACGAGACCTATCAGGGCATCGACGTCATGCACGCCCGGTACCTGTCCCTGCCCCGAAACTGGAGACATGAACGCGCCGGCGACTGGATGACCCAGAGCGTTCAGGAGCCGATCGCAGATCTCCACCGTCGTTGGCCGTTCGAGATCATCAACGCGCACACCACCTATCCATGCGGCTACTGCGGCAACCTCATCCGCGATCGCCACCTTCCGGACGTGAAGGTCGTGCACACCGTCCACCGGGCCTCCATCATCGACACCCCCCACTTCAGCCCGGAGTGCTCCGAGAAGGTTCGCCAGTCGCTCGAGGCGGCGGACGCGACTGTCTTTGTCAGCCGGGAAGGCTTGCGGGTCGCCCAGGAACTGGCGGGCGGGCGCCTCCGGAAGCCGCCCGTGTACATCACCAATGGCGTCAACCCCGAGAAGTTCGGGATCGACGAGCCGGCTGCCGAAGCGACGCGGCTCCTCCGGGAGCAATACCGGGATTCGACGAACTTCCTCTTCGTCGGGAACTTGTGCGAACGGAAGGGCACCTGGGAACTCCTCGAGGCGTTCCGCGAACTGGCGGCCAGCGAACCGGGCCCAGTGCGTCTGTTTCTGGTGGGGCCCAATCTCCTGGGACGGGCCCTGAAGCGGCGCCTGCGTGCGCTCGAACTGGAAGATCGCGTGGTGCTCGCAGGGCCCGTCGACCACGACGAGGTAAAGGTCTGGATGGGCGCCGCCGACATCTTCGTTCTGCCCTCCCACTCAGAAGGCGTCGCCACCGTTCTCTTCGAGGCGCTGTACGCCGGACTTCCCTGCGTGTTCACTCGCGTGGGCGGAACCGAAGACGTCGTGGCGGACGAAGAGACCGCGCTGTTGGTCCCGCCGGGCTCCGTCGAGAGCCTCGTCGCGGCACTGCGTCGGCTGATTCGAGACAGCGCGCTCCGCGACAAGCTGTCGCGGAACGGGAACAGCCTCGTCCGCGAGGACTACACCTGGGACGTCAATGCGCGAAGGAACCTCGATCTCTTCGAGGATCTTCTCTAGGCGGTTCGAGACGCGTCGAATCCCTCCGCCCAGTCGAAGCACTGCAGCTCGACCCGCAGCGGGAGCAGGTAGCGGATGTAGACCGAGTGCAGGGTAAGGACCTTCATGTCCTCCGCCATACGCTCGCTGATCTCTACCCGGTCGTCCGTCTCGGCGAACTTGCGGGCGCGATCGAGGATCTCGTCGAGCGCGTCGGCGGTGGCGACCTGCAGACCGAAGTGGTCCCCAAGCGGACAGGTGAGCGGATCGCTCGAAGCGTGCAGGTAGACGAACTGCTCGTTGCTGTGGGCGCGCAACACGATCAGCTCGCCCTCCTTCACCATCGTCGGCATAGGTCCCCAACCGAACACCTCGTCATAGAAACGCAGCAGATCCTGGGCGGTGTCGCCTGAGAGCAACTCCGGCGGGACGCTCATGGCGACGTGGTTGAACCGCGGAATCGAATCGGCAGTCATGCATTTCCTCCTGGAACGATCATCACCTTGCCGGCCAACTCACCGGCCGCGCAGCGCTCGGCCGCCTCGAGCATGCCTTCGAGAGGGATGTCTTCGGACTCGATCAGCTGGTCGGTGGGCAGGTTGCCCTCGGCGAGCAGCGCCAGGGCGCGCTCGATGCCGTCCTGGTCGTAACAGTACGCACCGGTCACGATCAACTCGTTCAACAGGATGCGGTTGTGATCGAACTTCGGCCGGCGCATGCCTGTGCCCACCAGCACGAGGGTCCCCAACCGGCGGAGCTGCCCGAGGGCGCTCTCCATCGCGCGGGGGTTGCCCGAGCACTCGAGGGCGACGTCGAAGGGGTCGTCGACGATCGTGAAGGGCATTCCGGGAAGTTCGAGATCCTCCGGCGCGCAGGTCCGGGTGCCGCCCACCTGGGCGGAGCGCTCTCTTCTGCGATCGTGAGGCTCGCTCACGGTCACATCGTCGATGCCCAGCGCTCGTAGCGCCGCCACCGTCATCAGCCCGATCGGTCCTGCACCGGTTACGAGGGCGCGATCACCGGGCTCCGCGCCCGAGAGCGTGATGCCGTGGAGCGCAACGGCCAGCGGCTCGGCAAGCGCGGCCACGCGCAGATCGAGTCCCTCCGGAACGCGAAGCAGGTTCTTCGCTGGCAGCCGGACGTACTCGGCGAAGGCACCGTTGCCATTCGGCCCGTCTCCGATCGGCCCGCGCTCTACGCACAGACACGGCCGGCCGGCCCGGCAGCAGTCGCAGGCCCCGCAGCCTGGCGAGCCCGTCGGAATCGCCGCATCCCCCAGCTGCCAGCCTTCGACCGCCGAGCCCAGGGCCGCGACCCGACCCGAGTACTCGTGGCCCCCGATCTTGTCGGGGGGCGACATTCCCTCCAGTACGGTGTGGAGATCGGTCCCGCAGA
>JAYGDB010000214.1:0-9966 GCA_046583095.1 Myxococcota bacterium | reverse complement strand
TACGGTTCGGGCTCCAGGACGACCTGTCACCGACGCAACTGGTCCCAACGGATGACGAGGACACTCTCGCGGTCGTGATGCCGATGCGCATCTAACCGGCGTCTCAACGCCGTTTAAAGCGTATTGAAGGGGCCGCCTGCGGGGGGTTCAGGTGCTGTAGAGACCACAGTTCGGACCTCGATCGGACACCTCAATTTGATGAAAGTTTGAGTCTTTCCAAATACTTACCCATTTACTACGCTCACCGATAGTCCGGGTTTTGGAAGCCGCTACCCCGGCGCTTCTTGAGCAGTTCGCGAAACCCGACGGAGATTGTCCTTGGGGTGCGTCTAGGCGTGGGGGGAGGGGTATGAGCCGGGAAACGAGTTCGGGGAGCGAGTGAGCAAATACGACGCGAGCTCCATCGAGGTCCTGGAGGGCCTCGACCCGGTCCGCAAGAGGCCCGCGATGTACATCGGGACGACGGGCCCTGACGGATTACACCACCTCGTCTACGAAGTCGTCGATAACGCCATCGACGAGGCTCTGGCGGGCTTTTGCCAGGAGATCACGGTCTGCCTGCACGCAGACGGCAGCTGCACGGTGACAGACGATGGTCGCGGCATTCCGGTAGACCTCCACAAGAGCGAGCAGCGGCCGGCCGCCGAGGTGGTGATGACCACACTGCACGCCGGCGGGAAATTCGACGAGAACAGCTACAAGATCTCGGGGGGTCTGCACGGCGTCGGGGTGTCGGTCGTGAACGCTTTGTCGGTACGCCTCACCCTCGAGATCAAGCGTGACGGGAAGCTGTGGAGACAGACCTACGAGCGCGGTAATCCCACCAGCTCCCTCGAGGCCACCTCCGACACGGACGCGACCGGCACGACGGTCACCTTCGCACCGGACCCCGAGATCTTCGCGAGTGTCGACTTCTCGTTCGACGTCCTTTCGAAGCGCCTGCGAGAACTGTCGTTCCTGAATGCGGGTGTTCGCATCCAGATCACCGATGAGCGGACCGAGAAGAGCCACGACTTCTGCTATGAGGGCGGGATCGTCTCGTTCGTGGAATACCTGAACGCGACCCGCGCCCCGCTGCACGTGCCACCGATCTACATCTCCGGCACGAAGAAGATGCATAAGCAGGGGCGGGACGTAGCAGTCAGCGTCGAGATCGCGCTGCAATACAACGACTCCTACAACGAGGCGGTCTTCTCGTTTGCGAACAACATCAATACGGTCGAAGGGGGAACGCATCTCGTCGGCTTCCGCACGGCGCTGACGCGGACCATCAACCGCTATATCGCGAAGAACCAGAACAAGGGAAATGCGAAAAGTCAGTCCGAGACGGTCAGCGGTGACGACCTACGCGAAGGTCTCACGGCTGTTGTCTCCGTGAAGCTCCCGCAACCCGAGTTCGAGGGACAGACAAAGTCAAAGCTCGGCAGCAGCGACGTCAGGGGCATCGTCGAGGCTGTCCTCTACCAGGACCTGAGTGACTTTCTCGAGGAGAACCCACGAATCGCAAAGCCGATTCTCGCCAAGGTGGTCGATGCAGCCCGGGCCCGGGAGGCGGCCCGCAAGGCGCGAGACCTGGCGCGGCGCAAGGGGGCACTGTCGGGATTCAACCTGCCGGGGAAGCTGGCCGACTGCCAAGAGCGGGATCCCAGCAAGAGCGAACTCTTCATCGTCGAGGGTGACTCGGCGGGGGGCACCGCAAAGCAGGGGCGCGACCGCGCGACCCAGGCCATCCTGCCGATCCGAGGGAAGATTCTCAACGTCGAGCGCGCGCGGCAGGACCGCGTGCTCTCGAGCGTAGAGATCCAGGCAATCATCGCAGCGGTCGGGTCGGGGATCCGGCCCGAGTTCGATGTCACGAAGGCCCGTTACCACAAGATCATCATCATGACGGATGCGGATGTGGACGGCAGTCACATCCGAACGCTGCTTCTCACGTTCTTCTACCGCCAGATGAAGGAGCTCTTCGAGGCCGGATACATCTACATCGCGAAGCCGCCACTCTTCAAGGCAAAGCGTGGGCGCAGTGAGCGCTACCTCTCGGACGAAACCGCTCTCGAGGCCTACCTGCTGGATCTCGCGTTGTCGGGAGCTTCCGTGATGACCGGCGGTGCGACGGAGCCTCTCGGCGAGAACCAGCTACGTGACGTCCTGACCGCAGCAAGCGGTTACAAGAAGGTGCTCGAGCGTCTCGGCCTTCGCATGATCGACGACCGGGTCGTGGATGCTTCGATTCGGGTCGGGATGCCCACCGAAGCCGACTTCTCGGACGGGGACCGGCTCCTGGGCCCCGTGACCGAGGCCCTCCAGGCCGAATTCGCGACGATCGATCCCGACGGGGATCTGCCCGAGTGGTCGCTCGAACCGCACTCTTCGGGCGGCCAGCGCCTCGTGGCCCGGACGCGCCGCAACGGCACTAATTTCTCGGTGGTTTTCGATCCCGAGTTCGTGCAGAGCAACGAATACAGTCGCCTGACGCGCCTGCACGAAGACATCCTGGCGGGCGGCGTCGCTCCGTACCGGTTGGCGGTGGGTGACGGTGCCGAGCCCGAGGAATTCCAGACCGCCCACGGTCTGCTGGCGAGCCTACTCAAGAGCGGCGGCAAGGGCATCGCGATCTCGCGCTACAAGGGCCTCGGAGAGATGAACCCCGACCAGCTTGCCGAGACCACTATGAACGTCGAGTCGCGCACGCTCCTCCAAGTGCAGGTCGAAGACGCGGTGGAAGCGGACCAGGTGTTCACCATGCTGATGGGCGACGTCGTCGAGCCGCGCAGGAACTTCATCGAAGAGAACGCCTTGAACGTGCAGAACCTGGACGTGTAGACGGTGTCCGACGAACCGTACGATCCCGAGCTGGAAGCCAACGATTCCGGCGGTTCGGGCGGAGACGACGGCGAAGGTCCCACCACTCCGGCTCCGCCGCCCGAGGGCGGACTCCAGCCCGTCGCGATCGAGGACGAGGTCCGCAGCTCGTTCCTCGCCTACGCGATGGCGGTCATCATCAGCCGAGCGCTGCCCGACGTGCGCGACGGCCTCAAGCCTGTTCACCGCCGCATCCTCTACGCGATGAACCAGGAGGGGCTCGCCTCAAACCGCCCCCACACGAAATCCGTCGCCGTCGTCGGCGAAACCATGAAGCACTACCACCCGCACGGCGACCAAGCGATCTATGACGCAATGGTGCGGATGGGCCAGGATTGGTCGCTCCGCTACCTGCTCATCGACAAACAGGGGAACTTCGGGTCGATCGACGGCGATCCGGCCGCCGCAGCACGCTACACCGAGGCGCGCCTCTTTCCTCTGGCCGAGGTGATGCTCGAAGATATCGACCACGAGACGGTCGAGTTCAAGCAGAACTTCGACGAGTCGGTCGAGGAACCCGTCTACCTGCCGACGCGTTTCCCGAACCTGTTGGCGAACGGCTCTGCGGGCATCGCGGTGGGGATGGCGACGAACATCCCCCCGCACAACCTGCGGGAGCTCACGGCGGCGATCGTCCTCGTCGCGCGGAATCCCGACTGCACGGTGGAGGAAATTCTCGAGAAGATGCCAGGGCCGGATTTCCCGACCGGCGCGATGGTGTGCGGCTCCGAGGGCATTCGCAGCTACTTCAGGACCGGCCGCGGTCACCTCACGCTGCGCGCGAGGGCCGGCTTCGAGGAAACGAAGCGCGGCATGCGAATCGTCGTCGACGCGATCCCCTACCAGGTCAACAAATCGGCATTGGTGGAGCGGATCGGCGAGCTGGTTCGCGACGGCAAGATCCAGGGGATCACGGATCTGCGCGACGAGACGAGCAGCGAGGGCATGCGTGTGGTGATCGAGTTGCGCGCCGATGCGCAGGAAGAGATCGTCCTCAACCAGCTGTACAAGATGACGCCGCTGCAGACGACCTTCGGCGTCAATCTGCTCGCGCTCGTGAATGGCCGGCCCGAGACGCTCGCGATGAAGGATGCGATTTCGCACTTCATCGAGTTCCGCAAGGAGGTCGTGATCCGCCGGGCGATCTACGACCTCGCGCAGGCGGAGGCGCGCGCTCACATCCTCGAAGGCTTCGTAACAGCCCTCGACAACCTCGACGAGGTGATCGCACTGATCCGGGCGTCGGATAACGGAGCCGCTGCCCGGGCGGTGCTGAGAGAGCGCTTCGCTTTCACCGAACGCCAGGCGCAAGCGATCCTCGACATGCGCCTGCGGGCTCTCACAGCGCTGGAGCGTGACCGCGTCACCTCCGAGCTCGAAGGCCTGCGCGCGAAGATCGCCGACTTGCGCGACCTGCTCGCGAGCGACAGCCGCATCCTCGACGTGGTGGTCGAAGAAACGGAGGCAGTGGCGGAGAAATTCGGTGACGAGCGGCGCACCGAGCTCACCGGCGCGGTCGAGGGGATCTCGACCGAAGACCTGATCGTCGAGGAAGACATGGTCGTGACGCTGTCGCACCTCGGCTACATCAAGCGCAATCCGATCACGCTGTATCGCCAGCAACGACGCGGTGGCAAGGGCGCTCGGGGCATGGAGACCCGCGACGAGGACTTCGTCGAGCACCTCGGGCTCGCGTCGACCCACGCCTTCCTGCTGTTCTTCACGAACCGTGGGCGTGTCTACTGGTTGAAGGTGCACGAGTTGCCGAAGCTGGGGCGGGCGGCGCGGGGCAAGGCGATCGTCAACGTGCTGCGTCTGCGGGAGGGCGAGCGGGTTCAGACGATGCTCCCGGTGAGAAGCTTCGAGAGGATCGAGGGCGAATCGATCCTGCTCGCAACCCGCCGGGGCGTCGTCAAGAAGACACCCCTCTCCGCCTACTCGAACCCGCGACGAAGCGGCATCATCGCGATCAACCTGGCCGACGACGACGAGTTGATCGGCGTTGGACGCACCGCCGCGCGCAACGAGGTGATCCTCGCCAGCAAGCGCGGTAAATCGATCCGCTTCGACGAGAGCCAGGTGCGCGCGATGGGCCGGTCGGCCACGGGTGTGCGGGGCCTCAAGGTCTCCGGCGACGACGAGGTCGTCGGGATGGAGATCCTGACACCGGGGGCGACGATCCTGACCGTTACCGAGAAGGGTTACGGGAAGCGCACGCCCCTGGATGCGTACCGGATTCAGAACCGTGGCGGCCAGGGGATCATCACGATCAAGACCACGGAGAGGAACGGGCCGGTGGTCGGCGTCGCCCAGGTGGTCGACGAAGATCAGTTGATGCTGATCACCAACGGCGGCAAGGTGCTGCGCTGCGCGGCCACTGGAATCTCGGTGATGGGCCGCAATACCCAGGGTGTTCGCATCATGGATCTCGCCTCCGACGAGACGCTCGTCTCGATCGCCCGGCTCGCCGAGGGCGACGAGGCGCGGCTGGCGGCGGGCGACAACGCTGTCGAGCCCGCTTCGCAACCGGAGCCCGAAGCGGCAACCGAAGAACCGGAGGAATGAACCTCCGCGAGTCGAAGCGTCTGCTTCGCGAAGCGAAGAAGCGAATTCCGGGTGGGGTCAACAGCCCCGTCCGCGCCTATGGCTCCGTGGAGGGCACTCCTCCATTCATCGACCGAGCCAAGGGCGCCCGGATCTGGGACGCCGACGGCAACGAGTACGTCGACTACGTGGGCTCCTGGGGGCCGATGATCCTCGGCCACGCCCACCCGGCCGTATTGCGTGCGGTTCGCACAGCGATGGCACGCGGCACGAGCTTCGGAGCGCCGACCGAGAGCGAGACGCTGCTTGCCGAGGCCGTCCTCCGCGTGCTGCCGAGCGTCCAGAAGTTGCGCATGGTGTCATCCGGCACCGAGGCGACGATGAGCGCGATCCGTCTCGCGCGCGGCGTTACCGGACGCAGCCGTGTGCTGAAGTTCGACGGCTGCTACCACGGCCACTCGGACGGACTCCTCGTCGGTGCGGGAAGCGGCGTCGCCACGCTCGGCATCCCCGGTTCGCCCGGCGTCCCGAAAGCGATGACCCGGTTGACCGTGCAGGCGCCGTTCAACGACCTGCCCGCGGTTCGGAAGGCCTTCGATCGCTGGGGAAGCGACCTCGCTTGCGTGATCGTCGAGCCGGTGGCGGGCAACATGGGCTGCATCCCGCCGCTGGCGGGCTTTCTGGCGGGCCTGCGGGAAGTCTGCGACGAGCACGGTGCGCTGCTGATCTTCGACGAGGTGATGACGGGATTCCGGGTGGCGCGCGGCGGCGCCCAGCGGCTCTACCGGGTGAGGCCGGATCTCACTTGCCTCGGCAAGATCGTGGGTGGCGGGCTGCCGGCGGCGGCTTACGGAGGCCGTCGTGATCTGATGGCGCGGGTGGCGCCGGAAGGGGACGTCTACCAGGCTGGCACGCTCTCGGGAAACCCGCTCGCGGTTGCGGCGGGTCTCGAAACGTTGGCGCGTCTCGAGGAGCCGGGAGTCTACGAGAAACTGGCAGCCCGGAGCGCGCAGCTCAGCGAGGGTCTGGTCGAAATCGCCGAGCAGGCGGGCGTGCCCTTTTCGGCCTGCTCGGTCGGCGGCATGTTCGGCTTCTTCTTCCATCCCGGCCCTGTCCGCAGCTACGCGGACTCTCAGCAATCCCACGATGGACGCTTCCGGAAGTTCTTTGGGTCGATGCTCGAGCAGGGCATCTACCTGGCTCCGTCGCGCTTCGAGGCCGGCTTCGTGTCGCTGGCCCACCGGCCGGGCGACATCGCCCAGACTCTCGAAGCAGCCCGAGTTGCGATGCAGCGCGCGGCCAGAGTGCGCTGAGATGGCCGCCGTGCACCCCTTGGGGCATCCATGAGCGATCCCGGCGAGCACGGCCCGGGCAGGCGGCTCCAGGACCGCTACTCCGCCAAGCCCATGGGCGCCGCCTACCAGGCCTCGATGGAGGCGGTCTTCTCGATCGTGATTGCGGTCCTGCTGGGCTGGTGGGCCGATGGCTACTTCGAAACCGCGCCCTGGGGCGTGCTCGTTGGTGCAACAATCGGTTTCGGAGCGTTCGTGCTTCGCTTGTCTAGACTCGGTGCGGCCGAGGGCGCGCCCCCCGAGGACGAGACGCCCCCAGACCGCCAGGGCGACAACGACGGAGACTGATTGATCGGTCACGCTGACACGCGGGCGGGACTGCTGCGGGTCGAGCGCCTCAACTTCACCCTCAGCGCGGGGGCGGTTGCGGCCTCGTTCGCGCTGTTCACTCCCCAGATCGCAACGAGCGTCGCGGCAGGTGCGCTCGTCGAGGTGGCGAACTTCCGGGCGATGCACGCGAGCGCCCGGCGCTTCTTCGGCGGCGAGTTCGGCGGAGCGGGGTTGTGGGTCGGCGTCGTGGGACTGCGTCTGGCCCTCTTGGGAGGAGCGATGCTGCTCGCCCTGGCCCTGGGCGCCCACGCGATTGCGTTCGTGGTGGGTCTCTCGATCGTCCTGCCGGCGGTGCTGGTGGACAGCTGGCGACATCGCCCCGCGATCCTCGATCAATCCGACTACCCGGTACCCGACCCAGACGACCCCGAGTGGGACCGCCGGAGTGTCTGGGGCTTTGCGGCCGAAGACAGCGACGAGGACGAGCGATGACGATCTACTCGATCCTCGAGCCGGGGATCCCGGCCCTCTACCAGTCCGTGGTGCTGGCGATCCTGCTTCTGGTGCTGGGAGGTCTCGCGGTTCGAAGCCGGGTCTCCGCGGAGGGCGGCGGCGTCGTTCCCGACGAGGGCTTCTCGATCCGAAACATCCTCGAAGTGATCGTCGAGATGCTCTCCGAACAGGCGCGGTCGGTGATGGGAGACGAGTACCGCCGCTACTTCCCGGTGATCGGCAGCATCTTCCTCTTCATCCTGGTCTCGAACCTGATGGGGCTGATCCCGGGGCTCGGTGGTGCCACCGCAGACGTCAATACGGCTGCGGCCTGGGCGGTGATCTCGTTCGTCCTCTACAACTACGTCGGTATCAAGACACACGGTTGGAAATACATCTACCAGTTCATGGGTCCGTCGTTGATGGAGCGGGAAATCGGCGGCAAGCACTATCACATTCGAGTGATGGCCCCGTTCTTCCTTCCCCTCGAGATCCTCCTGCACCTGGCGCGCATCTTGACGCTGACGGTTCGCCTCGTCGCCAACATGTTCGCGGACCACACGGTCATCGTGATCTGGCTGGGGTTGGTTCCGGTGGTGCTCCCCGCAGTGTTCATGGGACTGGGGTTGGTGGTCTCCGTCCTGCAAGCCTTCGTGTTCTCGCTACTCACAATGATCTACATCGGGCAAGCGTTGCAGGAGCCGCACTAGCCCGGTGAGTCTTCAGCGCAGCGACCGGGCCCTGTGCCCGGTGGCGGAAATCGTGCCTTCAGCCGGCAATTGGCCCAATGCAATTGCCATCAAAGGAGTAAGTCGTGAGGAAATTTGGAACGCTTGTTTTCTGGACCCTGGTGATGGTCGTGGCCCCGGCGGTCGCCTTCGCGCAGGACGGGGGTGCCGGCATGGGCTCCGGGATCGGCGCCGGCATCGCGGTCGGTGCGGCGGGCCTCGGCTGCGGGATCGGGCAGGGTCTCACCGCGGGCAACACGACCCAGGCCATCGCCCGCAACCCGGGCGCGGCGGGTGCGATGTTCACCAACTTCATCCTCGGCATGGTGCTGATCGAGTCGATCGCGATCTACGGCCTGGTGATCGCGTTCATGCTGATGGGGAAGTACTAGGCGGATCGTCGAAAGGCCGCCGGACGGAAGCTCGCTGCGGGTTCACCCCGTTGCTCCCCGTAGCGAAAACAGTGCCTCCGCCCGGCGACCGAGATCCCGCTGACCCCCGGTCCCGTTAGAGGGGTACTTGCGGGAGACGCCTTGCGGCGCCGTCCGTATCTAGAGCAAGGGGCGTGCCAGTCGCGGGCGCACCCCTCGTCGCGTTTCGGGCATCCGAGGCGCATCCGCGCGTAGGGCTGGCTACACCTTCTATGTGAAGCGCGGGAAACTCATCGCCTTCGAGGGAATCGACGGCTGTGGCAAGAGCACGCAGCTCGAGTTGCTCGCCGGCGTTCTACGCGCGCGCGGCCTCGCCGTCGTCACCACCCGCGAGCCGACGAGCGGCGAGCACGGTCGCCGCATCCGCGAGATGGCGCAATCGGGCCAGCCGGTCGTGCCCGAAGAAGAGCTGCGCTGGTTCGTCCTCGACCGGCGCGAGCACGTTGCCGGCGTGATCGAGCCGGCGCTGACCCGGGGCGAGTGGGTCCTGACCGATCGCTACTACCTCTCGAGCGTCGCCTACCAGGGTGCTCGAGGGCTCGACTCCGCCGAGATCCTCGCCGACAGCGAGCGCGAGTTCCCGCAACCGGATCTGGCGATCCTGGTGCGGGTCTCCCCCGAGCTCGGGATCGAACGCGTGAACTCGCGGGCAGGTGCCGCGGAGCCCGTCTTCGAGAATCTCGAGTTCCTGCGACGTGTGGCCGAGATCTTCGACCAGCTCGGCTGCGACTATCTGGTTGCCGTCGATGGGGCCGGGAGCCCCGAGGCTGTGCACGCCCGGGTGTGCGCGGTCTTCGACGAGCGGGCTCAGGGCTGATCGATCGGTAGGGAGATACTCTGCGCGAGCTCTGTGTCGAAGCGCTGGTCGATCTCGTGGTCGAGCATGCTGTCGCCGTCGAACACGTAACGGCCGGAGAACGGCACGCCCTCGAGAAGCAGCGGCATCCACAGCCGGTTGTCCTGCCACATCTCCGGGTAGGGGATCGCGTCGAGGGACGTCCAGAGCGGAATCGCCTCGTCGGTCTCGCGAGGCGTGCCGTCGCAGTCTTCGGCACTGAACGCGAAGACGCGAATCGTGTAGCCGTCGAGGAAGTGGAAGAAGTGCTCGCCGCGTGCCACGACCCGGGTCGGCGTGACGCAGAGTTCTTCCTGGACCTCCCGGATCGCGCAAGCCAGCGGAGTCTCGCCGGGTTCGACTCGGCCTCCCGGGCCGACGATCTTGCCCGCACCCAAGCCGCGCTTCTTGCGGATCAGGAGAATCCGGCCGTCGCGGATCACGAAGCAGAG
>JAYGDB010000204.1:0-13715 GCA_046583095.1 Myxococcota bacterium | reverse complement strand
GCGAAGTGCATCCGGCAGCACGCCGTCTGGCCCCCAGGTGTGTGGCCCGCAGGTCTCCGTCATGCCGAGGGCGTTCGGGCGCCGGTCGGGGTCGGTCGGGACGATCTCCTCGGGCAGAACGCCCGGCAGGTTCCCGGCGCGCAGGGCCGACAGGTCGCGGTCCTTTCGGCTCGGATGGTCCGCAAGGGCCTGGCCGAAGTGGGGCCAGCCCGCGGCGATGCTCACGCGCTCGCGCTCCAGGAAGCGAAGGGTCTGCTCGGGCTCGAACACCTCCTCGACGACCATCGTCGCGCCCTTGTGCATGCCGCCGAGAAACGAGAAGACCAGGCCGCCCACCCAGAAAAAGGGCATCGGGGACCAGATGACGTCGCTGACCTGGACGTCGCGTTGATCCACGAGGTTGTAGGAATGGCGGAGGACGGTGCCGTGGCTGTGAACGGCTCCCTTCGGATCAGCGGTGCTTCCCGAGCTGTAGAGGATGAGCATCGGATCCGACGGCGTCACGGACTCCTCGACGGCAACCAGGAAGGCGTCGTCGATGTCCGTTGTGTCGCCGGCGCTCTGTGTGAGCTCGGCTCCGCTGGCCGCCCAGGCCCGATCGCAATTGCCCCAGACCTGCACCGAACGCAGATAGGGCAGGGCCGCCAGGTGGAGCGGGCCGCTCTTCGCATCGGCGAGTCCGGGTGCGGCCGCCTCCAGCCGCTCGAGGTAGTCGTGGGTGAGGAAGCCCGAGACCGTGAGCAGGGTGTCGACATCTGCGTGCCGCAGGATCCAGGCGAGTTCGCGGGTCTGGAAAAAAGTGTTGAGGGGAACTGCGATGGCCCCGATGCGCGCGACGGCCAGCCAGGCGACCACCCAGTCCGGTCCGTTCGGCATCAGGATCGCGATTCGGGTTCCCTTGCCGGCGCCCTGAGCGAGCAATCCACGCGCCAGGCGCGCCGAGCGTTGCGATGCCTCGGCGTACGAGATCCGCTGGTCGCCGAGGGCGATCAGGGTCTTCGCGCCATGCCGCTCCTCGAGCGTCCGGATGAAGACCGGAACCGTCGGCGTGAACTCCGGAAACGCCATACTCCTGATTAAGCGTCACAGCGCGTGGCTCGTCAACTGGCCGACGGCTAACGTGGGTGCGTCTCGAGGAGGATCCCTTGGAGTTCGACTGGTCGGCCGAAGACGCCCGGCACCGGGACGAGATCCGCGCCTTTCTCGCTTCGGTCCTGCCGGATGACTGGGAGGAGATCTCGAAGCACGGTCCGGGCAGCGACGCACAGTCGGCCTTCTCGAAGACCTTCTGCGCGGCGATGGCCGAGCGCGGCTGGCTCACCCAGCATTGGCCGGCTGAATACGGCGGAAGCGACGCCACGCCCTGGCGGCACTCGATCGTCGGCGAGGAGATGTGGGCGATCGGTGAGCCGCGGGGAGCCCAGTACATGAATGTCAACTGGATCGGCCCGGCGATCATGCAATTCGGGACCGAGGAGCAGAAGGCTCGGCACCTGCCGCGCATCTCGGCCGGCGACGTGCTCTGGTGCCAGGGGTTCTCGGAGCCCGAGGCGGGCTCCGATCTGGCCGCCCTCCGCACGCTTGCGATCCGGGACGGCGATGACTACGTGATCAACGGCTCGAAGATCTGGACCTCCTACGTCGAGAACGCGGAGTTCATCTTCTTGCTCGTGCGTACGGATCCAGACTCGACACGACAGCGGGGTGTGTCCGTGCTGCTGTGCCCGGTCGATACGCCGGGCATCGAGGTGCGCGAGATTCCGTCCATAGTCGGTGCGCGCTACTTCCACGAGGTGTTCTTCACGGAGGCGCGAGTTCCCCTCAGCGATCGATTGGGACCGGAAGGCGAGGGCTGGGACGTCGTCAACTACGCGCTGCAGTACGAGCGAGTGGGAGCCGCGCGTTATGCGCGAGCGGCGCGCACCCTGGACCATCTGGCGGAGATCGCGCGGGAGCGCGGGCGGCTCGAGGACACCACCATCGTCGAGCGTCTCGCCGAGGCTCGAGCGGTGTGCGAGGCGGCACGTGTTCTCACCTACAAGGTGATCGACGTGCGTGCAAAGGGGCGGCCTCCGACGCCGGATACCCAGATCGCCCGGGTGGCGGGCACCCGCGCGGACACCCTGGTGGCGGAGCTTGCCATCGAGATTCTCGGGCCCGAGGCGCTCGAGTATGGCTCGTACGCCGATGCGAATTTTCGGCTGGCGATGACCGCCGGTGTCGCCGTGGGCGCGACCGAGGTGCAGCTCAACCTGATCGCGAGCCGCTTCCTGCATCTTCCGCGAGAGTGACGAATGGACTTCGAGTACAGCACTGACCAGCAGGCGATCCTCGACGCGGTAGGCAGCCTGCTCGAGCAGCATGCCGGTCCCGCCCGAGCGATCGCTCTGCAGGACAATGACGCCTACGACACCGAGCTCGACACCGCCCTGCGCGAAGCCGGCTTTACCGATGTCGCGCGGGGTGACGGCAGCGGGCCCCTTGAAGCCGTGCTGATCGCAGAGGCGGTCGCAAGATCTGGCGGCGTCTGCGCATTTGCTGCCTCGGCGGTGGTCGCGAGTGCAGTCAGCGACTCGTCGATCGAAGGGCCGGTGGCATTGACTTTCGCGGAGCCCGGTGGGCCGGTGCGCTTCGCCGCCTCCGCGCGCTCTTTGCTGGTACTCGATCGGGCCGCTGGAGAGGCTCGGGTCGTGCCGGTGCAGCCCGGGGAGTGCGAGCCCGTTCGATCGAGCTTCGGCTATCCGATGGGCCGTCCACCAGCGGATCTTTCGAAGCGCGGTGAATCGCTCGGCCCGGGTTCGGCAGAGCGGCTCGAGCGATGGTGGCGTCTGGCGCTTGCCGTCGAGGCCGTCGGAACGATGGCCGCCTGTCTCGAGGTGACCGTCGCGTACCTGTCCGAGCGGCGTCAGTTCGGACGCGCGATCGGCTCCTTCCAGGCCGTCCAGCATCGTCTCGCCGATTGCGCGATTCAGATCGAGGCGAGCCGCTGGCTGGTGCGCGAGGCCGCCTTCCACGCGGCGCCCGAGGAGGCGGCGGCCACCGCGGCCAGCTATGCGCTGGCGGCCGCGGGGGACGTCTTCTCCGAGACCCACCAGCTCTCGGGTGCCATCGGCTTCACGCGAGAGCACGACCTGCACGTGTTCAGCATGCGCTTGCAAGCGCTGCGCATCGAGCTCAGGGGTCACTCGCGCGCTCTGGCGGCGGCGCGCTGGGGAGTCGCGTGAGTCTCGATCTCGCCTTCGACGATGGCCAGCAGGCCATTGCAGACTCAGTAGGGCAGTTCTGTGCCGACCGCTGCGACGACGACGTCGTGAAGGCGACGTCCGGTGCGTTGCCGCGGAATCTCTGGCGGGAGTTGGCCGACCTCGGGGTGTTCGGCCTGCTTACGCCCGATGGAGACGCCGGCGCCCTCGAGGTGGTCGCGGCCGTCGAATCCCTGGGGCGGGCTGCGTTCCCGGGACCGTTGGCGGCGACCTTCCTGGCGACTCGCGTGCTCGGCGACCCGGATCGCGCGCGTGTTGCGGCTGGAGACGCGATCGTCTCGGCGGGTGAGCCCCCGCTGCTTCCGTGGGCCACGGAAGCGGATGTCTTCCTCGAGATCGACGGCGACCGGGTCTTCCGGGCGCAGCCGTCCGACACTCTCGTGCCGGTCGAAACGCTGGGCGGCGAGCCCTGGGGGCGAGTGGCTCTCGAACGCGGTGACGAACTGCCCGGCAGTGCAGCCGGGATCGTGCTCATGCGTCTCGTCCTCGCGGCCCAGAGCGCCGCGCTTGGCGAGCGACTCGTCGAGGACGCCAGCAATCACGCGCTCGCCCGCAAGCAGTTCGGCCGGCCGATCGGCGACTTCCAGGCCGTTGCGCATCCGCTGGCGGATTGCTCGATGCGCCTGTCGGCGGCGTCGAAGCTCGCACGGGCCGCCGCGTTCCACTTCGACCAGGGCGCGGCGGCCGAGGCGCGGCGCTTCGCTGCTGCCGCACACCTGTCCGCGGGCGAAGCGAGTCTCGAAGCCGCCTACGTATGCCACCAGGTGTTCGGAGCGATCGGAATCACGCTGGAGGGGCCGGTGTTCCACTTGTCCCGTCGCATTCGCCAGCTGGCCTCGCAATCTCCTTCGCGTTCGTCGGCCCGCAACGGGCTGCTCGAAGATGCCGGCTTCTCGCTCGCGGGAGCCTCGACGTGAGCATCGACCTGACTGGGCCCCTCGAAGGTCTGCGCTACGAGCGAGCGAATCACATCGCAACCCTGACCCTCGACCGCCCGGAGCGCGGAAACTCCCTCACGCCCAGCATGCAGCCGATTATTCGCGAGATTTGGGGCGAGGTGCGCGACGATCCGTGGATTCGTGTCGCGATCGTGCGGGCGAGTGGAGAGCGGCATTTCTGTACCGGCTTCGACGTGTCCGAGGCGGGTGGCGAGGACGCCGACGAGGTCTTCGCGGACGCTCCCCTGGCGGAGGCGGTCCACTGGTCGCCCCATCAGAACCAGGTGTGGAAGCCCGTGATCTGCACCGTCAACGGGCTCTGCGTGGGCGGCGGTCATCACTTCGTGGTGGATGCGGACATCGTAATTGCATCGCGCAACGCGGCCTTCACCGACACGCACGTGAACGTGGGCATGGTGGGGGCTCTCGAGAACGTGGGGCTGGCCAAGCGCCTGCCCCTCGGTACGGCCTTGCGCATGACGCTCCTCGGCAAGGCGTACCGGCTCGACGCCGAGCGCGCCCACCAACTGGGCTTGGTCGACGAACTCGTCGACAGTCCGTCCGAGTTGGCCGCCTGCGCGAACCAGATGGCCGAGGTCATGCTCGGGAACTCGCCGCAGGCGATGGCGCTCTCGAAGCAAGCGGTCTGGGGCGGACTCGAGCAGGGCTACTCGGAGGCTCTGGAACGCGCGTGGGCGCTCCTGCGCTCCCACTGGGCGCATCCGGACTTCGTCGAGGGGCCCCGCGCGTTCGGAGAGGGACGCGAGCCCGAGTGGAACCCGGATCCGGACGCCCGGATCGAGGACGACGAGTGAACTTCCACTTCTCTCCCGAGGAAGAAGCCTTCCGCCTGGAGGTTCGCGCCTTTCTCGAGGACTACCGCGACCTCGACGGCTTCTTCCGCCAGGGTCATCGCTGGCCGCAGGTGAAAGCGTTGTTCCAGGCCATGGCGGAGCGGGGATGGCTGTCGTTGGCCTGGCCCGAGAGCGTCGGCGGCCTCGGGGAGAGCGCGGTGTGCGAGTTCCTGCTCTGGGACGAGGTCGCCTACGCGCGCGCCGCGCGCAATCCCCTGGCGGCCGGAATCGTTGCGCGCAGCCTGATTCGTCACGGCACGGAAGCACAGAAGGCCGAGTGGCTTCCGCCGATTCGCTCCGGCAACCTGCACTTTTCGCTCGCGTACTCGGAGCCTGAAGCGGGATCGGATCTGGCGAGCCTTCGCACGCGCGCGGAGCGGCGAGGCGACCACTATGTGGTGACGGGCCAGAAGATCTGGCAGTCCTACGCCCAGGACATGGATTGCCTGTGGTTGCTGTGCCGCACGGGCGAGCCGGAGAGCCGCGGCAGGGGGCTGTCCCTGATGATAGTCGACAAGAGCGTTCCGGGGGTGACGGTGTCGCCGCATCCCACGCTGGACGGAGACCAGCTCAACGAGGTGCACTTCGAGGGTGTGGAAGTGCCCGTCGCGAACCGAGTCGGGCCTGAGAACGGGGCCTGGCCGATCATGGCCGAGGCTCTTGCCGACGAACGACACATCCAGTTTCCGCCCGGGCGGGTGCGCCGCGATATCGAAGAGATGATCGAGTGGACTCGGGAGCAGGGCCTGGACGGCGACCCGGTCGTGGCGACGCGGATGGGAGATCTGATGGTTCGGGGTCTCGAGGTCGAGATGCACGCCCTGCAGGTGCTCGACGCGATGCTCAAGGGCCGCCCGGCGATCGTCGAGGCTGCCGCCAACAAGGTCGTGCACACCGTCGTCTGCCAGGAAATCGCGCGCGCCGTGCTCGACTTCGGAGGCCCGGAGGCACTCGTGGCCGACGCGCGTCCCGCGCTCCTCTGGTGCCAGAGCATGTGGGAGACGATCGGAGGCGGGACGTCGGAAGTGATGCGCGGCGTAGTCGCGCGCCAGGGCCTCGGTCTCGGCGGGCGCGCCTGACCCCATGACGAGCCGGCTGGGCATGACGGTGCCGCTTCCGGGGATTCCGCTGGCCGAGCACCGCGAGTGGCTTCGCCAGATCGTCGACCTCGGCTACAGCGATTGCTGGACGATGGAGACCGCGGGGCTCGACGCCTTCACGCCCCTGGCGACGGTGGCGGCGTGGGCGCCGGAGCTGAGATTGGGGACATCGATCGCCTCGGTGTTCACGCGCGGTCCGGCGCTGCTGGCACAGCAGGCCGCAGCACTCGCGGAAGCGGCGCCGGGACGCTTCGTCCTGGGCATCGGCAGCTCTTCGGACGCGATGGTGCACGGTTGGAACGGCATCCCCTTCGAGTCGCCGTACGCGCGTGTTCGTGACACGCTCCGCTTCCTGCGCCCGGCGCTCCGGGGCGAGCGCGTCGAGGGAACGTTCGAGACCTTCGAGACGCACGGCTTCGAACTCGAGCGGGTGCCCGCGCAGGCACCGCCCATCTATCTCGCCGGTCTGCGGCGGGACATGCTGCGTCTTGCCGGACGCGAGGGAGATGGCGCACTGCTCTCGCTGGTCGCGGCCCGCGACGTGCCGCATCTGGCGGCCACGGTGCGCGAGGGATCGAGCGGGGCCTCCCGCGAGCTGGTCCTGCGAATCGGCGTGTTCCCGACGGCCGACGCCGAGTTTGCGCGTGCCCGCTGCCGGCGCTTGATTGCCGCGTACCTGAATCTCCCGGCCTATGCCGGTATGCACGAATGGCTCGGGCGCGCAGACGAATTGGCGCCGCTCCACGCGGCCTGGCGCACCGGGGATCGCAAGGGCGCCCTCGAAGCAATCTCTGACGAGCTGGTGGATGCACTCTTTGTCCACGGGGAGCCCGCAGCCTGTCGCGAGCAGATCGAGGCGTTTTCCGGGGCCGGGATCACGACTCCCGTGATCTCGATCCTGCCCTTTGGCGGCGGGCCCGACGACCTGGCTCGCGCCGTTCGGGACCTCGCCCCGCGGTGATCGAGGGCGCGCGCTGGGCCAGGTCCCGGGTCGGAACCTGCGGCGTGACCCTGGGGTCCCTGAAACAAGGCCTCTGCGAGCACGCACATGCCCCGTTGTCGGGCACCGCGGACTGACGCCAACTACCCTGGCTCTGGGGGGATCGAATGCCGAACCTGCTGGTGGTGAGCCGCTACTCGGACGAGCACTTCGAGAGCGCCGACTACGTGTTCGTTCATCATCAGATCGCGGGCCTGAAGCGCTTCTTCGACGAGATCACCGTGGTCGCCCCGGTCCCCTGGTTTCCGACCTGGCTGCAGCCGATGGGGCGCGTGTGGGAAAAACTGCGGCTGCGGATGCTCAGCGACGATTACGACTACGACAACGTGCGCGTCCGCTTCGCGCCTTTCCCGCCCTGGGTGGGGCGGATTCCAGGAAGCGACCGTAGGCGGGGGATCCTGCCGGCGATCCGGCGAACGATCCGCAGGCACGACGTGAGGTTCGATCTCGTCCACTCGCACATGACCCTGCAGTACGGTTGGCACGGAGCCGTTGTGGCGCAGGAGTACGGCGTGCCCTCGGTGTTGACGGTTCACGACAACCACGACGGGTTGATTCCAGCGCTTCGGGCTCGACGTTGGGACGCGATCGCCGCGCTGAGCGAGAACGACGCTCTGATCCGCGTGAATCCGAACGACATCGACGAGATCCAAGAGATCTCCGGAACCGACCGGCCGATCCACTACATCCCGAACGGCTTCGACTTCGATAGCGTTTCGAGACGATCGAGGCGGGAAGAGCGGCAGCAGCTCGGGTTGTCCACGGATCGGAAGATCTTTGTTTCAGTGGCCCGCTGGGTGGAGCGCAAGGACCCGTTGATCCTGCTCGAGTCGCTCAGCCGGATCGAAGCGGACGCGCGCCCGCTGCTGTGCATGCTCGGCGAGGATTGCT
This sequence comes from Myxococcota bacterium, assembly GCA_046583095.1. Taxonomy (GTDB): domain Bacteria; phylum Myxococcota_A; class UBA9160; order UBA9160; family UBA4427; genus JAJDAN01. Next base: position 5,669 of record JAYGDB010000204.1, on the reverse strand, counting down.
CGGGCGGACGCATCGCGTCCCGCATCGCGGAGCTGGGGCTCGAAGGCGACGTCGATTTCCTCGGACAGCGTTCGCCGGAGGTCGTGCTGCAGTACATGCGGGCCAGCGATGCGGTAGTTCTCTATAGCCACTCCGAAGGGAATCCCACGGTGATGTTCGAGGCACTTGGATGCGGCCGGCCGTACATTGGCTCGGACGTCGGCGGCGTGAACGCCGTGATCGTGGACGAGCGGCTCGGTCTCTACGGGCCGCCGAAGGACCCGGCTCGTCTCACCGAATTGATGCAGCAGGCCATGCATACGGAATGGGACGAGGACTTCATCCGCGATCACGCGCAGCGGTACACCTGGGAGAAGATCGCCTCCCGTATCCACGACGAGGTGTTCGCGCCGCTTCTAGGGGGCGGCTCCCGGTAGCGCATTTGGATCGCCGGGACTCTCCAGCAGTTCGATCCGGAGTCCGTCCGGGTCAGTGACGAAGATCGCGGACGTCTCGTAGCGGGGGCTCTGAATGCGGGTGCTCTCGAGAACCTGGCCGCCCCGGGACTCGACGGCGGCGATCGTGTCGTCGAGGCTCGTCACCCGAAAGGAGAGGTGGGTGAGACCGGTCTGGTTGACGGGTCGGGGGCCCGGTCCGCCGGTCTCCCCGGGCGAGTCGAAATGCAGCAGCTCGATCCGGGTGCCGTCGCGCTCGAGGTATACGGCGTGCAAGGCGACGTCTTTCAGCTCGAGGAGCCGCTCGGGCTCGGATCCAGACACCTCGAGGCGCGAGATCTCCGAGAATCCCAGCGCGTCGCGGTAGAAGACGACTGAGGCCTCGAGGTCCGTTACGCAGATTCCGATGTGCGAGAGGCGTTGAACCTGCATCCCCAGGCAGCCTAGCATCCCGCTCATGCGACGAGCTGCCGCCATCGTCGGAATCGGTCAGACCGAGTTCTCGAAGAACATCGGCAGGCCCGAGCGGACGGTGGCCCTAGAGGCGATCCGCAGCGCGTTGCAGGACGCGGGTCTCGACTCGAGCCAGGTGGACGGGCTCGTGCGCTTCGACATGGAGACCACCACCGAGGTCGAGATCGCGCGGAACCTGGGCCTCGAGAACGTTCGCTTCTTCAGCGAGATCGCCTACGGCGGCGGAGCGGGCTGCGGCACCGTCGCTCACGCGGCGATGGCGGTTGCCACCGGCCAGGCATCCGTGGTCGTGTGTTGGCGGGCGCGTAACCGCGGGTCCGGGGGACGTCCCTGGGCGGCTACCGGGTCTGGGGTCGGGGGCGACGCGCAGTTCACCGCGCCCTACGGCCTGGTGCGTCCCGTTGATCAGATTGCGATGCTGGCTCGGCGACACATGCACGAGTTCGGGACGACGAGCGAGCAGCTGGGGGCCGTGGCCGTGGCCGCGCGCAAGCACGCCGTCGCCAATCCGAACGCCCTGATGCGCGAGCCGATGACGATCGCGGACCACCAGGCCTCGCGGCTGATCTCCGAGCCGTTGCGCAAGTTCGACTGCTGCCTCGAGACCGACGGTGCCCTCGCGGTCGTGGTGACCTCTGTCGAGCGAGCCCGCGACCTGCGCCAGGCACCCGCGGTCGTGCTGGCGGCAGCGCAGGGCATGGGGCCCGAGCACACGGTGATGACCGACTATCACGGTCCCCACTTCCTGCAGACGCCTTCGACCTGGGCGGCCCGCGATCTCTTCGCGTCGGCGGGGATCGCTCCCGCAGACGTGGACTGTGCGCAGTTCTACGATGCCTTCACGCCCCTGGTCCTGCTCTCGCTCGAAGAGTTCGGTTTCTGCAAGCCCGGCGAGAGCGGCCCGATGGCCGCGTCCGGGGCGCTCGAGTGGCCGGATGGGGCGTTGCCGTCGAACACCAGCGGCGGCGGACTCTCCGAAGCCTACGTACACGGATTCAACCTCGTGCTGGAAGGTGTTCGCCAGATTCGCGGAACCTCGACGAGCCAGGTCGAGGACGCGGAGATCTCGCTCGTGACCAGTGGTGCCGGTGTGCCGACCAGCGCCCTGCTGCTTTGCCGGAGCTGACTGCCGTGGCTTCCGAACGTCCGCTGCCCCGACCCGACGATGCCAGTCAGCAGTACTGGCAGGGCTGCCGCGATGGCGAGCTGCGGATGCAGCGCTGCACGCCTTGCGGCCACCTGCGCTTTCCTCCGCGCCCCATGTGTCCGCGCTGCCAGTCCTTCGAGTGTGGCTGGGTGCCGGTTTCAGGGCGCGGCACGGTCTACAGCTGGGTCGTGGCGCATCCGCCCCTGTTGCCGGCATTCGTCGATCTCGCTCCCCTGGTGGTCTTGCTCGTCGAACTCGAGGAAGGGGACGACCTCCGGATCGTCGGCAACTTGCTCGGCGAGGGTCCGGAAGACGTCGCGATCGGGATGCCCGTGGAGGTGGCCTTCGAGCAGGTGGCAGCGGACGTCGTGTTACCCCAGTGGCGGCGCAGAGCAGGCTCAGGATAAGATCTGACGGTTCGTCAACTTTGCTGCTCGCTTCTCGGAGTCCCCCGATATGTCCGACCCTGAATTCGATACTTCTCCCGTCGACCGCTGGGTCGGGGTTCCGCTCGGTGGCGGCCAGATGAAGGACCCGGTTGCGCCCAATGACATCCGCCGCTGGGTGCAGGGCATGCAGAACCCGAACCCGCTCTACTTCGACGAGCGCTTCGCCGCCGAGGGGCGTTTCGGCCGTTTCGTTGCCCCGTACTCGTTTGCCGTCTGTACCGACGACAGTCACGGCGCGGCGCCCGCCATCCAGGGAAACATCGAAGGCACCCACATGCTCTTCGGGGGCGATGAGTGGTGGTTCTTCGGCCCTCGCATCTTCCCCGGCGACCGTGTCTCGCGGGATCGCATGCTCTTCGACTACAAGGTGACGAAGACGGGCTTCGCCGGGCCGACCATGTTCTCTCGTGGTGACACCACCTACGTGAATGGCCGCGGCGAAATTGTCTGCAAGCAGCGATCGACGTCGATTCGCTACCTCGCCGCAGAGGCGCGCAAGCGGCAGCAGTTCAGCGACGACAAGGATCCCGTCTGGACCGAGAAGCAGATCGAAGAGATCGAGAGCCAGAAGTTCGAGTACTACCAGAGCTTCCTCGAACTCGCGCACGATCGTCGTTCCTTCGTGAAGGCCGGCGACAAGCTGCCCACGCGTCCCATCGGGCCGCATTCGATCATGAGTTTCACCACCGAGTGGCGCGCGTTCGCGATGACCATCTGGTCGGCATTCGAGTCGGACGGTCTCCCGAGTTCGCTCCACGAGGCGGGCTGGCTGCCCGAGATGTCGCGCGATCTCGAAGGCGCCAAGGTCGATCCCACCCTGGGTGACGGTCTCTACCACGGGCCGTCTCGTGGCCACGTCCAGCAGAAGTACGCCCAGCTGATCGGGATGCCGCGGGGTTACGGATATGGCGCCTCGATGGGCGCCTGGATTCTCGATTACCTGTCGAACTGGGCGGGGGAGTGGGGAGACATCCTGCACAGCAAGATGTCGTACCGGTCGCCGGCGCTTACGGGGGATCTCACGCTTCTCGATGGGGAGGTGACGGCGATCGCCCACGACGATCCCTCGGGTCAGCCCGTCGCGACGGTGCACGTGGTCATGACGAACCAGAAGGAAGAGGTGCTCGCGTCCGGAGACGCCGAGATCCGACTCCCGACCGAGACCCTGCCGCCGCCGAACGACTGAGCGGGAGTACCGTCGTGAAGCGAAAGCCCCTCGAACTCCGGTTGCAGACCGACGAGTCGCGGTACTGTGCGCCGCGCTTCCTCGAGGACGTGGTCTCGCGCGGAGGCGAGCGGCCGGTGCTTCGCTTCGAGGGGAGCGAGCTCAGCTATGCGGAGCTGAACCGCGAGGTGCGGGCACTTGCGAAGGGGCTCGTCGCGGCCGGCGTTTCCAAGGGGTCGAAGGTCGGCGTGCTGATGGCCAACCGACCCGAATGGGTGGTGGCGTCGTTCGCGATCGGCCTGGTGGGTGGCGTTCTGATTCCCGTCAACACCTTCGCGACCCCGGACGAGCGGGACTACATCCTGCGGCACAGCGATGCCTCGCTGCTCCTGCTCCAGCGCAGCCTGCTGGGTCGGGACTTCCTGGAGGAACTGGAGGAGGCACACCCGGAAATCAGGGCCGCGCTGCCCGGCAGCCTGCACTGCGCCGCATTGCCCGCCTTGCGTGGGTTGGTCGCCTTTGGCGGCCCGAGTCGGGGTGCCGTCCGGGGTTGGCAGGAGTTCCTGGTGGACGGGGAGGGCGTCGCCGACGAACTCCTGGACGAGATGGCCGCTGAAGTGACGCCCGCGGACGACGGCGTGATCATCTACACGTCCGGCACGACCGCGCACCCGAAGGGCGTCCTGCACTTTCAGCGGGCCTCGGTGATCCAGAGCTGGCGCTTCGCCGAGTACATGGAACTCGGCCCCGACGACGTCGTGTGGACCGCGCAACCGTTCTTCTGGAGCGCCGGGATGGCGATGTCCCTGGGCGCGACGCTTGCGGCGGGCGCGTGTCTGGTACTGCAGGAGACGTTCGAGCCCGGGGAGGCGCTGGCGTTGATCGAGCGGGAGCACGCGACGACACTGCACGCCTGGCCCCACCAGGAGAAGGCTCTTGCCGAGCATCCGCTGGCGGCGACGACGGACTTCTCGAGCGTACGGAAGATCGAGTTCTCGTCACCCCTGGCTCCGTTGGCGGGTCTCGAGAAGGACGAGTGGGGAACCTACGGCTCCTACGGGCTCAGCGAGACATTCACTCTCGCCTCGGCGTTGCCCGCTTCGGCGGCTCCCGACCTGCGTCAAGAGACCAGCGGTCTGCCGCTGCCGGGGACGTTGATCCGCATCCTCGATCTGGAGACCGGGGAGACTCTTGCCCAGGGCGAGAAAGGCGAGGTGGCGGTGAAGGGAGCCACGCTGATGCGTGGCTACTACAAGGTGGATCCCTCGCTCTACTTCGACGCCGACGGTTACTTCCACACCCAGGATGGTGGCTGGTTCGACGAAGACGGCTACTTGCACTGGACCGGTCGGCTCTCGAATCTGATCAAGACGGGAGGCGCGAACGTCTCGCCCCTCGAGATCGAGAGGGCGCTGCTGCCGTCCGACGAGATTCGTGACGGGCTCGCAGTGGGAGTCCCGCACCCGGTGCTCGGGGAAGCCATCGTGCTGTGCGCCGTGCGGGCCGAGGGCGCGACGATCGACGAGCCGTCCCGGGAGCAGAGCATCCGCAAGCAACTGCGGGAGAAGCTGGCGGCCTACAAGGTTCCCAAGCGTGTGCTCTTCTTCGACGCAGATGAACTCGACTACACGGCGAACCAGAAGGTGCAGGTGGGTCCGTTGCGCGAGACGGCTTTGGCTCGCCTGCAGCAGGAGGGAGCCGAAATCGACGGAGTTCGCTACGGAGACCCCGGATGACCGGCATCCCCCGTAGCATGCGCGCGCTGATCTACCGCTCGGTCGGAAATGTCGAGGTGATCGAACATCCCGTCGCCGAGATCGGCCCGGAGGACGTGCTGCTTCGCGTGAGCCATTGCGGGATCTGCGGGACCGATCTCCACACCGTACTGGAGGGAATGTCGCCCCCCGACAAGATCGGGGGCCACGAGTACTCGGGTCGGGTCGCGGCCCTGGGCTCGGCGGTCGAAGGCTGGCAGCTGGGGGATGCGGCGATTCCGACGG
>JAYGDB010000196.1:0-28001 GCA_046583095.1 Myxococcota bacterium | reverse complement strand
CGGTTGTTCCAGAACTCGTCGGGGATGTAGCGACGCAGGGCGTCGATCTTCTCGAAGGTGATGACGTCGCCTTCCTGGAAGGTCGGGGCCGCGCCGTCGGCATCCTCTTGGCCGAAGGCCGGTGCGACCGAGAACAGGAGCGCCAGCGCGCTGAGCCCCGCGATCATTCGGGATCGGATCATGTTCACACTCCTCGCTTCCGGTTGAACGCGCCTGCGAACACGCCAAGCCCCAGTCGGTGGAAAACCGAACCCGAAGCTCGTGTGCAGAACGCGCCGTATAGTGGTGTTTCTAGTCTAAGACGGGCAGAATTGTAAAGGCAAAGATCGCAACCCGCTCGACCACCCGGGCAAGGTTCGCCTTCTAGGCCTGCAGTCATGACCGCCTGTTCCCAAAATCAGCCCACGCAGGATCTCCCGGACCCCCTGCCCCCTCGGGGTCGCAGACCCTGTCGCCGGCTTTGAGACGCGAAGAACCCATGTCGGGCTTCGGATTTCGCACGAGCGGCTTGGAGGCGGCTCTCCGGCTCGGGGCATTCGTGTCCGGGTTCGTCCTGAGACACGGGCTGGGGCGACTCGGGGACCTGCTCGTGGGACCCCAGGGCCGGGCCCGAAGACACGCCGCCCGCAGGGCGGCGACGGCCCGCGCACTCATCGCGATGCTGGGTGCTCTGAAAGGGGCCTTCGTCAAAGCGGGCCAGTTTGCCAGCGTCCGCCACGACCTGGTTCCGCAGGCTGCTGCCGAACCACTCCGCAAACTTCAGAGCCAGGTGCCTTCGCTGCCCTTCGAGACAATCCGCGAGTGGATCGAGACGGAACTGGGCGCATCCCTCGATTCGCTGTTCGAGGACTTCGAGCGCGAGCCCCTTGGCGCCGCATCGGTCGCCCAAGTGCACCGCGCGCGCCTGCCCACGGGCGAGATCGTCGCCGTGAAGGTCCAGTATCCGTGGCTGCGCGCATCGGTTCGCGCCGACCTCGCAGTGCTGCGCCTGTGTGTGCGCTTCGGATGCTGGTGGGTGGGCCGCGAAATTCCGGATCGCGACGCGCTCTTCGATGAGTTTCGCGACGGCCTGCTGGAAGAACTGGATTTCGAGCGGGAGGCACGCATCGCGGAAGAAATCGCGCGCAACCTCGCCGACGACCCGCAGATCGCTGTCCCCCGGATCTTCGCCTCCCACTCGACATCGCGCGTGCTCACGATGACCGCATGCGACACGCTCGCGATCAGCGACCGCGCCGGCCTCGAAGCCCGCGGTATCTCTCCCGCCAGCGTCCTCGAAATCGTTGGTCGCGCTTACGCGAAGCAGATCTTCGGAGACGGCCTCTTCCACGCCGACCCGCACCCGGGCAACCTCTTCGTCATCGACGAGCCCGAGGCCGCGACGATGCCGAGGGTGCTCTTCGTCGACTTCGGCCTCAGCAAGCGGCTGTCTCCCGAGCTACGCCGCGACCTGCGCCAAGGCATCTACGCACTGCTGCAATCGGACCTGGACGCCTTCCTCGAGCGCATGGACTCCATGGGGATGATCGCACCCGGGGCGCACGAGGACGTCCGGCCTGCGGTCGCGTCCATGTTCGAACGCATCCGTGCGAGCGGAGGCGCACTCTCTGTCCCCGGCCAGGCCATTCTCGGCCTGAAGGACGAGGCCGTCGAGTTGCTGCGTGACACGCCCGGCCTTCAGCTCCCCAACGACCTGCTCCTGTACGCGCGCACCCTCACCTACCTCTTCGCCCTCGGTGAGCAACTCGCCCCCGAAGTCGACCTCGTCGAACTCTCCACGCCGCACCTGCTGAAGTTCCTGGCGGGCCGCGACTAGGAGCGTGACAAGCGCAGCCCCTGCAGCCGGATGAAGCCAGTCGCGTCGGCCTGGTCGTAGGCGCCCTCGTCTTCTTCGAAGGTGGCGAGCTCTTCCGAGTAGAGGGAGAACGGTGAGCGGCGACCCGTAACCTGGACGCCGGTCTTGTAGAGCTTCACGCGAACATCGCCCGTAACGTTCTTCTGCGATGCGTCGATCGCCGCGCGCAAGAACTCCATCTCCGGCGAGAACCAGAAGCCGTTGTAGATGAGCTCAGCGAACCGCGGCGCCAGGCGATCCTTCTCGTGCATCACCTCGCGGTCGAGGGTGATCGACTCGAGAGCCCGGTGGGCGACGTGGAGCACTGTACCGCCCGGCGTCTCGTACACGCCCCGACTCTTCAGGCCGACGAAGCGGTTCTCTACCATGTCGACCCGGCCAACGCCGTGGGCGCCCGCGACGTGATTCAGGCGGCTCAGCAGCGCGACCGAATCGAGAACCTCGCCGTCGATCGAGACCGGGTCACCCTGCTCGAAGCCGATGATCAACTCAGCCGGAGTCTCCGGCGCCTCCTCGGCTGAACTCGTGAGGATGAACATGTCCTCCTCGGGCGCGCGCCAGGGATCTTCCAGGATGCCGCCCTCGAAGGAGCAATGCAGGATGTTGCGATCCATCGAGTACGGCTTCTTGACGCTCGCGGACACGGGAATCTCGTACTTCTGGGCGTAGGCCATGCAGTCCGTGCGCGAGCGCAGGTCCCAGACCCGCCACGGCGCGATCACCCTGAGCTCCGGGGCCAGGGCCCGGAACGTCAACTCGAAGCGAATCTGGTCGTTGCCCTTGCCGGTGGCGCCGTGGGCGACGGCATCGCAACCCGTCTCTCGGGCGACCTCGACGTGGTGCTTGGCAATCAGCGGGCGGGCGAGCGCGGTGCCCAACAGATATACGCCTTCGTAGACCGCGTTTCCCCGAATCGCCGGGAAGACGTAGTCGCGGACGAACTCCTCCCGCAGGTCGCGGATGATGCAGTCCGCGGCACCCGTCTGCTGCGCCTTCTCTGGCAGGCCGGAGAGTTCTTCTTCCTGGCCGACGTTCGCGCAGTAGCACACCACCTCGCAGCCGTACTCCTCGATCAGCCAGCGCAGGATGACCGAGGTATCGAGACCCCCACTGTACGCGAGGCAGATTCGCTTGGGATTCGAAGACATCGCCGCTCTCCAGGGTCAGGAACGGGCCGCATGGTAACAGGCGGCCGGACGAGCGGCAGTCAGAGGCCTATCGTAAGGCCCCCCTGCGAGGTGCGGGCCCCGTCGGCGCGCTCACCGTACCGGTGGAACCGCCGACTGCTTCGCGCCCTCCATCGCGGCGCTCACGCCTTGAGCCTGACCTCGTAGAGATCGTGATCCTCGACGATCTGCGTGATCTCTTCCTGGGAGAGCGTCCCGGTGGTCTTCACGGTGATCGACTGCTCCTGACCGGTGGCGAGATCGCGAGCCGATGCGCTCACGATGCCGTTGGGGTCGATGTCGAATGTGACGTCGATCTCGGGCTCGCCCTTGGGCGCGGGCCGGATGCCCTGCAAGGTGAACTCGCCGAGCAGGTCGTTCTCGAGCGCCGTTCCGCTCTCGCCCTGGAGCACGCGGATCTTCACGGCCGACTGGTCGTCCCGAGTCGTCGTGAAGACGTGTGACTTGTTGACCGGCACCGTGGTGTTGCGCTCGATCAGGCGGGCGAAGTGGCCGCCGTAGGTGCCGATCCCGAGGGACAGGGGCGTCACGTCCAGTAGCAGGTGGCCCTGCGATTCGTCCACGAGGTTCGAGCCCTGGATGGCCGAGCCGAGAGCCACGACCTCGTCGGGGTTCACACCCTTGTGCGGACGCTGGCCGAAGAAGTCGCTCACCAGCTTCTGGACACGAGGCATGCGAGTCTGGCCGCCCACCAGGATCACCTGGTCGATGTCCTCGGGCTTTAGATCCGCGTCCTCCATGCACTGCTGCACGGACTTCAGGGTGGCCTGGATGATGTCGTCGACGAGCCCTTCGAGAGTCTCTCGAGTGAGGGTGTAGTTGAGATGCTTCGGAGCTTCGGCGTCACTCGCGATGAAAGGCAGGTTGATCTCGGTACTGTCGCGCAGGGAGAGGTCGCACTTCGCCTTCTCCGCTGCGTCCTTCAACCGCTGCAACGCCATGGTGTCGGAGCGCAGGTCGATACCACTGTCCTGCTGGAACCACTCGACGAGGTGCGAGACCACCCGGCGATCGAGATCCTCGCCGCCCAGGAAGGTGTGGCCCGAGGTGGCGAGCACTTCGATCACGTCCTTGGAGAGTTCCAGGATCGAGACATCGAAGGTGCCACCGCCCAGGTCGTAGACGACGATGGTCTCGTCCTCGCGACACCCCAACCCGTAGGCCATGGCTGCCGCGGTCGGCTCGTTGATGATCCGGAGTACCTCGAGACCGGCGATCTTGCCCGCATCCTTCGTGCACTGGCGCTGGGTGTCGTTGAAGTGGGCGGGCACCGTGATCACGGCTTCCTGGACCGGTTCTCCGAGGTACTCCTCGGCGACGCGCTTCATCTCGCGCAGAATGATCCCCGAGATTTCCGGACACGTGAACGCCTTGCCGCCAATCTTCATCCGCGGGTCGTCGTTGGCGCCGCGCACGATCTCGTAGGGGCAGAGGTCGATCGACTTCTGCACCTCGGCAGAGTCGAAGCGCCGTCCGATCAGCCGCTTCGCCGCGAAGACCGTTCCGCTCGAGTTCGTGATGGCCTGTCGCTTCGCAAGGTGTCCGACGAGGCGCTTTCCGTCCTGCGAGATCGCGAACATCGACGGCGTGGTCTTGTAGCCACCCGCGTTCGGAATCACCGCGGGCTGTCCATTGTCCACCACGGCGACGCAGGAATTCGTCGTTCCGAGGTCGATTCCGATCACCCGGCTCATTCATCCCCCCCACGAACCACTCTCGGTGGCCTCAGGTTCTCCAGCAGTCTTCCCGCTTCGGTATCCCCTGCATCGAGCTCGAGCGCGCACTCCAACTCGAAGATCGCATGGGCCTTGTCACCGCTCTCGCTGAGCACCTGCGCGAGCGTCCGGTGGTAACGCCCAACATCCAGGCTGTGTTCCAAGGCGCGCTCCGCGTACTGGAGCGCCGCACTCGTGTCCCCGAGTACGAGCGTGCAGCGGGCGGCCGTCTCGTTGAGGTCCGGATCGTGGGGCCGGTGGAGCAGCGCCTCCTCGCACTGCTTCAGGCCCTCCCGCACCTCGCCCAGCTCCTCCCAATCCTTGGAAGCCGTTAGCAAGCCCGCAATCTTCCCGTCCGAGATCCCGGCTTGGATCTCGGCGAAGGCAGACTTGTAGAGTTCCTCGAAGGGGTCGAAGGCGATTGCCAGCCGAATGCTGGACGCCGCCTCGAGCGGTTGACCGCCCTCCGCCCAGGACCGGGCTGAGTCGTAGAAGCTGCGCGCCTTGGCCCGCCGTTCGTTGAGGATCGACTCGGGCAGCCTGAAGGGCATGCGGCGCCGCAGGCGTTCGATCGACGTGAGCGGGCGCTGCGACGCAGGCGGAAGCTCTCCGTCGCGACCCAGTCCGGACGACTCCGGGGCGGCCGTCATCGCCTTCCGCACCTCGGCACGCGTTTCCGGATCCGAGAGAAGCTCGTAGGCCTCGAGCACCTTCTTGAAGATCGCTTCGAGGCGGGCCTTGTATCCGCCGATCTGCTTCCGGAAGTAGCGGTCCGGGTGGAAGTCGCGGGACAACGTGCGGTAGGCCTGCTTGATCGTCTTGCGGTCGGCGTCGAGCGCGACACCGAGAATCGCCGCATAGCCAGCCCCCAGCCGACTCTGCATATCGAGAATGCGGCGCTGCACCTCGACGTCGAGGTCGAGGCTCTCGTCGAGCTCGTTCTCGTCGATCTGACCGGGAACAACGGCAGGCACTGCCTCGAGCTTCACGACCGCACGAGGCCTGCACTCGGGGTCGGTGAGCTCGACCACGTCGTCGCCGAGCCAAGTCTCGATGCACAGGTCGACTTCATCGGGAGTCATCCCGCCCACCTCGCGCAGCAGACGCCATGGGGTATGTCCGTCTAGACGAGAGAACAGGTATCCCTCCCGGGTGCTGAGACACAGGGCAGTCGGATCGCACCCCGCTGTGACACACGGAGTCCGCCGTAGATCCTCCTCGGAGACAGCACCCAGATCCATCGAAGCCCTTTCGAGGGGCTGGCGGACGAGCCGGTCCCTCGACGCATTGAATCGGCAACCCGCCCGCGAAAGCTGAGAATTCGCGTACGTAGACGCGGCAACAACCCCGCGGGTAGCGGAGCCTGCAGGCTGCGGTCTACGCGACCACCATCAGGCGCTCCATGATCGCCTTCTGGGCGTGGAGACGGTTCTCGGCCTGGTCGTAGATGAGGCTCCGGGGACCGTCGAGGACCCCATCGGTGACCTCCTCGCCCCGATGCGCCGGCATGCAGTGCATCACCCAGGCCTCCGGCGCGGCCTCGAGCAGTTCCTCGTTCAGCTGGTACGCGGCGAAGATCTTGCGGCGTGCTGCCGCCTCGTCCTCCTGACCCATCGACGTCCAGGTGTCCGTGTAGACGAAGTTCGCCCCCTGGAGAGCCTCCTCGGGAGACTCACTCCAGAAGATACTGCCGCCAGTTCGCTTCGTGAGTTCGTCGGCGCGCTTCATGATCTCCGCCGACGGCGCGTGGGATCTAGGCGTCGCAACCCGGATCCGCAAGCCCAGCACCGCGGACAGCAGGATCAGCGAGTTCACGGTGTTGTTGCCGTCCCCTACGTAGGCGAGCGTCGCGTCTCTCGGATCCGCGTTCTCGGCGATCGTCTGCAGATCCGCCATCGCCTGGCAGGGATGCAGCAGGTCCGTAAGACCGTTGATGATCGGAATCGTCGCCTCGGCGGCCAGCTGCTCGACCAGCGCGTGGCTGAAGGTGCGAGCCATCAGGCCATCGACCCAGCGAGAGAGATTGCGAGCGACGTCCGCCGGACTCTCGCGTGTGCCGATCCCCACCTGCTCGGGACGCAGCAGGATCGCGTGGCCGCCCATCTGCGTAATGCCTGACTCGAAGGTGACGTGGGTCCGCAGGGACGGCTTCTCGAAGTACATGGCGAGGGTGCGTCCTCGCAGGCTCGCCGGCCGCTGGCCTTCTGCGTTCAGTCGCTTGAGATCCCGCGCGCGTTCGAGGATCTCCCAGAGAGAGTCCGCCGGCCAGTCCGCAACACAGATGAAGTCCTTGGGATCGCTCATCTCTCCTCTCGACCGGCCCTGCCGCTCATGAAAGCAGCAGGGTTCCGACTCCTGCGTCATCGGTGAAGATCTCGAGCAGGACTGCGTGCAGGACACGTCCGTCGATGATGTGGGTCTGGGGGACTCCGCCGCTGAGGGCGTCGATACAGCAGCTGACCTTCGGGATCATCCCCTCCCGAATCGTGCCCTCCTGGATGTGCTTGTGCGCCTCTTCGACCGTCAGCTGACTCATCAGCTCACCGGAGGCGTCCCGGACGCCCTCCACGTCGGTCAGCAGCATCAGCTTCTTCGCAGACAGCGCGACCGCCAGCGCACCGGCTACCTCGTCGGCGTTCACATTGTATGTGAGCCCGTCCGCGTCGACCGCGATGGGGGCAATCACCGGGACGAAGCCGTCCTCTTCGAGGGACGAGATGACCCCCGAATCGACATCGATGATCTCGCCGACGCGTCCCACATCCGAACCGTCGACTCGCTTGGGACGCACGCGGAGCATGGCTCCGTCGCTGCCGGTCAGGCCGACGCTTCGCCCACCGGCCTGCTGGATCAGCTCGACGATCTCTCGGTTGACCTTGCCGCCGAGCACCATCTCGACGACTTCCATGGTTGCGTCGTCGGTCACCCGCAGGCCGTTCACGAAGCTCGACTCGATGCCGAGCCGGCCGAGTTCGATTTCGATCTGAGGACCGCCACCGTGGACGATCACGGGCCGCACTCCGATGTGCTTGAGCAGAACCACGTCCACGGCGAAGGACGCGCGCAGGTCCTGATCCTGCATCGCATGACCGCCGTACTTGATGACGATGGTCCCGCCCACGAAGCGCTGCATGTACGGCAACGCTTCGACGAGCACCTCGGCCTTATCGACCAGATCCTTCATGCTGTCGCGGGTTCCCAACTCAGAGCTTGGGCGGCTCTTCAGGACCGCGCTTCGCGCCGTGCCTCAGCCACCTCTTCGATAGACTCGACCAAGCTACGGTACAGGAGCACGTTGCGAACCGCCGCCGAGAGTGCCGCAGCGACGACCTCGCCGGTCCGGGGAGACGCGCTGGCGTTGCCGGGCAGGAAGGCGCGGCACACCCCGACGACCCTGCCCCGCAAGCGTATCGGCAGGCACAGCAGGGGGCCCGGGATGCCGTCCTCCGGAGTGTCCACGTCCCGGTCGTAGCGAGAGTCGAGTTCGGGCGACTGGCTGGCGACCAGGCTGCCAGCCTGGAGAACCGCGCCCGTCAGGCCCTGGTTCGACGGCAGAACCTTGCGATCGGCGCGGGATCCACCGTCCCGCTGTGCCTCGCAGACGAGATCACCCGAAGCGCGGTCGACCAGATACAGCGACACGGGTACCGCGGAGAGCTCGCGCTCGATGGGCTCCAGCACGGCTTGGAACACGCTGTCGGGCTCGACCTCGTTGACCAGGGCGTCGCAGATGCTGCCGACGAGTTCCGCGTCGCGATCGTGAATCGGGGAGCCATCGAGTGGCGGGGTTCTCGACTCGAGGGGGCTCGGCCCGGTTTCCAGATCGAGCCCCTTTCGCTGCGGGTGATCGAGCAGCTCGGCGACCCTCCCCGCCAGCAGACGCAGGAGCGCCAGGTCGTCCACCCCAAAGGACTCGCGGCCCTCCGGGTCAGTGGCGCACATCACGCCCATCACCTCGTCGTCGTCTTCTTCTTCGAAGCCCGGCAGGATCGAGGGCTGCCGCCGGAAGAGCGGCACGATCACGAAGCTCTCGGACTGATAGCGTCCGGCCGGGCGATCGCCGAGGAAGCGACCCGCTTGCGCACGCGACTCTACCAGGACGGCATCGCCCGACTGCGCAACCTGCCCCGCGATCCCCTGGCCGACTATTGTCACATCGAGTTCGGCAATCGACCGAGGGCACCCCACACTGGCGACGACCTGTAGCTCCGCGACGTCGCCGAGGTCGTCCAGCTCGTCCCGCAGCAGCAGGGAGGTACGGCGTGCCTGCAACAGCTCGGCGGCAGCATCGACTGCGGCGCTGCGGAGGTAGTCACGCCGCTCGGAGCCAGCACGGCTCGCATTCCGCGAGAGATCTTCGGTAACCGTGACGACCTGGGCGAGACGTGCGCGAAGCTGCTCCGCGTCGGCCGCGAGCGCGTAGCTCTCGCAAGCGCGGCCAACCGCCAGCACGAGTTCCTCGTCGTGGAGGGGCTTGGCGAGGTAGTCACACGCCCCCAGCCGCAGGGCTTCGAGCACCGTCTCCTGGTCGCTGGCACCGGACAGGACGAGTACCCGCAGCGCAGGGCGTTGCTCGCGCAGGTGGCGCAGCACGTCGATGCCGTCCATCCCGGGCATGCGGATGTCGAGAACCAGGACTCCGATGCCGGGATCGTCCGCGAGCGTGATCGCCTGGGCCCCGTCTTCGGCGGTCACGCAATCGAAGCCGGCGGCTTCCAGGACCTCGCTGATCGCTTCGCGGAAGAACAGCTCGTCGTCTACGACTCCAACCCGGATCCCCACGCGTCTCCCCCACGACCCCCGTGCGGCCTACAGGATGTACTGCGAAACGTCCGCGTTCTCCACTAGATCCGAGAGCCGCTCCCGCACCAGGGCCTCATCGATCACCACCGGCGCCGCTCCCATGTCCGGGGCGTCGAAGCTCAGGGGCTCGAGAAGCCGTTCCATGACGGTGTGAAGGCGTCGGGCGCCGATGTCCGAGCTCTTCTCGTTGACGGCCGCCGCCACGTCCGCGATGGCACGGATGCCGTCTTCCGTGAACTCGAGCTCGACTCCCTCCGTGGCGAGCAGCGCCACGTACTGTCGCTCGAGCGAATTCGTGGGCTCGGTGAGGATTCGGATCAGATCGTCCTTGTCGAGGCTCGAGAGCTCGACCCGGATCGGGAAGCGACCCTGCAGCTCGGGGATCAGGTCCGAGGGCTTCGTGAGATGGAACGCCCCCGCAGCAATGAAGAGGATGTGATCGGTCCGGACCGGCCCGTGCTTCGTCTGCACTGTCGAGCCCTCGACGATCGGGAGCAGATCGCGCTGGACGCCTTCCCGGGAGATGTCCGGCCCGTGCTTGCCGCCGGGGCCGACCGCCACCTTGTCGATCTCGTCGATGAAGACGATCCCACTCTGCTCGACCCTCTCGACGGCCTGCTCGCGCACCCGGTCCTGATCGACGAGCTGGGCCGCCTCTTCGGCGGCGATCACGGCACGCGCCTCGGCAACCTTCATTCGCCGATGCTTGGTGCGCTTGGGCATCATGCTTCCCAGCAGGTCCTTGAACTGCACCCCCATCTCTTCGACACCCTGGGGCGTCATGATCGACAAGGAGGGCCCGCCTCCGTCTTCGGACAGTTCGACCTCGACGAGCCGGTCATCGAGTTCGCCGAGCCGCAGGAGCTTGCGGAGCTTCTCCCGCGTCTCGTTCGCCTCGGGCGACGGCGCAGAAGGCACGCTGCCGGGAACTGCGGTGGGGGACGGCAACAACGCATCGAGGAGCCGTTCTTCGGCGCGGTCCTCGGCATGGGCGCGAACTGCCTTCTCCTCCTCTGCGGAGGCCATGGCCACCGCCAACTCGCAAAGGTCACGAATGATCGACTCCACGTCCCGGCCCACGTAGCCCACCTCGGTGAACTTCGAGGCTTCGACCTTGATGAACGGAGCCTGCGACAGACGAGCAAGGCGTCGGGCGATCTCGGTCTTACCCACCCCCGTCGGTCCGATCATGATGATGTTCTTGGGTGCGATCTCGTCGCGCAGTTCTTCGGGCACCTGCTGGCGCCTCCAGCGGTTGCGCAGGGCAACTGCCACCGCGCGCTTCGCATCCCGCTGGCCGACGATGTAACGGTCGAGCTCCGAGACGACCTCTCGGGGCGTGAGGCCATGGAGGGCGGTCGGACTGGAGCTCACGGGATCGTCACGATGTTGATGCGGTCATTCGTGTAGATGCAGATCTCCGCCGCCACCAGCAGCGACTCGCGTGCCACATCCTCGGCGGAGAGCGACGTGTGGCGAACCAACGCGCGCGCGGCGGAAAGCGCGTACGATCCGCCGGAGCCGATCGCCGCGACGCCGTCATCGGGCTCGATCACATCGCCGCTGCCCGACACGACCAGCAGACTCTCGGCGTCACCCACGAGCAGCATCGCTTCGAGACGTCGCAGGACGCGATCGGCTCGCCAATCCCGAGCCAGGTCGACGGCCGCCCGCCGGATGTTTCCCGGATAGGCCTCGAGCTTCGCCTCGAGCAACTCCATCAACGTGAGCGCGTCCGCGGCGCCTCCCGCGAAGCCCACCACCGCCTTGCCCTTGGCGACCCGGCGGACCTTCTCGGCGCCGTGCTTCATGACCGCCTCGCCGATCGTCACCTGGCCGTCGGCCCCGATCGCCAGGACACCGTCGCGCTGGACGGCGACGACGGTCGTGGATCGAAGCGGCTGATCAGGGGTCACTTGCTTCCTCGTCGGGTTCGGGGTTTCCTGCGACTCGGCTCTTGGGCGCGGGGGTGGGCGCGATCGTACACCCGCCGTAGATGCTCTGCCGAGACCTCCGTGTACTTCTGGGTCGTGGAGAGGCTGGCGTGCCCGAGCAGCTCCTGGATTTCGCGCAGGTCGGCCCCCATGTCGAGCAGGTGGGTCGCGTAGCTGTGACGCATGCGATGAGGATGGACGCGATCCCGAATCCCCACCGCGATTGCCCGCTGCTTGAGGATCCGGCGCGCATCGCGGGCGCCGAGCCGACGCGGCTTCTCCTCCTTGCGCGGCCGCAGGGAGATGAAGAGGGGCTCCGCGAGGATACCGGGGCGCTTGCGGGCCTCGATCCACGCGGCCAGGGCGTCGCGGCTGAGCCGGGGCACCGGAACGATCCGCTCTTTGTTGCCCTTGCCGAGGACGCGCACCTCCGCGGCCCGCAGGTCGACGTCTCGCACGTCGAGGGCGACGAGTTCGCCGACGCGGATGCCGGTGCCATAGAGCAGCTCCACAAGGGCGCGGGCACGCAGAGCAGCCAGCGGCGTCGCGGCGGGCGGCTCGGCCTTTACCAGGACGTCGCAGTCATCCACGGAAAGGGGCCGCGGGAGACGGGCGGGCGTCTTCGGCAGCGGGAGCCCCGCACTCGGATCGAGGGACACCTCGCCTTCTCGCACCAGGAAGCGATAGAACGAGCGCACACTGGCCAGCTTCCGGGCTCGGGTAGCCGGGCCGCAGCTCTTCTGCAGCTCGACGAGCCAGGCGCGAACCCCGCGCGTCGTGGTCTCGCGGGGCGTGCTCTCGGCTCCCGCGAACTTCGCCAGCTGACGCACATCCGACAGGTAGGCACGGCGCGTGTGCACCGACTGGCCTCGCTCGGCCCGCAGGAAGAGTTCGAAGTCGCGCAGGCCCTTCGTCCACGTCATCGCGCGACTCATGCAGGCTCCGGGGCAACGCGCAGCAGGTAGTCATCGAACGAGTCGAGGGCGCGGCGTGCGATTCGCTCGTTCTTTTCCTTCTTCGGAAGCTTCTTGCCTCCCGCGGCGAGCGGCGGGAAGAGACCGAAGTTGACGTTCATCGGCTGGAAGCTCTTCGGACGCGCGTTCATCAGGTGCGCAATCAGGGCACCATGGGCCGTATCGGGGGACACAACCTGGTGGGCGAGACCGCGCGCGGCACGGGCCGCGTTGATGCCGGCCATCCCCCCGAGGGCCGCCGACTCGACGTAACCCTCCACCCCTGCCATCTGGCCGGCGATGTAGAGCCCCGGGCGAGCCTTCAGCTCGAGGGTCGGGAGCAGGCGCTCGGGCGCATTGATGTAGGTATTGCGGTGCACGGACCCGAAGCGGGCAAAGACCGCCTCGGAGAGACCCGGCAGGCTACGCAGCACGCTCTTCTGCTCGCCGATGCGGAGCTTCGTCTGGAAGCCGACGAGGTTGTAGAGCACGCCCGCCTTGTCCTCCTGTCGCAGCTGCACCACCGCGTAGGGACGCTTGCCGCTCCTCGGGTCGATGAGCCCCACCGGCTTCATCGGTCCGAAGGCGAGGGTTTTGGGGCCGCGGCGCGCCAACTCCTCGATGGGCAGACAACCTTCGAAGTAGAGCGCGGCCTCGAAAGCGTGGAGCGGCACGGTCTCTGCGGCGAGCAGAGCATCGACGAAGGCGCGGTACTCGGCCCGGGAGAGCGGGACGTTGAGGTAGTCGCCCTCCCCGCTCTCGTAGCGCGACTGGCGGAAGACGACCTCGTGATCGATCGAGTCGGCATACAGGGTGGGCGAGATGGCGTCATAGAAGTACAGGTACTCGTCGCCGAGCAACCGCTGTAGATCCTCAGCCAGCTCGGACGCGGTGAGCGGGCCCGTCGCCAGAATCGCAATCGGCTCCTCGGGAATCTTCGGCACCAGCTCGCGCCGCACCTCGATCCGGGGATTCGCCTCGATCGCCTCCGTGATGAAGCGCGAGAAGGCGCTGCGATCAACCGCCAGCGCGCGCCCGGCCGGTACCGCCGTGGAGTCCGCCGCCTCGAGGATCAGCGACGACATCCCCCGCATTTCCTGCTTGAGGAGGCCAACCGCGTTCGAGAGGCCACTGGCGCGTAGCGAGTTGCTGCACACCAGCTCCGCGAAGTCCGGCGAGGCGTGGGCCGGCGACATGCGCTCGGGCTTCATGTCGTACAGGACGACGGGCACACCGCGTCGCGCCGCTTGCCAGGCGGCCTCACAGCCCGCGAGTCCACCGCCCACGATGGTGACGGCGCTGCAGCCTTCCGGATCGGTGCGCTGGATCGTCACGAGCCCTCGATGGCGTGCCGGCAGGCGGCGCGGGGGCAACCCAACATAGCTCAGGGGCCCCCCAGAAGACGAAAACAGCCGTCCCGATCCAGCGCGATCCTCCCGGCGAGTTCGAGTTCGGTCAGCGCGAGTGCGAGACGGCCCGCGGGCACCTCGACGCGGTGGCCCAGCGCGTCTCGCGTACAGGGCTCCTGCTGCAGGATCGCGAGAATTCTCGCGCCCAGGGGACTCGTCGCGTCGCGCTTTGCTCGGGCATCGGGACCGGAATCCGGGAGGCTCAGATCCAGCATCTCGAAGACGTCCGCGATCCGGGTGACGGGCGCCGCCCCTTCTCGCAGCAGGCGGTTGGGTCCCTGACTCGTTGGCGCTCCGATGGGTCCCGGAACGACCATGACGTCCCGACCCTGGTCGATGGCACGCCGTGCGGTGATGAGGGATCCACTCCGCAGCCGGCCCTCCACGACCACGACGATCTCGGCGAGTCCGGAGATCAGCCGGTTGCGCAGCGGAAAGTAGTGCGCGAGCGGCGGCGTCTCGAGCGGCATCTCCGTCACGACGGCACCCCTGCGAACGATCTCGTCGGCCAGGGATGCATGCTCGGCGGGATACGTCCGGTCGGGCCCACAGGCCGAGAACGCCACCGTGAGACCGCCGGCCTCGAGGGTTGCCTGGTGGGCCGCGGCATCGATTCCGCGCGCGAGGCCCGAAACCACGACGACTCCAGCCTTTGCCAGGGCCGTCGCCAGGTCTCGCGCCACGCGGAGACCGTAGACGGTCGGTGCCCGGGCGCCGACGATGGCGACCGCACGTCCGAGCAGCACTTCCGGCGAGCCGAGAATCAGCAGCACGGGAGGGGCATCGGGCAGAACGCGGAGTCGTTCGGGATAGGCGGGTGCCGGGAGCGGCAGCACCGAAGCCCCGAGCTTCGCCAGCGCTTCGCAACGGACCTCGAGCGACGGCTCCTGGAGCGCCCGAGAGTGGCCGCAGGCATGCAGCGCCGCGACAGGATCGGGGGTCTGTTGCAGCAGCTCGTTGGCGGAGACGGGATCGAGATGGAGGACGGATTGGAACGCGAGCCAAGAGCACACCTGCTCGCGATCGTCGCGAGGGTCGAGAATTCCCAAGCGCACGAGGGTCTCCCCGGGACCGGGGAGGTTCTCGAATAGCAGAGCTGCGTCTTCAGCGCACCGCGAACTGATCGCTCAGCACGCCGCGAACGTGATCTCCAACCTCGAGCTCGCGAACCGTCTGCGTCACGAAGGCCACGCTGATCTCGGACTCGACGCTAATCACCACCATCTGGGCCACGACCGTATCGGGCATCGCGTTCAGATCCTGCACCTGCCCAGCCTGGTACACCTCCATCTGGGTGCCGATCTCGACGCCGTGAATGCTCCCGACGTTCAGGTACACCGAGTCCAGAGAGCCCACCATCCAACGGATTCCGGGCATGAACACGATCGACGCCTCGACGTCGCTCGAGGCGATTCGAACCGGGACGTCCCGGGGCTTCTCGATGCGCGGGATCAACCGATCGCCCCGCTGCATCTCGCTGGTCGCCCCGTTGATGACGCCGGTGCTCGCCTCGCCGTTCACCGAGGTGATCTCGAGCCACCCCCTCTCGTCGAAGTGGTAGCCGATCACGGCACCGGTCCCGACGTCGCGAATCTCCTCGATGTCGCGGAAGATCGTAAACTCGTCTCCCGTCGACACCTCCCCCTTTCCGAGCGGAAGGTAGACCACGTCGCCCTGGGTGAGGAAATTGCGCAGAGTCGGGCTGTCCACGATCCGTGACGCCTGCTCGATCGTATTCACACTGGAGAAGTGCAGCGTCTGCTGATACGGCAGCGTGAGCATCTCGCCGGTCATCGTGGCCGTGGGGTCGATCGGCAGCGCGATCGAAGCATCCTCGATGGCAGCCGGCTGGGGCTCTGCGTCAGCGAGCTCCGGCTTCTGGCTCTCGGCATCGACTCCGGTCCCCTCGTCCGCGACCGGCATCGCCGCGATCATTTCTTCGGCCTCTCTCTCGCTCAACCGACGCATCTCGTTCGACGTGATCCAGATGCGATCGCCGGGCACGATGACGTGCGGGTTCTCGATGTTGTCGTTCTCGTACCAGATTCCGGGCCACACCCAGGGCGTGCCCAGGTAGGCGTCGGAGATGTCCCACAGCGTGTCACCCTTCGCCACGGTGTGGATCCGCCCCTCAACACCGTTCTCATCGACGCCCATCGGACCGAGTGGGATCGACGAGAACGAGGCGGAGGACTGCGACCGAACGGCCTGCGGCGTAGGCGCGGAGTCCGCGGCTTCGCTGAGATCGAAGTCGTCCCCGCGGACGGACTCGCTCTCCGCAACTGGCGCCGGACCGGCCGGCCCCTCTTCCGAAGCAGACGCCACCCACTCCGCGGCGATCGCCTCGTCGGAAGCCACCATCCCGCGCAGATCGAACTCGGCCGTCGCAGACTCGCGCGAGTCGCCGAGCGCCCCGCCTGCAGCCAAGAGCCATACGAACGCCGAAGCCAGACTGAGCGTCGAGAGTCTCATCGGATCCCTCCACCTCGGGTGCCCGCCCAAACGCGAGCCCCACCCCGCGCTCTACGCGCAGGTCTACCCGAGCCCTATCGGCAAGCCGAGGAAGAGGCTTGACGCGCCGGTGGCGAGCTGGGGGTCTCGCTCAACCAGCCGGCTTGAGGCGGAGCAGCATCTCGCGAGCGCTCTTCGACCACTCGGGCCCCACCGGCGTGCCGCCCCGGCTGCGGATAGCCGCCAGTTGCCGCTCGAGGTTCGAGAGGGCCTCCTCGAGGGTCTCGATGGCCTTTCCCTTCTGGTCACTGGCCTCGTAGGCCTGGGCGAGATGGTGACGCACGATACCGAGATTCGGAGAATCCGGATCGATCGTCGCCACGGCTTCGTTCAGATATCCCACCGCAGCGGAAGCCCTGCCGTGCTTGAGGAGCACCCAGCCCAGGGTGTCGGCCGCGTTGCCACTCCCGGGCATCAGGGACTTGGCGTCCTTGGCCAGCATCAGGGCCCGGTCGAGATCCTGACCCGCCTCGGCCAGCAGATACGCCAGGTTGTTCTTCGCCTGGCCGAGATCTGAATCGAGCTCGATGGCCCGCTCGTACTTCACGATCGCGTCGTCGACACGTCCTCCGAGTTCGTACAGCACGGCGATGAAGTGGTGCAGGCGCGGCTCGTCCGGCTGCTGTTCGAGGGCGCGCTCGTAGGTCTGCAGGGCCTCGTCTAACCGGCCCGATGCCTGGTAGAAGGTCGCGAGTTGCTCGGAAGCGTCCATGTTCTTGGGGTCGAGCTCGGTGGCGCGCCGCAGGCTCTGCTCCGCCACATCGAAGTCCCGCTCGGCCAGGGCCAGCTCTCCGCGTACGCGCGCGAGCTGCGCGTCGTCGGGCCGTTCCTTCACCGCCGCCTCGATCAGGGTCTTCGACTCGGAGATCTGGCCCGAACTCCGGTCGAGGCCCAACAGCCCGCGCAGGATCTCGGGATGATGCGGCTGCGTCTCGGCGGCACGGAGCAGCAGGGCGCGCGCGGACTCACGGTCTCGCCGAGCGAGGTGGAGGCGCGCCTTGGCGAATAACAAGTCAGCGCTGGCGTCCTCGTCCGAAATCGCCTCGAGCGCCTTCATGGCCTCGTCGACTCGCCCCATCCGCACCAGGCTCTGGGCGACGACGATGCGCGTCTTGAGGTCGTCGGGACGCGCAGCGAGGTACACACGGCCTTGCTCCACCGCGTATTCGTGCTCGCCGAGAGACGCGTGGAGCTGCGAGAGCAGGCGGCGTGCATCGAGCATCCCTGGCTCGAACTCGACGGCGCGCGCGACCGCGGCACGGGCACCGTTGGTGTCGCCCGTGAGCGTCAGAGCCGAAGCCAGCACGAAGTGGGCCGGGGCCCAGTTCGGCCGCGAATCGATCGCGGCACGCAGCGCCTCGATGGCGCCCTCGGCGTCGGCCAAAGCGAGCTTCAGCTTGCCCATCACGAAGAGACCGTCCGGACTGGTCGGCTCGTTCTCCAGAACCGCTTCGACGAGTCGCCGTCCGGCAGCAATCTGCTGCTCGTCCTGGGAGCGGTAGCCCAGATCGATCATCAGCTCGGCCTTGCGCAACTGCGCCTTGACGTTGTCAGGATCGATCGCGAGAGCTGCCTCGGCGGATTCGAGTGCCCCTTCCAGATCCCCCTTGCGGCCGCGGTAGGCCGAGAGGATCAGGTGCGGCTTGGGGTCCCCCGGCTCGGCCGACGTCGCGGACTCGATCAGCTCGTCCGCTCGCGTGGCGTTCCCCTCGGCACCGTAGAAGCGCGCCAGCAGGTAGATCAGGTCGAGCTTGCCTTGAGACCCGGCCTTCGCCTCCTCGATTGCTGCTTCGAGGAGCGCGAGCGCCTCGTCGGAGCGACCTTGCAGGTAGAGGTAATTGGCGAGGTTCTGGGTGGCCGACGCCTTGTTGGAATCGGGCGCGGTCTCGACCGCCTTTTCGAAGGCGGCCTGCGCCGCGGCGACCCTCTCGCGATCCCTCGCCAGGAAGCGCGCCAAGGAGCTGTAGGACACGAAGCCCGGATCGATCTCCGTGAACTTCCGCAGCATCGGCTCGGCCTTCGCGCGGTCGTTCTGGCGCGCGTAGTAGCTCGCGGTGGCCAGCAAGTACGAACCTTCCTCGCCGTCCAGCTCGATCGCCTTCAGGTAGCCAGCTTCGGACTCATCGGCCCGATCGAGCCGTTCCAGAGCCTGAGCGCGTAGCAGGTGCGCGGTGGCACGAGAGGCATCGAGGTCGATGACCTTCTCGGCCTGCCCAAGGGCCTCCTCGAAGTTCTTCATGATGAGGCTCAGTCCGCCGAAGGTGATCCGGGCATCCACGTTGCTGCCATTGAGACGCACGGTCTCCGAGAACTCCCAGTAGGCCTCGTTGCCCCGCTTGAGTTCGAGATAGACCTTGGCAAGTGCATAGTGAGCCGCCGCAAGGTTCGGATCCAGCTGCAGGACGTTTCGGTACTCGATCACCGCCTCCTTGAGAGAGCCCTCCTCCAGGTAAGCCTCTCCGTTCTGCATCAACGCGGCGATCTTCTCCTCGTCGCTCTGACACGCGAGAAGCAGGGGAACGACGCAGGCGGCTAGAAGGAAGGAGCGCAGGCAGGAAGACATCGCGGTACAGACCTTGTGTGGGAGCAGTCGGGAGGAGAATCATACCTCTCCTTCGAGAAGCCCGACGCCGTGGAGTCTGCTTGTTTCGGACGGAGCTGAGCGGTCCTTCCGCGGGATCGGGGCGATGCACCTGCAGAGCCGCTCACGCGCAACGAGTCTACCAGCGGAGTTCGGTGCCAACCGCGAGATACCTAGGGGACGAGATAGCGTTTGCCCTGCTGCTCGAGCCCGCCGCTCTGCTTGAGTTCCTTGACCGCCCGTGTGACCGTCTCGCGGGACGCCCCGATCATGTCTGCGATCTGCTGGTGGGTGAGTACCGGTGTGATCCGGCGATCCTCGGGCTCGCCCTCCGCGCGGGCGATGCGGGCGAGGAGTCCCTTCACGCGCTCTTGAACGCGCTGGAACGACACCGAGGTCGCCTGCTCGTCGGTCTCGCGCAGCCGTCGCGTCAGCTCCTGAATCAGCGACAGAGACAGGTCCGGACTGCTCCGCAACACGCCGATGAAGTCCCGGCGCGAGAGAGCCGCCAGAACCGAGGGCTCGAGGGTGCGAACACTCGCGGATCGCGGCGCCTGGTCGAGCAACGCCATCTCGCCGAAGAACGCACCGGACTCGAGGAAGTCCATGATCTTCTCGCGACCGTCGTCCGAGGCCTTCGTCACTTTCACCCGACCCGAACGGATGACGTACATGTAGTCTCCGGCCAAGCCTTCCTCGATGATGACGGAGTTCTTCGGGTAACGGCGCTCGATCAGCAGCGCCGCGATATTCTCGAGATCCGCCTCAGCGACCCGCGAGAAGAGCGGCACCACTCGGAGGGAGTCCAGTACATCGGGCTTCGCTCCGGACTCGGCCATCCCGCTCCTCCGTTCGCTGGCGGCGGATCTCGTCGCCCTCAGGTGAGTTCGTCGCGACCCGTATCACGCAGCTTCGCGACTAGTCGTCGAACGTCCGATACGCCGTCGAGCTTGGTGACGAAGGTCACATCCTCCGTATCGACCACAACGAGATCTTCTACACCCAAGAGGGCCACGAGGCGGTCTCCGGCCCACACGAGGTTGTTCGAGGCTTCCTCGAGGAGCGCCTCTCCCCCCAGGATGCGGTTGCCCGCCAGCCGCCGGGCGCCCGGGCCCGACTTCCCGACGCCGAGTTCCTCCGCGAGCGACGCCCATGTCCCGACGTCACTCCATTGGAAGTCGACCGGCAACGTCCAGACCTGGTCGCTTCGTTCCATTACGGCGACGTCGAGCGGCAGGGAAGGCGCACGTCGGTAGGCGCTCTCGACGGCCTTGCGGGTCCTCGCCTTCGGCCCGCGCAGGGGAGCCAGCGCCCGGTGCACGTCCGGCGCGTGACGCTCCACCTCGGCGAGGAAGACCGACGCCTTGAAGAGGAAGATCCCGGCGTTCCAGCGATACTGCCCGCTGCGCAGATAGCGCCGCGCGGTCGGCAGACTCGGCTTCTCGACGAAGCGTTTCACGTGGCGGAGCCGTCGGAAGCCCGGCGCAGCCGGGCCACTCTGGATGTAGCCATAGCCCGTCTCCGGACGGGTGGGCTTCACGCCGAGGGTGACGAGCACGTCGGCCTCGGCGGCCGCTCGCGCAGAGAGCTTGATGTCGCTGGCGAAAGCAGCGGCGTCTGGGATGTGGTGATCGGCTGACAGGATCGCCATCACCGCGTCCGGGTCGACAGCCTTCACTCGCTGGGCCGCCCATGCGGCGGCCATCGCGGTATTGCGACGTCTCGGCTCGACGAGTACTCGCGACGCCGGAAGCCCCGACTCCTTGCGGGTCGCCTTGGCCTGATCTTCGCCGCACACGATCCAGATACGATCCTTACGCGCGAAGCGGCGCGCCCGGGCGAGCGTGGCCTCGAGGAGCGTCCGCTTGCCGACGACCCGTAGGAAATGCTTCGGCCGCTCCCGACGCGAGGCTGGCCAGAAGCGTTCTCCAGCGCCACCGGCCAGGATCACCGCATGGATGGGCGGAGCGCTCCGCGACCGGCGAGCATGGCGGCCGCGGCGAGCGGCGCCCCCCGGCCGATTGCGACTGCGGCGAGCGTCTGTCACCGACCGACGCTGGTGTAATGGAACCCGGCTGCCGTCATGCTCGCCGGGTCGTAGATGTTTCGCAGGTCTACCAGGATCGGCTCGGAGAGCAGGTTCCGAATGCGCTCGAAGTCGAGCATCCGGAACTCGTTCCACTCGGTCACGATCACGAGGGCGTCTGCACCGGCGCACACCTCATAGGCATCCTTGCAGAGGGTCATCGACGGAATCTGCTCACCCATCTCTTTCATGGCGGCGGGATCGTAGGCGCGAACCTCGGCGCCGCGTTCGAGCAGCGCCGAGACGATATCGGTGGCCGGCGCCTCCCGGATGTCGTCCGTCTCCGGCTTGAAGGAGAGCCCCAACACGCCGATCTTCTTGCCCGACACGTCTCCGGAGAGAGCGGCAACGATCTTGCCGACCATGCGCTCGCGCTGTGCTGCGTTCACCTCGATCGTGGCCTCGACGATCCTGAAGTCCAGGCCCAACTCCCGGGCGAAGAAGGCTGCCGAGCGGGTGTCCTTCGGGAAGCACGAACCGCCGTAGCCCGGCCCGGCGTGCAGGAACTTCGGACCAATCCGGCGGTCCAGGCCCATCGCCCTGGCCACGTGCTGCACGTTGCCACCGACCTGTTCACAGACATTCGAGATCTCGTTGATGAACGAGATCTTCGTAGCCAGGAAGGCATTCGCGGCGTACTTCGAGAGTTCCGCGGTGGGGACATTCGTCAACACGAAGGGAGTCTCGTTCAGGAACAGCGGGCGGAAGAGATCCTTGACGATGGCGAGGGCCTGGTCGTCGCCGGCCTCGGTGCCGATCACCACGCGGTCGGGCCGCAGGAAGTCACTGATGGCGGCGCCTTCTCGCAGGAACTCCGGGTTCGACGCAATGCTGAAGTGGACGTCTTTCCCCTGGGCATCGAGCTCTTCCTGGATCCAGCCGCGCACTTTGTCGCCGGTTCCGACGGGCACGGTGCTCTTGGTCACGATTACCTTGTAACCGTCGAGGGTGCGGCCGATCTCGCGAGCCACCTTTTCGATGAAGCGCAGGTCGGTGCTCCCATCGTCCGCTGCGGGTGTGCCCACGGCGATGAAGATCACCAACGCGCTGTGGATCGCCTCCGCAGCGTCTGACGTAAAGGAAAGGCGACCGGCCTTTACATTGCGCGAGACCAGGTCCTCGAGACCGGGCTCGTAGATCGGGATCTCGCCGCGCCGAAGCGCGGCGACCTTCTCCTCGTCGTTGTCCAGACACACGATGTTCACGCCGAATTCCGAGAAACAAGCACCCGTCACGAGTCCGACGTAGCCCGTTCCGATCACTGTGCCGTTCACTGCGGAACCTCCTCGATCATCGCCAGTTGCTCGAGCATTCGGCGAATTCCGATTTCGAGATCGATCTCGAGCTCGAAATCGAGAGCCTTGCGGGCCGCCTCGATGTCGGCATGGCTGTGTCGGACATCCCCGGGCCGTTCCGTTTCGCTCACCACCGACAGCTCTCTTCCGATTGCCTCAGAGACGAGGGACACCAGTTCGTTCACTCGTGTTCCGCGCCCGCTCGCCACGTTGAAGCGACCTCCCGAGACGCCCGGCGCGTCTGCCGCCAGGCGGTTTGCACCAGCGATGTCCTTCACATGGATGAAATCACGAGTCTGCTCTCCGTCTCCGTGGACACGCAGCGACTCTCCGGCCTGGGCGGCGGACAGGAAGAGCGGGATGACGGCAGCGTAGTCGCTTCGAGGGTCCTGACGCTCGCCGTAGACGTTGAAGTAGCGAAGCGCCACGGTTTCTACCCCGTGGCACTCCGCATAGACGCGGAGGTAGTACTCCGCGGCCAACTTCTGGATCCCGTAGGGCGAGATCGGCTCCGCGGCGTCGCTCTCTCGCAGGGGAGGCGCCCCGGTATTGCCGTAGACCGCCGAGGAGCTCGCGAAGACCACTCGCCGCACTCGTCGAATCCGAGCCGCTTCGAGCACCCGCAGAGTCCCGCCCAGGTTCACGTCGTTCGTGTGCAGGGGCGCCTCGATGCTGCGCGGTACCGAGACGATGGCGGCTTGATGAAAGATCACGTCGGCGCCCGTCGCGGTGGCAACCACCATCTTCTCGTCCCGCACATCGCCACGCACCACCTCGATCTGATCCGCCACGGCAGACAAGTTCGACTGGCTTCCGCTCGAAAAGTCGTCGAGCACCCGGACGCCCCAGCCGTGGTCGAGAAGTTCCGAAACCAAGTGGCTCCCGATGAAACCCGCGCCTCCGGTTACCAGGGCGAGGCGTGCGCGCTCGGCGGCTGCCATCTCAGCGACGCTCCCCGAGCCAGGCGACAAACGACTCGATCCCCTGCTCGAAGCTCACGTGGGGTTGATAGCCGAGCGCATTCTGGGCAGCGGTGATGTCGGCGAGTGTCCGCGACACGTCACCCACCTGAGGAGCCTGAAAGTCCTTCTCTGCCTTCACTCCGAGAGCGTGCTCGAGCTGCCCGACCATCTCGAGGACGGAGATCGCGCGCCCGGCGCCGAAGTTGAGGACCGCGTAACCGAGGCTCGTGTCCACTGCGCGCACCAGGCCCTCGACGATGTCGGCCACGTAAGTGAGATCCCGCACCGCAGAGCCGTCGCCGTAGATCGGAATCGAGTCTCCACGCAGCATCCGCTCGGCGAAGCGCCGGATCGCGAGATCCGGCCGCTGCCGCGGCCCGTAGGCCGTGAAGAAGCGAATGCAGGTGACGTCGAGACCATGGGCGCTGTGAAAGGAGTGGCAGATCAACTCGGCGGACTTCTTCGTCGCCGCGTAGGGCGAGATCGGGTGATCGACCCGGTCCGTTTCGAGGAAGGGTCCGCTCTGGCGCTCTCCATAGACGGAAGAAGACGACGCAAAGACGAAGCGCGGGCCGCCGATTCGAACGGCCGCCTCGAGCAGAGTACTCGTCCCGTTCACGTTCACGTCCGCGTAGGCACTGGGACGCTCGAGGCTGGGCCGCACCCCGGCCAGGGCCGCCAGGTGTACGATGCAATCGAAGCGGGTCTCCATCAGGAGATCTCGGATGAGGTCCGCGCTGCGGATATCGCCTCGCACCAAGCGGAAGCAGGGCGACTTCGAAGCCTCCTCCAGGTTTCGAAGCTTCTCGGACTCGGCGTAGAAGGAGTGGAAGGAGTCGAGCCCAACCACCTCTCGGCCCTCCGCGACGAGGGCGTCAACGAGCGTCGATCCGATGAAGCCCGCGGCGCCGGTCACCAGAACGGTTTCGGCGCGGCTCACGGGCCCTCTCGCTGGGCGGGCTTCGAGTGCGGAGGGGAAGCCTCCGCGCTGGTCTGCTCCTCGAGTAGGCCCATATTCCACAGCAGCCGGATCGTCAGGAATATCACTGCCAGAAGAAGCGCTATCGCCCAGTATCCGGAGACGGAGCGAAACGCGACGGCGATGATGCAAAAGCACGCAGTAACGAAGTAGAGAGACAACACCGCATCGCGCTGGCTCCCTCCCGCCTTCTGGAGAATGCGGTGGTGCATGTGCATGGAGTCGGCGCCCATGATCCGCCGGCGACCGCGGAACCGGCGAACCACCGAGAGCAACGTGTCGAGAAAGGGCACCGCCAGCGCCATCAGGGGCACCACGAAGGTGAGCAACGCGGTCTTGCGATAACCCGAGAGTGCGACGACAGCGATCGCATAGCCGATGAAGTACGCACCGCTGTCGCCAAGAAAGATCCGCCCGGGAGGAAAGTTGAACGGCAGGAATCCCAGTTGAGCACCCACCAGCGTGACGCCCAGAAGAACGCCCACATACTGACCGGAGTCCCAGCAGATGATGCTCAACGTGATTGCGATGATGGCGCCGAGCCCGGTGGCCAGTCCGTCCAAGCCGTCCATCAGGTTCATGGCGTTCGTCACCGCGACGATCCACAAGATCGTCGCCGCGAAGGCAAACATGATCGGTAGCTCGTAGGTGGTGCGGGAGAAGGGCTCGGTCAGAAAGTCGAAGCGAAACCCGTAGGCAAAGCCAATACTCGCAGCGACGATCTGGAAGCCGAGCTTGACCTTCGCGTCGAGCCCAAAGCGATCGTCCCAAGCGCCCACGGCGAGCATCAGCGTACCGCCCAGACAGAAGCCGCCGAGCCGGCGGTTGTCCTCGGCGGTAGTCAACCCCATCCCCCATGCGGCAGCGAGGCCCGCCGCGCATCCGATCGCGATCGCGACGCCCCCCAGCAGCGGGATGTCCGGACGCGTGTTGACCTTGCGAGGGCTCGGAACATCCACCACCCGTAGAACGATCGCGAGTCGGTGAACGAGCGGCGTCGCCAGGGCGGCTGCCCCCGCCGCAACGACCAGCGGAATCACGATCTGAGATGCGTCCACGACTTCCTCACCGTTAGCTTGTCCGGCGCGCGAAGCGCGCGGGCTGAGACGGGCCCGCGGCCCGCCCCGTGGCTGCAGATTCCATCAATAGTAGGCGTAACGCTGGTTTCCCATCTCAGCGCCGTTCAGCACGAGGCCGATGGCCCGACGACGGTCGAGAACCTCAAGGGCAGCTTCGACCTCCTCGCGGCCGGTCTCGCCGGCTCGCACCACCATCAAGTAGGCATCGCAGAGCCCCGCCACGATCTTCGCATCCGGCAGCCCGAGGGTTGCGGGCGTGTCCAGGATGATCCGGTCGTAGCGACCCGTGACCTCCTCGATCAGGTCCTGCATCTCTCGGGAGCCGAGCAACTCCGACGGATTCTGAGGTTGCTTCCGCACACCCAGAAGATCCAGGTTGGTTCCCTCGACCCTGAAGATCGCGTCATCTGCGGTCGCTCGCCCGCTGAGTACCTCGGCCAGACCGAGTTGCGGCTGGACACCTAGAGCGCGGTGGATCATCGGACGGCGCATGTCGCAATCGACCAGCAGAACGCGGCATCCGACGCTCATGGAGGTAACTGCCGCCAAGTTGATCGAAATGTTGCTCTTGCCGTCACCGGCCCTCGCGCTCGTGACGGCGATGGTCTTGAGCTGGCTCTCGGCAGCGAGAGAATCGATGCGCGAGCGCAGCATGCGGAACTGCTCAGCGACGAACGACTCGGGCTGGAGCAACGCGATGCGCTGCTTCCGGGTGTCCACGCCGCTTCCCCCTGCCGACGGGTGCCGCTCCGCAGACTTCTTGCGCCAGAAGAAGCGGCCGCTCTTCTTCCGCTTGGCGGCAGAGTCCGGGGGCGGATCCCACTCCATCGCCGGAGCGGACGCACCGCTACCAGCGGTCTTGCGCTTCCGCTCCTCCTCCGCGCGTCTCAGTGCTTCGTATATCTTCGCCACGACTACTCCCGGGATCTCTTCCGCCCGTTCCGCGCTAGCGGAAGAAACCCCACCAGTTCCGTCGCCCCTTGACCTTCCCGTCTCCAGCGGTGGCCACTTCCGCTTCGCCCTCCGGCCCGTTCTCATCCATGTCCAGCTCGAGGTCAGCGGCCGCCTCCCGAATCAGGGCCGCATCCAGCACGGTCTTCTGCCGTGAATAGGCGAGCAGCAGCGCCAAATCACACACGCTGTTCACCAACCGCGGGATGCCCCCGGTGACGTTATAGAGGTCCTTGAGTGCCGCAGGCTTGAAGAGGTCCCTACCCGAATAGCCTGCCCGCGCCAGCCGCTCCCCGACGTAGTCGCAAATCTCCCTCTCGTCGAAGGGCCGTAGCTGATGGCGAAGGGCGATGCGCTGGCGCAGCTGGCGCAGCTCCGGGCGGGCCAGGAGATCCCTCAGCTCGGGCTGGCCCACCAACATGATCTGGATCAGCTTCGAGGTAGGCGTCTCCAGGTTCGAGAGCAAGCGGATCTCCTCGAGCATCTCCACCGACAGGTTTTGAGCCTCGTCGATGATCAGCAAGGTGGGCTCGTTCTTCTCGAGCCGCGTGATCAGGAAGCTGTTGAGTTCCAGGAGATACTCGGACTTGGTTCGACACGGCGTCTCGATGCCCAGATCGTTGAAGAGAACGTGGAAGAACTCGAGGGGCTCGAGGCGCGGGTTGAAGATGAACGCGCAGGCCGCCGTCGAATCCAGCTGGCCGAGAAGCGCGTGGATGAGCGTCGTCTTTCCGGTCCCGACCTCGCCGGTGATCAGCACGAAGCCCTTACGCGACTGCACACCGTAGACCAGCGTGGCCAGCCCCTCCCGATGCGCCTCCCCGAGGTAGAGGAAAGCCGGATCGGGCGTCAGCTCGAACGGTCGCTTCGCGAATCCAAAGTACTCACAATACATCGGGTCTTGACTCTCTCTCAGCCCAGCTTCACGGAAGGCCGGATCGCGGCCTCCGTGGCCGGGGCTTCGTCGCTCGGCGCCTCGCCCTCAATCAGCGAGGACAGCCAGCCGGGAGCACCGTTCACGTACACATAGGTCACCGCTCCCCCAACGAGACAGAACAGCACGATACCGGTGGCGGCAAGCGTGTTGCGGACGAGCTTGCGGCGCATCGCGGCACGATCTGACTCGAGTACGATTTCTGGGATGGACGCGAGCACCGGGATCGAAAACGCGCTCTGTACGTCCCGCACCAGCCAGAAGGAGCTGTCGGTCGCTTCGGAGACGACAGCTCGCCCACGCCGATCGCCAGCCCGACGATCAGACCCATCACGACGATCAACAGCCGGTTGGGCGAGGTCGGGTCAGGTGCTGGGAAGGCGGATTCCAGGATATTGAACTGCTCGCCGAGCTGACGCCGCTCCATATCCACCTGCACCTTCGCCTGGAGCTGGCGCCGGGAGAAGAGTTCCACGTTTCCAGCCAACATAGACAGCCGATTCTCGAGCTGACTCAGGGCCTCCGCAACCTCCGGCGTCAGCGCAAGCCGCTCCTCGACATCAGCGACGGACACGCGCAGACGCTCGACCTCCTTGACAGCCATCTCGACTTCGAGAGCAGCCCGCTCCCGCTGGGACTCGGCATTCTGCTGGGCGAGAGTGGGGGCCTGGGTGTTGTCGGGATCGGCGTCTTCGCGGGACTCCAGCTGGAGGCGCACCTCGCCGAGTTCCTGTTCGATCTGGATCATGTCTGGGTGACGATCCGTG
>JAYGDB010000101.1:0-42765 GCA_046583095.1 Myxococcota bacterium | reverse complement strand
GAGTCGACGTCCACCAGTTCGGCCAGGATGGGCGGGGCGGGCTCCTCGGGCATCAAGAAGCGCCAGAAAATCATGCCGGTGGGAAGCCCCGCGGCGTCGATCCAGTTCGGCACCCCGGGGTCGCGATGAGCGATGACCATCTTGAAGCTGCCATCCGGCTCGTAGACGGTCTGCCTGCGATTGAGCGATACCCGGCGATGCCGGTACGGTGGCGTCTGCAGGCGATGATTCCAGATCACCACGTTCGCAAAGCAGCAACGCGGGAACCGGCCGCGCATGACGAGCGCCTGGTCGGGGCCCAGTTCATAGCGGGTCTGCAGGTAGGCGTTGTCCTTCGCCGCGTAGCCGATCTCGGTGTTGCTCTCGCTGTACTCGGAGTTGTCGAAGCGATTCGTCTGGTTCGAAACCCAGGCGGGCATCACTTCGGGAGCCAGATCCGGAAAATCGAGCGTCAGGCCGCGAACGAAATTGATCACCCGCTGGATGCCGGCGGCGATCGCTGCATCGTCCATCGGAGGTGCTGGGCCCGGATCCTCGATCGGTTCGATCCAGAGCGGGACGTGGAAGGTCGGGTCCGCGGCGACGCTGCGCTCCCACTCCCAGTAGTGGCGGGTGGTGATGCTGCCGGCCCCGGGTTCGAGCCGCAACCAGTTGCTCGGGTGGGGATCCGGACTGGCGATCAACTCGTAACTGCCGTCCGCAGCGATATCGAACTCGGTGTCGTTCAGGGTCGAAATCACGCCCTTCGAGATGTGGCCGTCCTGGGCACCGGTCTCGACGCTGAACGACGTGTAACAAGCCGCGTGCACGTTGCCGCGGATGCGGTACGTACCCGCCGGGTCGACGACCGCGCCGTAGTAGACGGCGTCCGGGTTGTCGCCGAGAAGCTTCTTCGTCGTACTCAACCAGCGATGGAAGAGCGGGCGCGCGGGATCCACATCGAACCAGCACTGGAAGCCGTGCTGAAGCGCATTCGCAATCAGGTAACGACCGGCGGCCCGTTCTGCGGCTGTATTCATGCCGCGATTGGGGCCGAGGTAGTCCGCCTCGATCTCCGCGAGCGTCTCGGAAAGCTCGCTAAAAGCGCGCGCCGCCGCATCATCCGATCCCGCTTCGTTCGTGGAAGTACTGGGGTCCATTGGGCTCTCCGTCTCCATACGCTCTCGGAAGGGCGTCCACCCGCAGGCAGGCGCGCTGCGCGCAATTCGAACTGGCGATTCTACATACACGTGAGCCTGTGAGAAAGCGGCCGCCGAACCGGGCTGGGTCCCGCGAACGCCTGGGGTCAGGCCTCGGCGCCGGACTCGGTCGCAGGGTCGCCTGCGATTCGAGAGTGGTACATGACTCGCGGCTCGTTCATGTCCCATGGGATCGCCTGATGGAGCAAGCAGCGGTTGTCCCACACGACTGCTTCACCCGCCGACCAGGCGTGGTGGTAGGTCCGGGGGGGCTGGCAGGCGAAGTCGACGAGATCCTGTAGCAGCCGCTCGGATTCGTCGGGATCCAGGCCGGGGATGCCATACGCGTGGCGGCCGATCAGCAGCGACCGGCGTCCGGTCTCGGGGTGGGTCTTCAAGAGTGGGCGAAGCGGCGGATCTTGGTCATCAAAGCCGTAACCGCTGTACGCGCTGCCTTCCTTCGGCGCGTGGCCGAGCTTCGCTTGGCTGTAATACAGCGAGTGGTAGGCCGACAAGTCGGCGATCCGAGCCCGAGCCACGGCGTCGAGCGCGTCGTACCCGGCTCGCATGTCCGCCCAGCCGGTTTCCCCGCCGCGGGGCGGAACCCGGTGAGCGGTGAACACGGCGCCTTTCGCCTGCACCGGCATGTACGTGCTGTCGCAGTGCCAGCCCATGTTGCCCTTGAGCACCTTGACGACGTCGTCGGTGTCGTCGTCGGGACGAAGGGTCCCATCGCTCCGGACGTTGCTGATCGGCGCGAGATCGAACTCGAGGTCTCCGAAGCGCCTCGCGAATGCGACCTGCTCTTCGTTACTCAGGTGCTGATCCGGAAACAGCAGCAACGCATACTCGAGCCACGTCTCGTAGAGCTGCGCGAAAGTGGCAGCGTCGAG
Organism: Myxococcota bacterium; assembly: GCA_046583095.1. GTDB lineage: Bacteria > Myxococcota_A > UBA9160 > UBA9160 > UBA4427 > JAJDAN01. The sequence goes on along the minus strand of JAYGDB010000101.1, from coordinate 40,694 downwards.
CTGCGTGAGCCTCAAGCCGGTCACCACGGCTCCGAAGGTCGCGTCGAGGGGCTCAACCTCGAAGTTCTTCACGCTGGTCATCGCTTTCCTCCCGAGCACCGGCGTCCTATTCGTCTTTCGGGCCCCGATACTCCGCGGGCGCGCCTCGCCCGCTCGTCAGTCTCGTTTGCGGAACTGCCGGAAATCCGGATCGCGCTTCTGCAGGAACGCCGTGACGGCTTCGCGGTTCTCCGGCGAGTTGGCCATGATCGACATGCCGTCGTCTTCGGCGTTCCGGGCGGCCTCGATGCCCGCGCGGTGCGCCACCTGGAGGGTTCGCTTGGTGGCGCGAAGCGACGCCACCGGCCACTGGGCGATCTCCTTCGCCTTCTCGAGCGTGGCGGCCAGGAGCGCCTCGTCCGGGAACGCGCGCGCGGCCAGCCCTACCTCGAGGGCCCGCTCGGCGCCCACCCACTCCGCGGTGTAAAAGAGCTCGGCCGCACGCTGGCGCCCGATGGCGGCCTGCAGCGTGTAGCTGCTCGCGATCTCCGGCACGAGGCCCAGGCTCACGAAGGGCAGCCGCAAACGCAGGCTCTCGCCCACGTAGACGATGTCGCTCGCGATCGCGAGCGTGGCCCCACCTCCCACCGCGACGCCTTTCACGGCCGCGAGCAAGGGCTTGTCGAATGCGAAGACCGCGTCCACGCAGCCCTGGAAACCGGTCGGATTCCCGTCCGCGCGCGGACCCGTCGCCGTGCCGAATGCGGACAGATCCTGCCCGGAGGAGAAATCCTCGCCCGCGCCGGTCATCACGACGACGGCCACGGAGTCGTCGCCGCGCGCCCGGTCGAGGGCCCCCGCAAGCCCGTCCCACTGCTCGTCATCGAAAGCGTTCCGCTTGTGAGGCCGGTTCAGGGTGACGAGCAGGACGCCGTCGTCGTATTCCGTCAGGATGGCAGTGTCGCTCACTTCGGCTCCTTCTCGGGGACGGCTGGAGACGGTAGGCTAGAGGGTCCCATCTGCAACGGAGACCCGAGATGATCGACATCCTGAAGTACCAGGGCAAGACCTGCGTGGTGACCGGCGCGGCATCGGGCATGGGAGGTGCCTGCGCACAGATTCTCGTCGAGCTCGGCGCGGACGTGATCGCCCTCGACGTGCAGGACATCGAAGCCCCGGTGAAAGAGGCGGTCCACCTCGACCTGATGCAGGAGGAGTCGATCGACGAGGTGGTCTCGAAGCTGCCCGCGAAGGTCGACCGGCTCTTCAACTGCGCGGGCGTCCCCGGTGCGCCGCGTTTCTCGGCGGTGGACACGATGGTCGTGAACTACATCGGCCTCAAGCACCTGACCGAGGCGGTCCTGCCCCGCATCCCGGACGGCGGCGCCATCGCGAGCATCACCTCCGTGGCGGGCATGGGCTACCAGAGCAACCTCGAGAAGGTGCACGAACTGCTCGCCCTCGACGACTTCTCGGCAGCGCGTGCCTGGTGCGAGGCCAATCCCGAAACCGCGAACGGCTATCTCTTCTCGAAGCAGATGATCATCGGCTACACGCAGGCGCGGGCCACCGAGCTCGCCCGACGCAACGTCCGAATCAACTGCCTGAGTCCGGCGCCCACGGACACGCCGATGATGCCCGCCTTCTACGAAGCCGCGCCGAAGGAGTTCATGGACGAGCACTTCCAGGCGCCCGTCGGCCGCAACGCGACATCCGAGGAGATGGCCGAGCCGCTGATCCTGCTGAACAGCGACGCCAGTCGCTTCATCAGCGGCCACAACCTCTTCGTCGACTACGGCTACGTGGGCTCCGTCGAAATGGGCCAGCGGCCGCGACTGCTCCAGTGACGATCCAGGATTTCCAGGGCAAGACCGCGGTGGTAACCGGCGCCGCGTCCGGGATCGGCCTGGGGATCGCCCAGCGCGCCGCCTCCGAGGGAATGAACGTGGTTCTCGCGGACCTCGAGGGCGCCGCTCTTCGCGAGGCCGCCAAATCGGTCGGGCAGTCGGGTGCACGCACGCTCGGGGTCGTCACGGACGTGAGCCGCCCCGACGCGCTGCGTGAACTCGCCGACCGGACGCTCGAGGAATTCGGCGCCGTGCACCTGCTCTTCAACAACGCGGGCGTCTTCGCGGCCGGCGGGCCGGTCTGGGAAACGCCGATCGCGGACTACCAGTGGCAGTTCGCGGTGAACGTCATGGGCGTCATCCACGGCATCCGCACCTTCGTGCCGATCCTGCTCGAGCAGGGCGACGAGGCTCACATCGTCAACACGGCGTCGATGGCCGGGCTCACCACCTGCCCGCTGTCTTCGGCCTACTACGTCAGCAAGCACGCGGCCTTGTCGCTCTCCGAGACCCTCTACCTCGAGCTGACCCAACGCGGCGCACCGATCGGGGTTTCGGTCCTGTGCCCGGAGCTGGTGGACACCCGTATCGGGAACGCCGAGCGAAACCGGCAGACGGAGTTCACCCGCAAGGACGAAGACGACGATCCGGAAGGCGACCACCCCGAGCGCGAACTCGTCGCGCAGGCCATCCGCGAACTCACCAAGACGGGCGTACCGCCATCGGTCCTCGCCGACCGCGCCTTCGAGGCCATCCGCGAGAACCGCTTCTACGTCCTGCCGCCCGAGGACAGCAGCTGGCGTCGCGCCTGCAACTCTCGGCTCGATGACATCCGCAACGAGCAGAACCCCACCTTCGTCGTCACGACGTCGAACTGAGGAGAACACCATCCCCCGGACGGCCCCCACCCGCATCGTTCCCTTCATTGGAATGAAGCCCGGACCCCGAGCCCACATCCGGGATGAACGCGATCGCCTCGCAGCCCTGAAGTTCGAGCGGATCGGTGTGAAGCCCCTCGCAGCCACGATCGGAGCCGAGATCGATGGGGCCGACCTCGCGCGCCTCGACGACGACACCTTCGCCGAGGTGAAGAAGGCCTGGCTCGAGTACAAGGTCGTCTTCTTCCGCAACCAGGAAATCGACGCGCACCAGCAGATGGACTTCGCGCGCCGCTTCGGCAAACTCGAAAGTCATCCCTTTCTCGACGCCAACGCAGATCACGAAGAGATCGTGCGCTTGGAGAAGAACGAGCAGGTATCGGGCTACGAGAACGTGTGGCACAGCGACGTGACCTGGCGCGAGGTGCCGGCCCTCGGATCCGTGCTGCGCGCGATCGACGTTCCGCAGCAGGGAGGCGACACGCTCTTCACCGACATGGTGGCCGCCTATGCGGGGCTCGACGACGATCTGCGCGCTCGCATCGACGGGCGGACGGCGACCCACGACTTCACCCAGAACTTCGGGATGGGCATGAGCCCCGAGGAACTGGCGGAGAAGCAGAAGGAGTTCCCCCCGGCACGCCACCCGATCGTCCGGACCCATCCCGAAACGGGCCGCAAGATCCTCTACGTCAACTCGGTCTTCACGGCCCGGATCGACGACATGGACGACAAGGAGGGCGCCACCCTGCTCGACGAGCTCTGTCGCCAGGCGCAGGTGCCCGAATACCAGTGCCGCTTCCACTGGGAGAAGAACTCGGTCGCATTCTGGGACAACCGCTCCGTCCAGCACTACGCCGTATCGGACTACTCGCCCCAAGCCCGCGTGATGGAGCGGGTGGCGATCATCGGAGACCGGCCGGAGTAGCGGCCGAACCCAGCCCCACCAAGCCTCAGCCCCCAAGGATCGAAGGAACCCCCCAATGCCGAAATTCGAGACGCTCCTCTACGAAATCGAGCGCGGCCGCGCCCGCATCACCCTGAACCGTCCGGAGAAGCGCAACGCTCTCTCCTTCCAGCTGCAATCCGAGCTGCACGAAGCGCTGTGGGAAGCGGACAACGACACCGAGGTGCACGGCGTGATCCTGCGCGGGGCCGGCAAGTCGTTCTGCGCCGGCTACGACCTAGTACCGGCTCCCGGCACCGGCCCGCCCCCCGGCGAGCCCGACCGAAAGTACCGCGGCTTTCGCGGCTTCGAGGACGACGCCTGGCAACTCGAGCGCCAGCAACGCCTGCGCATGGTGATCTTCGACATGCACAAACCCGTCGTCGCCCAGGTACACGGTCACTGCCTCGCCGGCGGCACCGACATCGCGCTGCTCTGCGACATGATCATCGCCGCCGACAACGCGATCTTCGGCTTTCCCCCCGCCCGCGATCTGGGCGCGCTGCCCAACAACATGTGGCTCTACAACCTGGGGCCGCAGTGGGCCAAGCGCCTGACCCTCACCGGAGACACCGTCACGGGGACCGAAGCCGCTCAGATCGGGCTGGTTCTGAAGGCCGTGCCCGAGCATCTCCTCGAGGGCGAGGTCGAAGGCCTGATGGACCGCTTCGCGAAGATCGATGTGGAGCTGCTGACCGCCAACAAGCGCATCGTCAACCTCGGTCTCGAGTTGATGGGTGCGCGCACTCTCCAGCGGCTCGCCGCCGAGAACGACGCACGAGGCCACCAGACCCCGAGCGCTCGCGGCTTTACGAAAATCGCCGTCGAGAAGGGCCTGAAGGAGGCCATACGCGAGCGCGACTCGAAGTTCGGCGACGGGCGAGCTCGCGTGAACGGGCCCGAGGTGCGCGACGAGCGCGGCTTCCTGATCGAAGACTAGAGGAGCGCCGCGATCCACCTCGGAGAAAGGGGAGACAGCATGGCGACGCCGACACAGCCTTCGGGCGGACTGGAAGGGATGGCCGTCCTCGTCACGGGCGGCGGCAGCGGCATCGGCCGCGCCTGCGCGGCGCGTCTCGCCGCGGATGGCGCCGCGGTCACGATCTGCGGGCGCACCGAGTCGAAGCTCGAGGACGCCGCCAAGAAGATCGAAGCCGGAGCCGGACACGGCGGCAGCATCCAGTGGATCACCGCCGACGTAACCGACGAAGACGACGTCCAAGCGGCGGTCGCGAAGGCCCTGGAACCCACCGGCGCGCTCGACGGCTGCATCGCGAATGCCGGAGGCGGGGGCGGGATGGCCCCCTACCACGTGCAGGACACCCAGGAGTTCCTCCGCGTCCTGCATCTGAACGTGCTCGGAACCATGCTGTGCGTGAAGCACACGGCCGCGCACATGGTCGCAAACGGCGGCGGCTCGTTCGTCGGCATGTCGTCGATCGCCGGGCACGTCACGCACCTGTGGTTCGGCGCCTACACGGTCGGCAAGGCGGGCATCGAGCAGATCATGCGGAATGCGGCCGACGAGTACGGCCCCGCCAAGGTGCGCTTCAACGCGGTGCGTCCCGGTTTCATCGCCACCGAACTGATGGAGGGGGTGCCGCGAGACTCCGACGTCTACCGCAGCTACATCGAGAACACCCCGCTGCAGGATGTCGGCCAGCCCGAAGACGTCGCCAATCTCTGCCGCTTCCTGATCGGTCCGGACGCGCAGTGGGTAACGGGCACCGCCATCAACGTCGACGGCGGCCACAGCCTGCGCCGAGGCCCCGATTTCACCCAGTTCGCCGAGGCCATGCACGGCCGAGACGTGCTGGACGGGAAGCCGCCCAGGAGCTAGCGACCCAGATGGGAATCCGCGAGGACGTGACCGCACAGCTGACGGGCCCGGGTGGCCCGTTCGAGATCGTCGTCGAGGAGGTGTTCGGGGAGCGGCTTCCGGTGCTCAAGAGCCGCCCGCGCTGCCTGCGCGAGATGCTCGCCGACTCGGCGAGCCACGGCGACAAGGAATACCTCGTCCACGAAGAGCGACGGATCACCTACGCGGAGCACATCCAGCTGGTGGCCTCGACGGCCCGTGGCCTCACCGAGCGGTACGGCATCGCCAAGGGCGACGTCGTCGCCATCCTCGCGGCCAACTCTCCCGACTGGCCGCTGTTCTTCTGGGCCAGCGTGAGCCTCGGGGCCGTCGTCGCTTCGATGAACGGCTGGTGGAGCCGGGACGAGATCGAGTACGCCCTCGAGCAGACCTCCCCCAAGCTGCTAGTGGGCGATCGCAGAAGGCTCGAGCGGCTGAAGGGCTCGGATCTCGACGTACCGATCCTCGAGCTCGAGTCCGGGCGCGACGCCCTGTTCTCCCACGCCCCGGACGCGGATCTGCCGGACGTCGAGATCGACGAGGACGACCCGGCCGTAATCCTGTTCACGAGCGGAACTACGGGCCGGCCGAAGGGCGCGGTCGGAACCCACCGAGGCATCATCGGCTTCTGCCAGGTCAACATCGTCGGGGGCGCGATCTCGACACTGACTGCCGCACAGGAGGGCACTGCAGCGCCCCGCGACCCGAACCCGCCCGCGCAGGAGATCTCTCTCGTGACCGCGCCGATGTTCCACCTGTCGGGCCTGTACGCGAACATCGTGATGCAGCTGCAGCTGGGTGCGAAGCTGGTGACGCGCTCCGGGAAGTTCGACCCCGCGGATGTCCTGCGACTGATGGAGACCGAACGCGTCACCCTGTGGAGCGCACTCGGCGCGATGGGGCCCCGCGTCGCAACGCATCCGGACGTCGCCAAGCGCGATCTCTCGAGCATGCGGAATATCGGCTTCGGCGGCGCGCCCGCGAGCCCGGCCGTCCAGGAACTGCTTCGCAAGGCGTTCCCGAGCGCGGCCCAGAACGTCGGCATCGGCTACGGGAGCAGCGAGACGGTGGCCGTTCCGGCCTCGATCCGTGGACCGGAGTACAAACTCCACCCCGAGTCCGCGGGACGCATCCTGCCCATGCACGAGATCGAGATCCGCTCCGAGGGCGGTCAGGCGCTACCCGATGGGCAGGAAGGCGAGATCCACGTCCGCAGCGCCTACCTGATGCGGGAGTACTGGAACGATCCCGAAGCGACCGCGAAATCGATCGGTCCCGGACGCTGGCTCGCCACCGGCGACATCGGCCGCGTCGAGGAGGGGCTCCTGTACATCAACTCGCGTGCACGGGACATGATCCTGCGCAGCGCGGAAAACGTGTACCCGGTGGAGATCGAGTACCGGCTCGACGCGCACCCGGAGGTCCGCGAGTCGGCCGTCGTGGGTGTCGAGCATCCGGAACTCGGCCAGGAGGTGAAGGCGATCGTCGTCCCCGAGCCGAACGCCTCGGTCGAGCGGGAAAAGCTCGCGGCCTGGTGCGCCGAGACCCTGGCCGGCTTCAAGGTTCCGAGCCTGTGGGAGATCCGGAGCCAGCCGCTCCCCCGCAACGCGTCCGGGAAGATCCTGAAGAACGTCCTGACCGGAGACGCGGAGATCAGCCAGATCGAAGACTGACCCGCCGCGCCTCGCGCCAGGATTCCAGCGAACGCCGCCACCTCCGGCGGAAACGATCCTGCCCCTCGATCAGCGACGTGTAGACCAGCGGCACCCCGAAGAGCGTTCCGACCATCGCGAAGATCAGCCCGAACGAGATCGATGCCGCGAGGGGCCCGTAGGTCTTCGACACGCCGCCGAAGCCCAGGGCCATCGGCAGCAAGGCCATCACGGTCGTCAAGGTGGTCAGCAGAATCGGTCGGAAGCGCAGGGCACCCGAGTGGCGCACCGCGTCGCGCAGCGGCATTCCGCCCTCCCGGGCGCGGTTGATGAAGTCCACCATCACGAGGGAGTCGTTCACGACCACGCCGGTCAAGCCGATGGTCGCGTACATCAAGATGAAGCTCACGTTGTAGCCCAGGAGCCCGACCCCGAATACGACGCCCATCAGTCCGAACGGGATCGCCGCCACGACCACCATCGGCTGCAGGTAGTTGCGGAAGAGCGCGGCCAACAGCATGTAGATCGCCAGGAGGGCGACCGGGAAGACCCGGATGAGATCCGCAAACGCCTCGCCCTGGCTCTCGAACTCGCCGCTGTAGTCGATCGTGACGCCGGGATAGCGGATCTCCACGTCGGCGAACTCGGCCCGGAGCCGCCCGTTGACCGAGGCCGAAGTCGTCAGGTTGTCGTCTACCTCGGCCGACACGGTCACGGTGCGTCGCTCGTCGTAGCGTCGATAGGAGAGGAATCCGCGGGCCAACTCGACGTCCGCAACGTCCCGCAGCTTCACGAGGTAGCCGCCGGGGGTTCTCAGCTCGACATCCAGCAGATCACCCAGGCTGCCGCGATAGCGCTCCGCGAGCAGCACGCGAATGTCGATGTCCTCGTCGATGGCCGTCGAGCGGAAGCTCGAGGCCACGAGCCCGTCGTTGGCCGAGCGCAGGGCGAGGGCAATCTCCTCGAAGCTGAGACCGTGGCGAGACGCGCGCTGGGCATCCACCAGCAGGCGGGCCTCGGCGGGTCCTTCCTTCAGGTTGTCCTCGATGTTGTAGACACCGGGCAGCGCCTCGAGAAACGCGATGACCTCCTGGGCGATGGCCTTGCCGAGCGCGTAGTCGCTGCCCTGGATCCGCATCTCGACAGGAGCCCCGAGCGGCGGGCCGTCCTGCTGCGGGGCGACCCGCAACTCCACGATCCCCGCCGGGTTCTCCTGCGCCCACGCGTCCATCCGCGCCTTGACGGCATTCAGGACCCGCTCGGGCTGCGCGGCATTTTCGTCGCTGCGGTTGATCACCAGGTAGGTCATCGCGAGGTTCGGGCCGCTCAGGCGGTCGTAGTTCGAGTCGACGCTCGCACCCACAACGGTGGACATCGCCCTCACGTCTTTCCCGAGAAACTCGAGCAGGGGCGCCTCCATGGCCAGGACGACCTGCTCGGTCTGATCGAGGCTGTAACCCGACGGAGACTCGAGCAGCACGTTGAAGGTGTCGAACTCGCCCGGAAACAGCTCCACCTCCAGGTGCCGCGCGTATCCGTACGCGAAGACGGCCATCCCCACCATCAACAGCGCGAACGATGCACGGTGCTCGAGCACCGGAACCAGGGATCGCGAGTAAGCGCTGCGCGTGCCAGCGATGCCCTGGTTGACCGCTTCACGAACCCGGTGCGTGGCCCGCAGGAAGCGGTTCGGAGACGACTCCTCGGCCTCGTCTTCTCGGCGCTTGCGACTGCCGAAGTCGAGGTAGTGGGCGGGCAGGATGACGAGGCACTCGAAGAGGGAGGCCAACAAGCAGACGAGCACGCACTTCGGAAGGATCGACACGAACTTTCCGGCAGTCCCCCCCACCAGCAGCAGCGGCGCGAAGGCCGCACAGGTGGTCATGACCGCGCAGACCACTGGCCACATCACCTCGTTCGTGCCGGCGAGGATTGCCTGACGAACGGGCATGCCTTCCTCCACCTTCCGGTAGATGTTCTCGAGCACGATGATGGCGTCGTCGACCAGCATCCCCGACACGAGGAGCATGCCGATCAGCGTGGTGGCATTGATCGTGATGTCGAGGATCGGGAAGAAGATCATCGCCGTCAGGAAGCTGAACGGAATCGCGATGCTCGTGAGCGCTGCGTTGCGGAACCCGATCGTGAACCACAGGATCCCGATCACGAGCAAGATCCCGAGCGCCAGGTTCTCGACCAGCGTCACCATCTGGGGCGCCACGAAGGCCGCGGTGTCGAGCGCCTTGTGGATCTCCACGTCCGGCGGCACGCGGTACTCCGCGATCCAACGATCCACTCGCTCCACCAACTCGATGGCGTCCTGGTTCTCCTTCTTGATGATCGTGAGCAGCTGCGCCGGGTGGCCGCCGTAGCGACTCGCGTAGCGGCGCTTCTCGAGGCCTTCCTCGACCCGGGCAACCTCTGCCAGACGCACCAGCGTGCCATTTGGACTCTCGAACACCACCGTGTCGAGAATCTCGTCGACGGTCGCGTAGTCTCCCCGTGCCCGAACCGTCGTCTCGCCGCTCGCAGCCTCGAAGGTGCCGGCCGGCAGGTTCAAGTTGTGACCGCGGATCCGAGCCGCCACGTCGCCGACCCCAAGCCCGTAGCGGGCCGCGGCATCGCGATCCACCAGTACCCGGATCTCCCGCTCCTGGGCGCCGCGCCGGTCCGCTGTCTTGACCCCGGGCAGCCGCTCCAGCCGCCGTGCCACGTCCCGCGCGATCTCCCGCAGCGCGGTGGGCCCGACGCCGCCCACGTCGACCACGGCAATCGAGACCACCGGCGCCGTGGCAACGATTTCGTACAAGTACGGCTCTTCGGCATCCGCAGGCAGGTCGTCTACACGGTCGAGCGCAGCGCGCACGTCGTTCACCGCCGACTCGTACTCGGCCTCGTCGAGCATCTCGTCGAAGTCGATCAGGATCGTCGAGCTGTCGGCCTGGGAGGTCGAGCGCATCTCGTCGATATCCGTGACCGCCGAGAGCTCCTCCTCGAGCTTCTGTGTGACGAGGCGTTCGACCTCCTCGGCCGAGGCGCCCGACCACACGGTGGCGATCCCGACCGCGTTGAGGGCGACGTCCGGGTGGTACTCGACGGGGATGCGCGAGAAAGCCGCAATCCCTCCGATCAGGCACACGAAGAAAAGGACGTTGACGAGGACGGTCTGGCGGAGACTGAACTCCGGCAGGGTCACAGACGACCCCAGCCGGGCGACTGCTCCCGGACTCGCACAGGCAGGCCGTCACGCAGATCGCGGATGCCGCTGACCGCGATCCACTCGCCCGGCTCGAGCCCCTTCGACACGTCGAAAAGATCCGGCCGGAACGCGACCGGCTGAACGAACACGCGGCGGCGCTCGACCCGGGCCTGGCCGCTCGTGGACTCGTCCGGATCGAGCACGTAGAGATAGTCGATCTCGAACTCCCGATAGACCGCGCGTCGCGGAATCCGGAGTGTCGTGGAAGCGTCTCCGAGTTCGAAGCGCACGCGTCCCAGCATGCCGGGAAGCAGGCGTTCTTCGGGGTTCGCGACCCGGACGGGCACCGGATACTTACGGGTCAGCGGGTCGGGGGTGCGACCGAGCCCGACCACGACCCCGTCGAACCACTCGCCCGGAAAGGCGTCCACGGCGACCTTCGCGGCCATGCCTGCCGACAGGGCGAGCACCTGGCGATCGTCGACGCTGGCCTCGATCTCGATCTCCGACAGATCCGACAACCTCGCTACCGGGTCTCCAACGCGCACGTACGCACCGGGCTCGAGATCCAGCTCGCTGACGACGCCCGCAAAGGGCGCGGTGATCCGGGTCTTCTCGAACCGGGTCTGCGCGTCCAACAGCGAAGCGCGCGCCTCGGCAACCCCGGCATCGCTCCGCAACTCTTCACTCTCGGTGCGATCGAATTCGGCGAGAGAGCCGATCCCCTTGCCGGATAGACTCCGCTGCCGACCGTGCTCCTGGGTCGCCAACTCGTACGAGGAGACGGCGCGAAGCAGGCTGGCCCGCGCGCGCTCGACCGCCGCCATCGGCAGCGCGGGATCGAGACGAAGCAGGACGGCGCCCGCATCAACGGAGTGGTGCTCCTCCACACCCACCTCGACGACACGACCGGCGACCTCGGCCCCGACCTGGACGCTGCGGACGGCCTCGAGGGTCACCGCGATGTCGACGACGACGCGGCTTTCGGAGAGCTCGATTCGGACGCCATCGACACCGACGACGGCCCTCCGAGAGGTCGTGATTTCGCCTTCCCGGGCGGCTTCGAGACTCGCCTGGCGATCCCGCTCGTTCCGCGCTGCATCGGAGGTCCAGCTGAGCCCAACCCCGACTGCCATCAGGGCGAACGCGACAGAGGCGACGATGAGCGGGATGCGACGCCGCGTCATGCTCGGCTCTCCTCGTGCTTCCCCGCCAGGTGGCTCACCCGACGGGGGACGGAAATCTAGCTCGTCTCGAACGAGGCGAGTACAGGTCGAGCCTGTCCGCGGCTTTATCGCGACACGCTCATCGAAGCCGAGCCTCGTTCTCTCTCGCTCCAGCAGGACGGGGCAGCCGGGCTAGACTCGTTCGCAGATGAGTGTCGCCGAGAAGCCCAAACTGCCGCCCACGCCCATGGATCGCGCCCCGCGCCCGGAGCTCGGAACCGATCCGATTCCGAAGGAGCGGTACACCTCGCCCTCCTTCATGCAGCACGAGTGGCAGCGGATGTGGACGCGCACATGGCTCTTCGCGGGCTTCGAGAGCGATCTGCCCGAGGCGGGCGACTACACGACCTTCGAGATCGGACCCGAGTCGGTGCTCGTCATCCGGCAGGAGTCCGGGGAGATCGCCGCCCGTTACAACGTCTGCAGCCACCGAGGCAACCGCCTGCGCGAACCCGGGCTTGGCCACGCAGGCTCCTTCACCTGCGCGTACCACGGCTGGCGCTATGGGATCGACGGCTCTCTGGAGTACGCCCAGGACCCCGAGACCTTCCCGCAGGGCTGCCCCAAGGAGAAACTCAGCCTGCGCCCGGTTCGCTGTGAGCGCTGGGGCGGCTTCGTGTTCATCAACCTGAACCCCGACGCCGAGCCCCTCCACGAGTACCTCGGCGAGATCCCGGAACATCTAGATCCCTACCACTTCGAGGAGATGAAAATCCTCGATGATTGGACCGTAGAGATCGAGTGCAACTGGAAGACCTCGGTCGACGCCTTCAACGAGGCCTACCACATCGCCGGCACCCACCCCGACACCCTGAACGTGAACGACGACACCGACGTTCCGATCGACTGCTACGAGCGGCACTCACGGATGTGGCTGAAGCTGGCCGTCGCGAGCCCGCGCCACTCGGACCACGGAAAGGTCAACGAAACGATCCGCGAGCACTTCCTGAGGTCGGCGGGAATCGATCCAGAGACCTTCAGCGGCGGCGCCGACGACGTGCGCCCGGCCATCGCGAAGGCGATCCGCGAGATCCAGGGCCCCGCGATGGGCGCCGACTTCTCGGAGCTCGACGACGCCCAACTCGTTGACGACTTCCACTACACGATTTTTCCGAACATCACGTTCAACATCTTCGGACGCAGCGCATGGATGTTCCGGCACATCCCGCACCCCTCGGATCCGAACAAGATGCTCTTCAACTTCGTGAACCTGCTGCGCGCCCCGGCGGCGGACATTCCCCGCCCCGATCCCGTGCACTTCGCCCTCCAGGACGGCTTCGACCGGGAGCCCACGGGCGGCGGCGGAAAGCTGCTCGCCCAGGATTTCTACAACCTGCCCCGGATCCAGCGCGGGATGCATTCGGCGGGCTTCTCGGGCCTGCACCTCGGCAACCAGGAGCTTCGGATCCGCCACTTCCACTCGGTGCTCGACCGCTACCTCGACGACTGAGCATCGCTCCGGCGCGCGTCCCGCGAGGCCGGTGCTGGCTCGACGCTACTCGAGTCGACCCCGCTGGATGCGCTCGCTCGCGAGGGAGAGACCCGAGAGAAGTGCATTCCGAAGCTCGCGCGGATCGATCACGTCGTCGTAGGCCATGGCCGCCGCCATCGCCCAGGGTCCGTCCTCCTGTCGCCGTTCGACCTCGGCCTGGGCCTCGTCGTCGAGCTTCGCCGAGCGGCCGCCGCTTCCAGCCGGCATCGCGCCCATCGTCACGGACGGGAAGGCATAAACGACCGACTGCGCGTCGCAGGGATTCTGGGCCATGGTGGTGGAGCCAAACCCGAAGGCCTTGCGGAACGTCACGTGGAGCTTGGGGACCTTCGCGCGATGCTGGGCTTTGAACATCTTCCCGCCCCACTTGAGGATCCCCTCGCGCTCGGCCTTCGTACCGGCCAGCACGCCCGGGTTATCGGCCAGGAAGACGAGCGGCAGATTGAAGTTGTCCGCATTCTCGATGAAGTCCATCGCCTTGATGGCGGCGGCGCTGTCGAGAGCGCCGGAGCGAACCCACGGTTCGCTCGCGACGATCGCAACGGACTGGCCGCCCAGGAACGCCAGGCCCGTGATCAGGGTCTGTCCGTAGAGCGGCTGGATCTCGAAGAAGCTGCCTTCGTCCACCAGCCGCTCGATCACCTTGCGCATCTTGTAGGGCTTGCGGTCGTCGAGCGGGACCAGATCGAGCATCTCGTCAATCAGCCGGGGGCCGGTGTCCGTCCCCTCGCGCCGGGGCGCGGGATCGTGCCGGTTCTGCGGCAGGTATTCGAGGTAGCGGCGAGCCATCTCGATCGCCTCTTCATCATCCTTCGCCACGTTGTGGACGGTGCCCGCGATCTCGGCGCACACCTTGGGACCGCCGAGATCTTCCTTCGTCACCTCTTCGCCGAGCGCGGCCTTCACCAACGGCGGCCCGCCGGTGAACATCGAGCCGGCCTCGCTCATGATCGTGAAATCGGAGAGCGGCGACGTGAGAGCACCGTGCCCCGCCGACGCACCGAGTACCAGGCACACCATCGGGACGTTGCCCGAGCAATCTGCCAACGACAGCAGGTCGGAGGGCGCCCGACCGACCCCTCCCGTCTCGGTAAGCCGGTGCCCGGCTCCGTCGAGCATGAAGACGAGCGGCAGCCTCTCCTGCAGGGCCAGTTCGCAGATGCGGTTGCGCTTGGCCATCGAGCCGCTGCCGATCGAGCCACCCAGAACCGTGAAGTCCTCTGCGGCCGCGACCGCCTTGCGACCGTGGATCCGTCCGTGTCCCGCAACGAGTGCGTCGCCCGGCACGTGCTCACCGCCGACGAGGGCGCCGAGCTCTTCGAACGTGCCTTCGTCGAAAAGCAGCGCCAGCCGCGTGCGCGCGTCGAGCTTTCCGCGCTGGGTCATCAGGCGCTCGACCCGCTCGGGTCCTCCCATGGCGCGCGCGGCCGCTCGCCGGCGCTCGAGAACCTCGAGGACCTCCTTCCAGTCGCTCATGGCGTGGACTCTAGCGGAGGGTGGAGCGCGCTTCGGACAGGCCTACTCGGCGGGAGCGGCCGGCGGAGTTCCCGGCCAGGCTGCCGTCGTTAGCCCCCGAGACCGGGCGTATGCGCCTCGGGCACGGGAAGCTTGGCGGCTCGTCGCGCCCAGAAAACGATCAGCGAGGCCAATCCGGCCAGGACGCTGACGACCACGCCCAGCAGCACGAGCACGCCCGCCCGGGCTCCCTGAGACATCGAGGAGTTCGGATCCCCGAAGCACACCGAGCAGGCCGACGCAGCGTCCGCGAGCAGCAACGCGACCCCAGCCGTGAGGACTGCCAGGACCATACGGCCCTGCGGCCCGTTTCCCGATCGGCACATGCCTCGCTGCCTCACAGGTAGCCCACGTTCTTCATCTTGCGCAGGAACCAGATGCCGTACCACACGAGCCCGATGCTCCCGACGAGGGACGCCACGCCGAGGGCCAGATTGACCCCACTTCCCGACGCGGCGAAGTCACGAATCGCCCAGGCCCCGAAGACCAGTGTCAGCGCCGTCGATACGACGATGAAGAAGATGTGGAAGGCCTTGAGAGACATCGATCTAAGCTACCGGAGTTCGCTCTAGAGGGGCCACAAGGGGCCGTTGCCGGTCTCTGTGGCGAGCGGTAGGACGAACAAGAACACCAGGCAGGCCGCGCTGAGGATCAGGACCCAGTGAATCACCCTCTGCTCGGAAAGCAGGTGCATGAAGTAGCCGGCCACTAGGCTCGCCTTCACCGTCGCAACGATCATCGCGATGGTGATCGCGTACCCGGTCGTCAGGTCCAGATACGAGATCCCGACCGTGACCACCGTCAAGACCGCCAGCGCGACGAATACCGTCAGGTACACCCTGAGGTGCTGCTTGAAGTGTTCTGTTTCGGACTCGTTCATCGTTGATCCCTACAGGAGATAAAGTACGGGAAAGAGGAAGATCCAGACCAGATCCACGAAGTGCCAGTAGAGGCCGGCGATCTCGATCCGGCCGGTGAAACGCTCGCTGTCGGTCTTGAACAACGCGACCCCATAAACCAACAGCCACAGGTTGACCAGGATGCCCAGGATGACGTGCAGCGCATGCAGGCCCGTGAGCGTGAAATACAGTGCGTAGAAGGTGGAGGGATCGCCCGCCTCCGGCCAGCCGGTCGCGGGGTAGATGTGGTGACTGAACTTGTCGTTGTACTCGAACGCCTTGACGATCAGGAAGAGCAGGCCCAAGACGATCGTGGCTGTGAAGTAGCGCTTGAACGCCTGGACGTTGTCCAGCTTGAGCGAGGCCCACGACATCACCATCGTGATACTCGAGGTGATGAGCACCAAGGTGTTGAACGTGCCGATGGGGACGTTCAGACCGGCCTCCACGCCGCTGGGCCAGGTCCCGTCGAGCGCCCCGACGCGGAGAAGCACGTAGGAGGAGAAGAGCGCACCGAAGAGCATGACCTCGGAGGCCAGGAACAGCCAGATCCCGAGCTTTCCACTGGTGACGCCCGTGACCGGATGCGGTTCGACCCGGTAAGGGATGACGAAAGACGACACGAATCAATACCCCCTATTTCGCGTACTGCGGAGTGAAGTCAGCATCCGCGCCCGGCACGCTGTACTCGTACGGCCCTCGATTCACCACTGGGGTCTCAGTGAAGTTCCCGTGCGGCGGCGGCGTGGGCGTCGCCCACTCGAGCGTCGTCGCCTGCCAGGGATTCTCCTCCGCGCGCTCCTTCTTTCTCATGCTGCCAAAGAAGTTGATGATGAACGGGATCTGCGCCAGCGCGAGGCACCAGGCCGACCAGGAGGTCATCACCGTGAGGCCGTGAACCGCCTCTCCATGCGCGTAGATGGTCGGATCGAACAAGCGGCGCGAGACACCCGCCATGCCCTCGAACATCATGGGCATGAACACGCCGTTCATGAAGATGAACGAGAGCCAGAAGTGGAGCTTTCCGAGAGCAACGTTCATCTGCCGGCCCGTGGCTTTCGGATACCAGTGATAGATGCCCGCGAACATCGCGAAGATGGTGCCCGGGGCAACGACATAATGGAAGTGCCCGATCACGTAGTAGGTGTCGTGAAAGTGGGCGTCCGGGGCCGCCAACCCGAGCGGCAAGCCCGTGAGCCCACCGATCCCGAACATCGGCAGGAACGCCAACGCGAAGAGCATCGGAACCGGGAACCGGATCGAGGCGCCCCACAGGCTGATCACCAGGCACGTCAGGATGATCACCGAGGGGATCGAGATGATCATCGTGGTGATCTGGAAGAACGTGCTCATCGTAGTTCCCATGCCCGTCATGTACATGTGGTGAGCCCACACGCCGAAGGACAGGAAACCGAGGAACAGGAGCGAGTACACCATCGTCCTGTAGCCCCACAACGGCTTGCGCGTGTTGATGCAGATCACCTCCGCAACGATCCCCATGCCCGGCAGGATCAGGACGTACACCTCGGGGTGAGCGAGGAACCAGAACAGGTGCTGCCAGAGCAAGGGGCTGCCGCCCCCGACCGCGGCGACCGCTGTGCCCCCCACCACCAACCCGCTCGGAAGGAAGAAGCTGGTGCCGGCCAGACGGTCCATCAACTGGAAGACGGCTGCGGCCTGGAGCGGAGGAAACGCAAGCAACAGCAAGAAGGCAGTCACCAGCTGCGACCACACGAAGAACGGCAGGCGGAAGAAACTCAAACCCTCGGCTCGAAGGTGGACGATCGTGACGATGAAGTTGAGCGCCCCGAGCAGCGAAGAAGCGATCAGGAAGATCATCCCGATCAGCCAGAAGGTCTGGCCCGTCGTCGCGATGACGGCGAGGGGCGCGTAGGAGGTCCAGCCCGAACTCGCCGCGCCGCCCGGCAGGAAGAAGCTCGTCAGCATCACCAGGCCGCCGATCAAGAACGCCTGGTAGCTCATCATGTTGAGGCGCGGAAAGGCCATGTCCGGCGCGCCGATCTGGAGCGGAACGACGTAGTTCCCGAACGCACCGACCGCGAGCGGGACGATTCCCATGAACACCATGATGGTGCCGTGCATGGCGCCGAGCTGATTGTAGAGGTTGGGGAGCATGGCCCCGCGGTCCACGGAGGTTTCTCCGAGCAAGCCTCCGATCAGCGGGATCGCCTCTCCCGGATAGGCCAGCTGCCAGCGCATCATCATCATCAGCGTGAAGCCGAAGAGCAGGAAGACCAGGGCCGTGATGCCGTACTGGATCCCGATCACCTTGTGGTCGGTGGAGAAGACGTACTTGCTCCAGAACCCCAACTCAGAATGCTCGTCACTCATGCTCTACGTCCCTCGTCCAAGTATTTCCGGTTCTGGCTCAGCCCCGACCTAGTAGTCATCGAGTCCGAGCGCATCGTGCTCCTCATCCAGCCAGGCCTGAAAATCGTCCGTGGACGGGTGGATCATGAGGTCGGCCTTCATCTCGTAGTGCCCCATGCCGCACAGCTGCGCGCACCCCACCTGGAACTTCCCCGGCGCGATCGCCTGGAACCAGATCTGGAGTTCCATCCCGGGGACCACATCCTGCGTGATGCGCATCACGGGTATCTTGAAGCTGTGGATCACGTCCTTGCTGGTGAGGCGCGCAATCACCGGCCTCCCGACCGGGAAGTGGAAACCCCGGACGGTGATGTCGTCGATGCCGGCTTCGTCGTCGAGATCCAGGCCCGCAGGGTTGTCGTCGGCGTAGAACTCGGCTCCGGTCGCACCGAAGACACCGTCCTGCCCCGGGTAGTGGAACAGCCACTTGAACTGCTCGGCCACGACGCGGACGACCAGCGGGTTCTGGTCCATCTGGGGGAGGTCATCCTTGATCTTGCCCCAGACAGGCACGGCCAGGACGACCAAGACCACCGCCTCTGCGACGGCCACACCCACCTCGAGCCACTTGGAGAACTTCGCCTTGACGGGCTCGTAGACCGCAACATGGTTCGGGCGCTCTCGGAAGCGGACCAGGCAGTAGACGATGAAGATGCTCCATCCGACGAACAGCACCAGCATGAACCAGTGGATCAGGTTGATCATGCCGTCGATCTCGTCGCCGTGGAGCGACACGTTCGGCGGCAGCCACCAGCCGTAAGTCGGTGCTTCCATGAAGAAGGCTCCCTTGCGTGATCGTTTCGCGACGCTTCGACGGGTTCTCGATTGAACCCGCTACGCCGGCTTGGGATAGGTGAACTCCAACGTCTGGGTCTCGCCGTCGCCGACCGTGACCGTCTGCTCCATCACGTCATACTTCTCGTGCCAGGCTTCGATCGTATACGTGCCGGGCGGCAGATTCGGCAACTCGAAGGAACCATCGGCCCCGGTCACCGCGAAGTAGGGATGGGGTACCACGGCGACATAGGCGTTCATCCAGGGGTGGATGTCGCACTTGACCTTCATTGGCGGACTCGCCTCGCCCCTTCGCATACGCATCGTGACGTTGGCGGCGCCGGAAGGCTGGGAGCGGTTGAAGGATCGGTTGACCTTCCCGTACCCGTGGACGTTGTGGGCGGTGGGGTCGCTGGTCTTGACCGCGAGACTCTGACCCACCCGCATGCCCTGCACGTGCGGCGCATACAGGCAGCCTTTCTGGTCCAACGAGGCATCGCCATCGGGCATCGGGAACTTCCAGCCGTCCACCCCGGTCTTGACCCACACGAAGACGTTTCGGAGAGTGCCGTTGTCGTTGAGGACGACGGTGTCGGGCCGCTGCCTCTTGCCACCGTGCATTTCGGCGCACTTCTCGTCGGCGCCCGCCATGTCGATCTTCCGCACGCGCGGCGGCTTGGCAGTGAACTTCACGCTGCCCGAAATCGTCGCAGTACCCGCCGCCGGATCCCACGGCTTGTCCTGAGCGCTTCCGATCGCGGGGAGCAGCAGCAAAAGGGCCGCTAGGGCGAGAATCAGTCGCTTGGTCACATGTCCTCCTTGGGCCCCACCGGACAATTCGGAACGCCCTCTGCCCGGGAGCCTGACCGAGAAAAGCCAGCCATGACGGGACGATTCGTCGGTGGTGCGGAGCCTACGGCAATCCCAATATTCGTGCGACTCGATGGTGCGGATTCCCCCCCCACAAGGCCATAGCGATTCCCAGAAATCAGTGCAGCAATTCGTTGCAATCGCCGCGGTTCAGTGTGGGGTCGTGTTACTGTCGAGCGACCACGTCCATCACTGCGCGATCCGAACCCGGAGGCGACCTCGGTGGCAATTTACCTCGTTACCGGCGCAGTTTTCCGATCGCGATTCGCCCCGAACAACGAGCGCCCGGGCCTTGGATCGAAGGCACCGGAGCAACCCCTCTGACGCCAGTGAACGAGTTCTCGCACCCCCCGAGCACGGCCGCGAGCGTCACCGCCTCAGGCTCAGGAGGCCTGCATGGCTGAGGGCGCGGGCTGGCCCAAGGCGCTGACCGGAGTCCGCGGCGGGATCTTGAAGATCTCGCTGATCCTCGCCGCCGTCTACCTGCTGGTCTTCCTGCTGCCGCGCGCGTTCGAGACGGCCGACTACCGCCAGTTCCCCGTGATCGGCAGCCGGGTGCTCGTGTGGGCCCTCGCGCAGGCGCATCTGATGTTCGCCGCCTTCGTACTCGGCGTACCCATCTTCGTCCTGATCGCCGAGGTGATGGGCGTCGTCCTGAAGAACGAGAAATACGACGGACTCGCCAAGGAGTTCACCCGGCTGCTCGCCATGAGCTACACGATCACCGCCACCCTGGGCGGCCTGCTGCTGGTGGCATTGGTGACGCTCTACCCCAAGTTCACCACCCACATGGAGAAGGTGTTCGACCCCACGTGGTCCTACTACGTGGCGATCATCTTCTGCGAGGCCCTGTTCGCTTACCTCTACTGGTACAGCTGGGACGTACTGCAGGGGCCGCGCAAGGGTTGGCACCTGTTCATCGGCGTGATCGTCAACCTGCTGGGCATCGTCATCCTGGCCATCACGAACGCGTGGACCGGCTACATGATGACCCCCGGCGGCATCGAGGGCACCGGCGTCGCGATCACCGTCACGAGCCGCTGGGACGCCTTCGCCAACTACGCGTGGAACCCGCTCAACATCCACCGCCTGCTCGCCAACGTCTGCTTCGGCGGAGCCATCGTGGGTGCCTACGCGGCCTTCCGCTTCCTGGCCGCCACCACGGACGAGGAGCGCGAGCGCTTCGACTGGATGGGCTACGTCGGCAGCTTCATCGCAGTCGCCGCCTTCATTCCCCTGCCCTTCGCGGGCTACTACCTGGGCCGCGAGATCTACGCCTACAGCCAGCAGATGGGCGTGTCGATGATGGGCGGCTCGTTTGCCCAACTCTGGATCCTTCAGGCGATCCTGATTGGCTCGCTCTTCCTGGCCATCAACCTCTACCTGTGGCTCGCAATGGGCCGCATCCCGGGCGGCGAGCGCTACCGCAAGTACCAGGCTCCGGTGCTGTTCGTGCTCGCGGTCGGCCTCGCGGTGTGGGCGACGCCGCACAGCATCATCGCCACGTTCGCCGAGATGAAGGCAATGGGATCCGCCCACCATCCGAGACTGGGGGTGCTGGGCGTCATGTCGGCCAAGAACACCGCTGTGAATCTGATGATCCTTTCGACCTTCATCACCTTCATGCTCTATCGCCGGGGCAACAAACAGACGGTGTCGTCCTTCACGGTCGCGGGCAATGCAATCCAGATCGTGGCTCTGCTGGCGAGCATCGCGGGGATCGTCGGGATCGGGATCTACGGCTACTTCGTCCCGGCGGCCGTACGGGTCGGGCTGTCGGTCTACCAGCCACTCATGGTCGGAGCCTTCGTGGTGCTGTTCCTCGCCCTCGAGGTGCCCGTGTATCGGGGCGCGAAGTCTCTGGGCGAGATCCGCTGGGGGCAGATGCCGCGGCTCTCCCAGTACGTGCTGTTCTTCCTGGCCGTCACCTTCACCTGGCTGATGGGCCTGATGGGGTACATCCGCTCGGGCGTGCGACAGCACTGGCATGTCTACCAGGTCATGCGTGACACGAGCGAAGGCGCCTACATCCCGTCGCACGCGTTCGCCACGATGGTGGTTTCGATCATCGTGGTCGTCTTCTTCTTGTTCGTCTCCATGGTATTCGCGCTCGCAATGCGCTCCGAGCAGCGAGAGCGAGAAGCCGCTTGAAGGCCGTATTCCTCAGAATCCTGGCCTTCGTGATCCTGATCGATCTCTTCTACATGAGCATCGGCCAGTGGTACCTGACCCAGTCCGAGGATCATCCCCAGCCGGAGTTGCAGATCACCCTCGAGACCGACGTGGACACCCTTGTCGGGATGGGCGAGAGCCTGCTCGCAGGCAGGGGCGGCTGCCTCCTGTGTCACAAGATCACCGAGCAGGGCAACGCCCGCGGACCGGATCTCCGCGGCGTGGGTGGCCGGGCGGCGACCCGCAGGCCGGGCATGAGTGCCGAGGCCTACCTGACGGAGTCGCTCCGGGATCCGGGCGCCTACGTGGTGCCCGAGTTCGCCACCGCGGGTGGCGCGAGCATCATGCCAGCCGCGGATGTACCGCCGGCCGACCTCAGCCCGACCGAGTTCAAGGCGCTGGTGGCCTTCCTCCAGTCGCTCGGTGGCGAGATCACCGTCGAGATCACCGCCCAGGATGTCGCGGCCGCCGAGGCCCGGAAGCAGAAGCCGCCCGAAGTGGTCAGCACGCACCCCGGCTTCGCGATCCTCACCTCGCAGGGCTGCGTCGCGTGCCACGACGTCCTCACCGACATGCGGCGCATCGGCCCCCCATTGACGAACGTCGGCGAGCGGCTTTCGGCCGCGGAGATCCGGCAATCGATCCTCGATCCCAACGCGGTGATCGCCGAGAGCTACCAGCGGGACTTGATGCTCGCGAATTTCGGGGAAGTGCTGACTCCCGACGAACTGGATCAACTCGTCGCCTATCTCTCGGGGGAAGTCACACTGGCCGAGCGGCTCGACCACCCCGCCGTGCACCTGCTGGCCCTGATCCTGATCTTCAACGTCGGGATTACCTGGGCGATTCGTCGCGCCACGGCCTCGAGCCGGGCGGGCGCTGCGGATCCTGCGTCCACGCAGCCGCCGGGCTGGGGCAGGTGGCTGGCGGTCGCGGCTGCGATCGGGCTCGCGGGAGCGCTCTACCTCGCGGTTCGAGACGACTCGCCCGAGCAAGTGGCAGAGACGACCACGCCCTCGCCCGTCGAGCCGGCCCCCGAGGCAGCGGCGCCCGCCCCGGTCGAAGACGCGGAGCCGGAAACCGTCGCCGAGACCGCGCTCGACGGCGAAGCGCTGTTCCGGGTCACGTGCCCGGCCTGCCACGGATCGGACGCCAAGGGCGTACCGGGCCTCGGCAAGGACATGACGACGAGCGCATTCATCCAGAGCCAGAGCGACGCCGAACTGGTCGAGTTCATCAAGCAGGGCCGCACGGCCGACGACCCGCTGAACACCACGGGAGTGCCGATGCCGCCCTACGGCGCAAACGTGGCCCTGGACGATGCCGGCGTGCTGGCCATCGTCAAGTACATCCGCTCGCTGAGCAACTGACCGCCGGAGGAGAGTCATCGTGGCCGAGCCGCAAACACAGACAAGTGGGAGACTGATCCTGCCGGGATCGATCCTCACCTGGCTCGCTGTGTGGGCGGCACTCCGTTTCGGCGTCCAGCCCCCGATCCCGGGCTCGGTCATGAACCTCTACATGGCGATCGTGACGGTCTCGATTCTCGTCTTCGTCGTCGCCGACCAGGATCGCTCGCGCGCCTTCGTCGCCCCGATCACCAGCCTGCTCCGGGAGCGACGGCTGCTCGTGCCGCGCGTCGCGGTGCTGACCGCCCTTCCTCTGCTCCTCGGCTGGATCACCTACACGGGGGTGCGGCCGCAATTCGATCCGCCCTTCGAAGCCAGGACGATTCATCCCGAGCCGCCGGCCCGCTTCAAGCTGCACGGAAAGGACTTCGACGTCCTCAACGCGCGCCGGCCGGCCGAGATGGAGGTCAACGAGGAGAACCTGGCTGCCGGAAGAGAGATCTACTTCCGGAACTGCATGTACTGCCACGGAGACTTCCTGGACGGCAAGGGCCACTTCGCCGAGGCGCTCAACCCGCTTCCCGCCAACTTCCGGGACAGCGGCACGATCTCGCAGCTCGAGGAAGGCTACGTCTACTGGCGAGTCGCCACGGGCGGGCCCGGGCTTCCGCAGGGCGCGACTCCCTGGAACTCGTCGATGCCGGTCTGGCAGGACTTCTTGAGCGAAGAGGAGATCTGGCAGGTGGTCGCGTTCATCTACGACGCCTCCGGCTCGTCGCCGCGGACGTGGGAACACTGATGTCGAACGCGTTTGCCACCGCGTACGTCCGCCGCTCATGCCGTTGGGCGCTGCTGCTCGTCGGCTCGCTGCTGCTGCCGGGGGCCGCTCCGGCGCAGGACTACGCGGCAAAGGGCTTCAAGATCGCCACCCCGAGCCCGCGCGAGACCACACCCGAGAACCTGGCGGCCGGCAAGGCACTCTACGCCGAGTACTGCTCGCAATGTCACGGCGACGAGGGCGACGGACAGGGGGTGATGGCAGACCGGCTGGTTCCGCGCCCTCGCGACTTCAGGCGGGGCATCTACAAGATCCGCCGGACGATCCAGGGAGAGCTCCCGATCGACGACGATCTGTTCGAGATCATCCGCAAGGGCATGCCGGGAAGTTCGATGCCGGCCTGGCAGGACGTGCTCTCTGACGAGGAAGTCTGGCAGCTCGTCGATTACATCAAGAGCTTCAGCCTCGACTTCGAGGACTTTCCCGCCGAGCAGGAGTTCGTGCTCGACGGCAAGCCCGAGGCCACTCCCGAAAGCATCGCGCGTGGCGCCGAGGTCTATGTCAAGGCGGAGTGCGCGAAGTGTCACGGCGAGAACGGACGCGGGAACGGCTCCTCGGCCGCGGAACTCGAGGACGAGTGGGAGCACCGGATCTTCCCCGCCGATCTCACGCAGCCGTGGACGTTGCGCGGCGGCAGTTCCGTCGAGGATTACTTTCGAACCCTCGCCACGGGTTTGAATGGCACTCCGATGCCCTCCTTCTCGGACGCGTGGGATGCACCCGACCTGTGGCACATGGCGAACTACCTGCACAGCATCGGTCGCGAACCGACCTGGGGAGAGATCGTCCGCGGCCCGAAGACGGACGCAGTACCCGTGGACCCGGACGCCCCGGCGTGGGACCTGGCCCCGGCGATCGACATCCGGCTCGCGGGACAGATCATCCAGGAACCCCGGCTCTTCAACCCATCCGTCCAGAGCTTGCGCGTCCGCGCCTTGTTCGACGACGACGAGGTCGCGCTGCTCCTCACCTGGAACGATCGCTTCGAAAACGATGGCCAGGGCGAGAAGCCCAGCGACCGGGCCGCGGTGCTGTTTCCCGCCCAGCAACTCGAAGAAGGAAAGAAGCCCTACTTCCTGATGGGGGACCGGCGCCGGTCGGTCGATGCCTGGCAGTGGAGCGCCGGCGGCGGCATCGAGACCTCGCTCGCGCGCGGCAGCGATGCGGTGACACCCCGGGCGTCGGCCGTGGACGGAGCCGCCTCGTACAAGGATGGCCAGTACCGGCTGGTGCTGCGCCGGAGCCTCGTGGCGAACCAGGAAGACGAGGTCGTATTCACACCCGGCCAGATGATCCCGATCGCGTGGAACGTCTGGGATGGAGAGAACGCCGAGGAAGGCAAGCAGCGCGCCATCTCTCGCTGGTACTACCTTCTGCTCGAACCGGAGACTCCCTGGACGACCTGGCTCTGGCCGCTGGTCGTCATCTGCCTGACGGGCGGCGGCGAGGTGGTCGGCCTGCGTCGACTCCAGCGCCAGTGGGCCGCCGAAGCCTCGGAAGCATCTCCGCCACAAGGGGTGTCCAAATCGTGAGCGCCGCCTCCACCCCCCCCGACTCGCTGGCCGCGCAACTGACCGCGCAGGAACGTTCGTTCCTCGAGCGTCAACTTCGAAGCACGCGGCGCTATGCCGTCTTCACCGCGGTCGACCTCGTCTTCGCAGTAGGAATCACCGTCTGGTGGGTCTTGGACGGCTTCGGCGGAACCCGCTTTGCATTGATCGTGCTGGTGCTCTTGCACGCACGTGCCAATCTCAAACAACACAAAGATGCCGTGGTGATGGCGAAATTGAAGTTACTCTCGAAGTCGCACGCACCCTCGGCCTAAATAGGGGAGGATCTAAGAATGGCTCAGCCCCTACTACTGCCCGATCGGGAACGATCCTCCATCGAAGTCATGGGAGACAAGGTGCACGTCCGATTTCCGGACGGATCCTCCGACCTGCGACCGATCGAGAGCCTGCCCGAGGACAAGATCGAGTGGATCGACCACGAATTCGTCAAGGAAGCTAGGGAGCAGTTCGAGAAGCCGACCGGCTGAGCCGGCCGACGGTTCCGCCCACATCCGCAGCGAGGAGACAGCGATGTACAAGAAGATTTATGTGCCCGTCGACAACTCGGCGCACTCCAACCGGGCCATCGACTCGGCGATACGCCTCGGCAAGGCGTTTCGCTCGGAGCTGGTGGGATGTCACGTCTACGCGGCCCGAATGCACGACTACCGCTTCAAGCAGATGGAGTACTCGCTTCCCGAGGAATACCTGGACGAGACCGAGCTCGAACGGCAGCGCAAGATCCACGACAGCCTGATCACCCTCGGCCTCGAGCTCATCTCCGACAGCTACCTGGAGAACATGAAGAAGCTCTGCGAGCGCGAGGAGCTGGCTTTCGACAGCCACATGATCGACGGGAAGCACCACGTCGAGATCCGCAGGGACATCCTGAAATCGGACTGTGACCTCGTCGTGATCGGTGCGCTGGGCCTCGGCCGCCAGCGCAACAGCCAGATCGGCGCGGTCTGCGAGCGCGTGACCCGTTCCTGCGAACAAGACGTCTGGGTCGTCAAGCACGTGCCGGGAAAGAACGAGCCCGAGCGGGACACGATCCTCGTCGGGATCGACGGCAGCCCGCAATCGTTCGGCGCGCTCAAAACAGCCCTCGTCCTGGCCAAGAAGTTCGACAAGCGGGTCGAGTTGATCGGCGTCTACGACCCCTACCTCCACTACCTCGTCTTCAACGGGCTAGTGGGGACGCTGACCGAGAAGGCCGCCAAGGTGTTCCGCTTCGAAGAGCAGAACCAGCTCCACGAAGAGATCATCGATACCGGCCTGGCCCAGATCTACCAGTCCCACCTGGAGGTCGGCGAACAACTGGCGAATGAGGAGGGCATGGAGGTCACCAAGACCCTGCTCGATGGCAAGACCTTCCAGAAGATCCACGATCACGCACGCAAGACGCAGCCCTGGCTCCTCGTGATGGGCCGGATCGGGCTCCACAGCGATCCCGAGGACACCGATCTCGGGAGCAACTCGGAGAACCTGCTGAGGCTATGCGAGTCCGACGTCCTGCTGACCACCGCCACCGAGCGGCCGAAGCTCGACGTGCGAGCCGAGGAGAGCATCCGCTGGACCCGCGAGGCCGAGGAGCGGATGAAGCGGGTTCCGCCGCTGGTCGTGGGCATCGCGCGAACCGCAATCCTGCGCATGGCCCTCGAGCAGGGCCACAGCGTGGTCACGAGTTCGCTGCTGGACGAGGCCATGGATCGCTTCATGCCCAAGCAGGTACCGATGGACAAGCTCGCCGAAGCAGTCGCGATCGGGCGGGCGGATCAGCAGTCGCTGGCGGTCTGCAAGGGCTGTGGGCTGACCGCCAAGGAGTCCAACCCGGCTGTGTGCACCGTGTGCGGCGGCAAGATCTTCGAAATGTTCACCGCCGAGATGGTGGAGAGCCTCGTCGAAAGTGAGGGTGGAGCCGCCGAAGAAGCCAGCTACGACGGGCGCAAGCTGGCCTGGAGCTCCGAGGCGCGACGCGCGTTGCGCTCGATCGATCAGGCCTACCTCCGGCGGCGAACGAAGGCGCGGATCGAAAAGTCGGCTCGCCTGCGCAAGCTCAAGACGGTGACGCTCGACTTCGCCCGCAACCTGATCGAAGAAGAGACGGGAGTGCCCTTCGCGGAGCCTTCGGAGACCCTGGCGACGCCTGCCGAAACCGAGCCGAAGCTCGAAGCCGCTACGGACGCGGCTCCGACCGACGATCTCGAGGACGGCAAGCGGCTGATCAGCCGCGACGACAAGGGCAATCCGCTGTTCTCCGCGTTCGAATGGACCGAGGACGCGATCGCCCGGGTGCTGCGCGTCCCGCACGGCTTCATGCGGGAACGGACCCAGGGGCGGATCGAGGAGCTGGCTCAAGAACGTCAACTCCGGGAGATCGACCTGGGACTCGTCGAAACGGGAATCGAGCTGGGCCTCGACATGATGGCCGAGATGGTCTCCGAGAGCCGTACCCGTGCCGACGCGGCAACCGGTGTGGTGCCCGACGAGACGGCTTCCGAGGCGGCACGTTGTCCCGTCGTACAGGAGAAAGTCGCCAAGGCGCAGCCCAGCGAGCAGGCCGCACCGCTCAACGAGGTAAGCCCGCTCAACGAGCTGGATGCGATGCGGCTGCTCCTGAAACGGGATGAGGGTTCGCCCGAGGAATAGGCCTGATGCCCGGCTACCGCTTCTGCAGGACCGATGACATGGCGTTGCTCGCGCACGCCCTGAACCACTGCTTCGTCGTGCACTTCCCGGAGCTGCGGCCGCTGTCTCTCGACGACTTCAAGCGAGAAATCCGCGAACTCGACGTGTGGTGCAGTAGCTGCATGGTGGCCTCGGCGGACGGCGACCCGATCGGCGTGATCACGGGCGCCAAACGGGAACGGGAGACCCTGATCCACCGGATCGGTGTCCACCCCGCGCATCAGCGGCAAGGCCACGCGGCCCACCTGCTGGAGTCTCTGAGCCAGAAGCTCGCCACCCTGGGGCCCCCGCGGCTGGTCGCGGAGGTCCCCCAGGACTTCCCGGCGGTCTGCGACCTGTTCGAGTCGGTGGGCTACCAGGCCGAGACCACACTCGCGGACTTCTGCCTGACGGAACCGCCTCCGCCCCTCGCGGCGACCGCCGAGATCGCGCGCCCCAGCCTCGACGACCTGCTCGGCTGCGGTGCGCTGGATGTCTCCGCATCCCGCAGCTGGGAGCGCGCGTTGCCGACCCTGCAGAACCGCAAGGACCAGCTCGACAGTGTCGCCATCGCATCCGACACCCGCGTGGAGGCCTACGCGCTCTTCCGCGACCTGCCTGTCTCCAACGGGCGCGGACGGCGGGAGATCGTCTCCCTCGGCGGTGCGGAGCCGCCGGGCGATGAAGGGAGCGACGCTCGCATCCTGCTCGAGATCGCGATCCGTGCCGCCTGCCAGGCGGGTCCGCTCGCGGTTTCGGTCCCGAAGGTCTGCAACCAGGAAGTCCCCTGGACGCTGCTCGAGTCGCTCGGCTTCCGGCAGAGTCGCTCCTACACCCGCTACGCTGCGGTCCCCGACTCGAATACGGGATGATCGGAATTCTCGAGAGGTTGGCGTGAAGAGCTACCACGACATCGTGGGCGACGGAGGATCCGACGTCCTCGCCCAGGTCCAGGCGCAACAGGAGAGCATCGCGCGAAACCTCGCGGGCGTGCGCAACCTGCTGGCGATCGGATCCGGCAAGGGGGGCGTCGGCAAGAGCACCGTGACCATGCAGCTGGCCTGCACGCTGCGCGATCTGGGCAACCAGGTTTCGATCCTGGACGCCGACCTGAACGGCCCCTGCCAGGCTCGCCTGGGCGGCTTGGGCGACCAGATCCTGGTCCCGGGCGAGCGCGGTGCATCCGTGCCCACGACCCGGAACGGCATCGGAGTCGTGTCCATGGGCAGCCTGCTCCCGGAGCCACGGGCCCTCGACTTCGAGACGGTTGCCGAGGGATCCTCCCACACCTGGAGGGCCACCAAGGAGTTCACGATCCTGCGGGAGCTGCTGGCGGGCATGGACTGGGGGAAGCTCGACTTCCTGCTGGTGGACCTGCCCCCCGGCGTCGAACGGATCGTCCAGTTCGCCGAGCTACTCGGGCCCTCGGCGCTGTTCGTCGTGGTCGGCATCCCCTCCGACGTGGCGCGGGGTGTCGTGGCGCGCTCGATCGACGCACTCGAACGAACCCCCAACCGGGTGCTCGGCTACGTCGAGAACATGAACGGCTACTACTGCCCGGATTGCGAACGGATCAAGCCGCTGTTCCCCGCGCAATCCGACGTGAAGCTGGATCTTCCGTGTCTCGGCAGCATTCCCTTCGATCCCGGTCTCGCCGCGCTCTGCGACAGCGGCGGCGCGCTGACGAACTCCCCGGAGCTGTTTTCCGAACAGCCTCTGCGTCTGATCGCGGAGGAAATCTGCCACCGCATTGCCGAACCCGCCTCCCAACCGAAAGAGCGAGACTGAACGAGGAGAGAGCATGAAGTTTCTCTGCGTGTCCTGCGATGAGCCCATGAAGCTGATCGACACCCAGCCTCCGGAGCGCGGCTCGCTGACGGTCCTGTATCGCTGCTCGACCTGTTCGCACGAGATCGCGATGCTGACGAACCCCTACGAGACCCAGGTCGTGGGCTCGCTCGGCGTCGAAATCGGCCCGGACGGGGAGTCGACCGGGGAGTCGAAGTGCCCGTTCTCGGGGGTCGTGCGGGACCTCGAGGCGCCCCTGGGAGAATCGGGCGACGGAGTTTCGTGGACCGCCGAAGCGAGCTCGCGGCTCGAGAACATCCCCGAGTTCGCGCGCCCGATGGCGAAGACCGGAATCGAAAAGTTCGCCACGGAGCGGGGGCTCGCGCAGATCGACGCGCACGTCCTCGAGCAGGCCAGGGAATTCTTCGGGATGTAGTCAGTCCGCTCCGTCTTCGAGCTTCGCCACCTGCTTCCGGAACGGAGATTTCATCCCGAGCATTCGCGAACGCCCCTCACCGGCCAGGGCGTCCTGCATCAACTCCGGCGTGATCACGTCGACCCCCTGGCGCTGCGCGTAGGCCTCGAGTCCCTGCTCGACCTTCCCCCGGATGAACGCGATGGGAATGCGCTCGAGACGGGCCCGCGCCTCCGGACTCCAGCGAGCCCCCTCGAGCAGCAAGGGCCGGCCCGTGGGCTGATAGCGACAGGCCGGATCTTCCTGGAGATAGTCACCGTAGGCGGCCTGCGCGCGGCAGCGGCAGCCGCCACACAGCTGCTTGAATTCACAACTGCCGCAACGCCCCTTTAGCTGCTCGGGGTCGCGCAGTTCCTGCAACACCGCCGACGTCCGCCAGATCTCGCTGAAGCTCTGCTCTCTCACGTTACCCGCCACGACAGTCATGTACGGGCAAGGAGTCACGTCGCCCTGCGGCGTAATCCGACAGTACTGGGTCCCGGCCATGCAGCCACCGCTCTCCAGTCCCGAGAGACCCCGCTCGTACGCGATCTGCTTGAACTGTGGCGCGCACTTCGAGCGCACCAGCATCGGACGGTAGTCGTCCTGCCAGTCGACCAGGTTCGAGAGCATGGCTTCCGTCCGCTCCGGCGACAGGTCGTTCAACAGCTGCCCGCGGCCAGTCTGGACGAGGAAATACAGGTTGAACGACCAGGCTCCCAGGTCGCGCGCGAACGCGAGCAGCTTCTGGATCTCGTCGTAGTTCATGTCCATGACCGTCGTCTGGACCAGGACCTGAAGGTCATTGGCGCGACAGATTTCGAGCGCGCGCACCGAATGCTCCCAGGCGTCCGGACCGCCCCGGAACTCGTCGTGCTTCGCCGGATCGACCGAGTCGATGCTGACAGCCACACCCTGAACCCCGCAGTCGATCATCCTGGCCACGACCTTGTCGGTGATCAGCACACCGTTCGTTCCCATCACCACCCAGATCCCCAGGTCCGACGCGTAGCGGGCGATGTCGAAGATGTCCTTGCGCATCAGCGGCTCGCCGCCGGTCAGGATCAGCATTTCGGTGCCGAGGGCGTTCATCTCGTCGATCAGCCCCAGGCACTCGTCTGTCGAGAGCTCGTTCTCCGCCTTCTGACCGCCCTCCATGTAGCAATGCGGGCAGCGCAGGTTGCACATCCGGGTCAGGTTCCAGGAGACCAGGGAGGGCTGGTACTCGACTTGGCGTTCCACCTGCGATTTCTCCTGACCCGACGAGACGTGGGATCCGCGCGCGTACGAGATGAGTTGCCGTGTCATGCAGGAGCGACAGCGACCCGACGACCGTAGCGCAGACGCCATGCTGCAGCGGCAATGCAACGATCCGCTGCTCCGACGTAGCGCGGGGCAGCACAACCCGCTCATCGCCGCCCGCCAGAATCGCTAGGCTCGGCGGCATCGATTCGCTCCGACCTCGAAGGGAGATCGCATGACACGCATCGTTTCGGCCGCATTGTTCCTGATGGTCACGTCGGCCGCGCTCGCCGAGGAAGACGCCGGCGCTGCGCGCTTTGCCGATCTCGAGAGCGTCAAGGCCTTCGACCAGGTCATGACCACTCTCGCGGACATGCGCAACATGATCCTCGAGGATGCAGTCAGTGAGCGCGAGGCCTCCGAGGGCATGCGCTTCCTGCTCCGCACGGTCGCGATGTCCCAGGAAGTCACCGGCGACGGATATCCGCTGGCACCACACTTCGCGCGCATGGACACGCCGCAGCGCAAGATCGGCGGAGACAACCCCAACGGCGAGTACGACAACGTCGTCTGGAGCGGCGACATCGACTACAAGATCACGGGCAACCTCGGCAGTGTCGATCACCTCTCGTTCACCGCGCTCGTACGCCTGCCTTCGGGCCGCAGCAAGTCGATCGGCTACCTAAACGAACGCTCGCTCGAAGCGGACGCGGACGGCAACTTCACGCTGTGGCTGACACGCGAGAAGCCCGCCGCACCCGGCGCCTGGATCCGGACGAGCCCCGGCGACGACGGGACGATGCTCGTGCGCCAGTACATCGGGGATCGCGCAACCGAGAAACTCGCAACCTACGAGATCGAGGCCGTGGGCCGCGGGCGCCTCGATCCGCTGCCGCCCTCACAGGACGCAGACGTCGCGGCGGGAATCCGCGGAATGCTGGTCGCCCTGGAAGGCATCGGGAGACTGCACCACTACGTGTCTCCATCGATCGACGAGCGCCCCAACCAGTTCAAGCTTCGCAACAGCGACGACTTCGGCGCGGATATCAGCGGCACCGACAACCTCTACGTGATCGGGACCTACGGCTTCGCCGAAGACGAGGCACTGATCGTCGAGGTCGATCCGCTCGACGTCCGCTACTGGAACTTCGCGATCGAGAACCCGTGGCACGAGTCGGTCGACTACCGGCACCGCAAGACCGCGCGGACGCACGACGACGTGACGATCGATCCGGACGGAAAGATCCGTTTCCTGATCGCCCACGCGCGGACCGACCACCCGAACTATCTCGAAACCGCGGGTCACAGCCGCGGCTTCATGACCTTTCGCTGGGTCGGCGAGCGCGACACGCAAGCGCCGCTCCCGAAGCTGACGAAGCTCCCTCTCTCGGATGCGACCGCACAGGCGAAGCGGCTCGGGGGAGCGAGATGAGCGCGTTCCGAGACGACATCTTGCAGGGGCGCGTGGCTCTCGTCACTGGCGGGGCGACCGGTATCGGCAACGAGATCGCGCGGACGCTGGGCCGCCACGGGGCTCGCGTCTGCATCTGCAGCCGCAAGTCCGAGAACCTCGAGAAGGCGGCCGCCGGCCTGGAAGCCGACGGGGTCGAGTGCTTGTGGGTGGTGTGCGACATCCGCCAACCCGACCAGGTGCAACACGTTCTCGACGAGGTGCTCGCGCGCTGGGGTCGACTCGACATCCTGATCAACAACGCGGCCGGAAACTTCCCGGCACCCCTGAGCCGCATTTCGCCGAACGGCTTCAAGACGATCGTCGACATCGATCTGCTGGGCACCTACAACTTCTCGAAGCTCGCCTTCGAGGCGTGGCTGCGCGATCACGGCGGCAACATCGTGAACATCTCGGCGCCTTTCGAGGGCAAGGGCGCGGCCCTGCAGGCCCACGTCGCCGCCGCCAAGGCGGGCGTCGACTCGCTCACCCGAACGACCGCGGTGGAGTGGGGACGACACGGAGTGCGTGTGAACGCCGTAATGCCGGGACCCATCGCCGACACCGAGGGCGTGGCGCGCTTCGACGCGGCGATCGGCGCCTCCGGCGGATCCAGCGTGCCCCTGGGCCGCGAAGGCACACGCGCGGAAATCGCGAACGTCGTGCTCTTCCTCGTGAGCGAGGCGGCTTCCTACGTAAGCGGGCAGGTATTCGCGGTGGACGGCGCCTCGACGGTCGATCAACTCGGAATGGCATCCCGCCTGGCCGACATGGAAGCAGCCTGGCCCGAGCGCTGAGAGACTCTCGCAGTCGCTCGGCGCGTTGGCATCACGGCTTGCGGGGACACACGAACGCCCACGGCAGCGGCGAGCCGCCACCGGCAGACTATCCTCCGACTCGCTCGGATTGCGGCGTGCGCAGACCGGGAGACGACAGGAGGAGGCAAGACCCTTGGCGAGCCGGAACGACGACGGGCCCCTGCAGACCCTTCGCGACGAAGCGCTGATTCGAAGGGTGCTGATCGCCTACGCGACGACGGTCGACTCTCGCGACTGGCCAGCCCTCGACGACGTCTTCGAGGCGTCCGCGTCTGCGGTCTATGGCTCGGACCCCGGCTTTCAACTCAGGTGCAAGGGCCGGCAGCAGATCCGCAAGATGTGCCAGGCCAACCTGGACGGCTGCGGCCCCACGCAGCACCTCCTCACCAATTTCCGAATCGACGTCGACGGCGATCGAGCGACGAGCGTGTGCTCGGTGCAAGCCGGACACTTCGGCGTCGGCGACGCCGCCCAGACCCGCTACGAGCTGTGGGGAGAGTACCGGGACGAGTTGGCCCGAGGCGATTCGGGCTGGCGGATCGTGAAGCGCCAGCTGTATGTCATCCACGAATTCGGCGAACGTGACCGGGTACTGGGTCCCGGATAGGCTTGCAGCGCGACCGCAGCCCCAACCTCCGAGCAACCGCTCGCGTCGACTCGCGAACCTGCAGCGTCGGAAATACGAGCCCCGCCTCGCGGAGCCGCGCGGCTATGCTCCCGAACAGTCGATCCGGGAGAGAGTCTTGACTTCACGACGGACCAGATCATTCATCGGCAGCGCGTGCCTCTCCGTGCTGCTGGGTTGCAGCGGATCGGATCGACCGGCCGGAAGCGTGGCGGCTCCGGCCCGCCCCAGCGCCGAGATCAGCGCCGAGACCGAGCGACAGCAACGAACCCGCGCAGCGCTCGCGCAGGTCGGCACGCCGCGCGGCGAAGCCACCGAGACGCAGATCCTGTTCGGCGATCTGCACGTACACACCACCTACTCGCTCGACGCCTTCACGATGGAACTGCCCCTGATGGGCCTCCAGGGCATCCACACGCCGACCGACGCCTGCGAGTTCGCGCGCCACTGCTCGGGCCTCGACTTCTTCAGCCTGAACGACCACGCCGAGAACCTCACGCCCGAACACTGGCAGGCCACCAAGGACGTCCTGCGTCAGTGCGACGCGCTGGCCGGCTCGGCCGAGAGCCCGGACATCGTCCCCTTCGCGGGCTGGGAGTGGACCCATGTCCGCTCGGATCCCGACACGCACTGGGGACACAAGAACGTGATCTTCCCGACCCTCGACGACGAATCCCTACCCGCGCGTCCGATCAGCTCCGCGCCGAACGACGGCGACCTCGGCCTCTTCAATGCGGTGCGCCAGATCCTCTTCGCGCGCTGGATCGACCCCCTCCACTGGAAGGACTACAGCGACCTGGGCTGGCTGATCGAGCGCGTCAGCGGCATGCCCCTGTGCGCTCGGGACGTTCACACCCGCGAACTCCCGCTCGACTGTCGCGAGAATGCACCCACGCCCGAGGACCTCTACCGCAAGCTCGACGAGTGGGGCTTCGAGAGTCTCGTGATTCCGCACGGAAACGCCTGGGGGCTCTACACGCCGTCCACTGCATCCTGGGACAAGGCCCTCAACGACGCGCAACACGATGCGGGCAAGCAACGACTGATCGAAGTCATGTCCGGTCACGGAAACTCCGAGGAGTACCGGCCCTTCCGACCCGCCGAGATCGACGCAGACGGGGAGTGGATCTGTCCCGCGCCGACGCCCGACTTCCTGCCCTGCTGCTGGCAGGCCGGCGAAATCCTGCGAGGTCGCTGTGGAGACCTGAGCGACCCCGAGTGCGAAGAACGCGTCCAGGAGGCTCGCGCGCTCACCGCGGCCGCCGGGCCGATGTACCGATCGGTACTGCCAGAAGCAAAACCCGAGGAGTGGCTGGACTGCGGCCAATGCCGGGACTGCTTCAAGCCGTCCTTCGCGTACCGGCCGCTGGAATCCACCCAGTACGCGCTCTCCCTCTCGAACTTCGACAACACGGACGAGACAGGCCGTCCCCTGCGCTTCCGCTTCGGCTTCATCGCCTCGACGGATGACCACACCGCCCGCCCGGGAACCGGCTACAAGCAATACGACCGGCGCAAGATGACCTTCGCGACGGGGCTCAAGTACGACCTGGGCCTGGCCCCCTTCGGCGAGAGCAGCGATCGCCAGCGCGCGCAGCGCGTGGATTCTCCCTACCTGCAACCCGACGGCGAACGCGTCTCGAGCTTCGCGTACCCCGGCGGCATCGTGGCCGTTCACGCGAACGGGCGAAGCCGCGAAGCCATCTGGGACGCGATGAAAAACCGACACGTCTACGGGACCAGCGGCCCGCGGATCCTGCTCTGGTTCGACCTTCTCAACGGGCCCGAGGGCCGCACACCGATGGGGAGCGAGGTAGAACTCGAAGCCACGCCGCGCTTCGAAGTCCGTGCCGCCGGTGCCTTCGAGCAACTTCCGGGCTGCCCGGAGACCCGCGTCAGCGCGCTCCCGCCCGACCGCCTCGAATACCTCTGCGCCGGGGAGTGCCGCAACCCAAGCGACGTGCGACACCCGATCACGGAAATCGAAGTCGTGCGCATCCGCCCCCAGTCCCGGCCGGACGAAGACCCCACCGCGGGGATCCAGGACCCCTGGCTGCGGATTCCCTGCGAACCTGACCCCGACGGCTGCGTCGTCCACTTCGAGGACGAAGACTTCGTCGAAGCGGGCCGCGACACGCTCTACTACGTGCGCGCGCTCCAGGAGCCGACGCCTGCGATCAACGGAGCAAACCTGCGCGCTCGCCGGGACGAACAGGGACGTACCCTGAGCGTCGATCCCTGCTACGGCGACACCCGCACGGACTTCGGCGACGACTGCCTGGCCCCCGCCCGGGAACGCGCCTGGTCGTCACCCATCTACATCGACCAAAAGGCGAAATCCGCCGGCCTGGGGCACTAATTCCAAGCCCTCGACCCACCCAACGAAAACGCCCCCAGCTCGAGTGACCGGGGGCGTTCGGAGTTCGTGGAGCACGAGACCGGGTTCGAACCGGCGACCCTAACGTTGGCAACGTTATGCTCTACCAGCTGAGCTACTCGTGCTTGTAAAACCGGATGGGTAGAAGGGTTTACGAAACCGGGACCCGGCCGTCAAGCGCTCGCCCTCACCTTAGAGCTTGGTGATCTTCTCCCGGCTGACTGTGACCGCGGCCGTGGCGTTTCGGGTATCAAAAACGCGGTTGGCGTGGGCAACCACGCGCTCGTAGTCGACGGCGCCATGGTCGGTGAGGATGACCACGATATCCGCCGAAGCGAGTACCTCCTCGCTCAGGTCGACATTCTTGTAGGGGGTGCCCTCGACGTTGCACTCCCGGACGTGCGGGTCGTGGAACGAGAGGTTGGCACCCTTCTCGGCCAGCAGCTTGATGACGTCGAGGGCGGGCGACTCGCGCATGTCGCCCACGTCCTTCTTGTAGGCGACCCCGAGGATCAGGACGTTCGCACCGTTCACCGCGAGCCTGTCCGCGTTGAGGAGGTCGGCGATGCGGTCGGCCACGTGCTCCGGCATGTGGCTGTTGATGTCCGTCGCCAGGTCGATGAAGCGCGCCGGAAAGTTCAGCGACTTCATCTTCCAGGACAGGTAGCCGGGGTCGACCGGAATGCAGTGACCGCCCAGCCCCGGGCCGGGCAGGAACTTCATGAAGCCGTAGGGCTTGGTGGATGCCGCTTCGATCACTTCCCAGACATCGAGGCCGAGTCGGCCGCACATCAGCGCCACTTCGTTGGCCAGGCCGATGTTGATGGCACGGAAGGTGTTCTCGAGAAGCTTCACCATCTCGGCGCTCTGGCTCGAGGAGACCGGCACCACCTCGTCGAAGATGGCGCCGAAGACCCGCGCGGCCAGCTCGGTACAGAGCGGGGTCTCGCCGCCCACGACCTTGGGCACTTCACGAACCTTGAAGCTCGTGTTCGCCGGATCGATGCGCTCGGGCGAGAAGGCCAACGAGAAGTCGACGCCGACCGACAAGCCCGACTCCTCGAGAATCGGCACGAAGAGATCGTGGGTGGTACCCGGATACGTGGTCGACCCCAACACGATCAGTTGGCCGCTCCGCAGCCGTCGCTTGATCTCCTCGACGGCCTGGGCCATGTGCGAGACGTCGGGATCCCTCGTGCGGGTGAGCGGCGTGGGAACGCAGATATTGATGACGTCGAGCTGCGCGATCTCGGAGAAGTCGCTGGTCGCGTGGAACTTCCCGGCCTGCTGTGCGGCCACCACCGCTTCCGAAGCCACGTCTTCGATATACGAGGTGCCGCCCGCAAGCGCGCGGACCTTCTCCTCATCGATGTCGAGGCCGGTGACCGTGAAACCCGCCCGCGCGAACTCGACGGCCAGGGGCAGGCCCACGTAGCCGAGACCGATCACGCCGATGCGGGCGTCACGAGAATCGATGCGGTCGCGGAGGTCTTCGAGGCGGCTCATCGGGGGTGTCTCCGAGGGTCTCGACGGATAGGACGCTTCAGGCCGTGTCGCGGTTCGGGGTCGCTTCCGCGGGCGCGGCGCCGTAGCTCTTGAAGTACTGGGCGAAATAGCCGTATCCAGACCACAGCGTGAACGCCGCCGCCACGGACAGGAGTACCACACCGATCTCGTGGGCCGGCAACCCGAGGGTCTCGTAATGGAAGAGCAGCGCACCCACGGCGACGTTCTGGCTCACGGCCTTCAGCTTTCCCTGCCAGCCTGCGGCCATCACCTGGCCCTGCATCGACGCAATCCCCCGGAGCCCGGTCACCGCGAGTTCTCGGCCGAGGATCACGACGACCATCAGGCCCGCCCAGATGCCCTCGAGACGCCCCGCAGCCAGCAACATCACGAGCGCCGTCGAGACCAGCAGTTTGTCGGCCAGCGGATCGAGCAGCTTGCCGATGCGGGTCACCTCGCCGCCGCGTCGCGCCAGGTAGCCATCGAGCAGGTCCGAACTCGCTGCGACGATGAAGCACCAGGCCAGGATCGTGCAGCCCGTCTCCGAACTCGCCCAGGGGATGAAGAAGAGGACCGGCACGGCGCCGATCCGCAGCATCGTGACCGTGTTGGGTAGGTTCCAGAACCGTTCTCGTGCAGACGGCAAGGCTGCTGCTCCGACGGTGACTCGCGATTTCGCGATGGAGCCCGCCTCGCTCACGGTGCCCTCCGGTTCTTCGTCTTGGCAGCGGGGGGATGACTCGAGCCGGCGGGACGGCGGCGGAACTCCGCGTGGTAGCCGCGATAGTAGGTCAGAACCCGCGACACGTAATCCAGGGTCTCGGGGAAGGGCGGAACGCCGCGGTAGCGGTCTACGGCATCAGGACCCGCGTTGTAGGCCGCCAAGGCGCGTCTCAGATCGCCGAAGCGATCGAGCAACTCGCGCAGGTAACGGGTACCCGCCTCGACGTTCTCGCCGGGGTGAAAGGGATTGTCGACGCCTAGATCGCGCGAGGTCCCCGGCATCAACTGCATCAGCCCCTGGGCGCCAACCCGCGAGAGGGCCCTGGGCTCGAAATTCGACTCGGCCGCGATGACCGCCTTCACCAGCGCCGGTTCCAGGCGGTGGTTGCGCGCAGATCGCAAGATCAGCAGATCGAAGCTGTCTTGCGGGGGGGTCTCGGCCCGCTGGCGCTGGCGCCCGGCGAAGAGGCCCCAATCCGTCTGGATCCTCTTGTAGCGCGCGTCGTCCGGGGCATCCGTGAAGTGGATGACGCCGCGGTCGTCCACATAGCGGTACACCGTAGCCGCTGCGTCTGCAGCCAGCAGAAGCAGAGATACGACCCCGGTCGCGATCGCGAATCGACGCATCAGGCTGTCCATCTTCCCACACCTAGCTGTCGGCATGCGCCTGCGGGACGTTTAGCCCTCTAGGAGCGCGAAAGAATCAGACAGGCCAAAAACCCCGAGTCTGCTCGGTATTGATTGCAACGCGCCGTCTCGGATGCCTAAACTCGACTTCAGGCTCAGCAGAGGGACCGGCGTGACAGATCGGCAGCACTTCGACTTCCTGGTCATCGGGAGCGGCATCGCCGGCCTCTTCTATTCCCTGCGGGTCGCCGAGCACGGCAACGTCGGCCTCGTCACCAAGCAGGGTGGATCGGACTCGGCCACGAACTGGGCCCAGGGCGGGATCGCCGCTGTTCTCAGCCCGGAGGACTCCTTCGAGGACCACGTCCGCGACACCATGCAGGCCGGCGCAGACCTGTGCAAGGAAGACGTCGTCCGCCGGGTGGTCGCGAGCGGCCCCGACGCCATCGACGCCCTGCTGAAGTTCGGCGTCAACTTCGACCGCCGGGCCGACACGGGCAAGGAGTTCGACCTCGGCCGGGAAGGCGGCCACAGCAAGCGCCGCATCCTCCACAAGAGCGACATCACCGGCCAGGAGATCGAGCACTCGCTGCTTTCGCGGGTCCGCTCGCATCCGAACATCACCGTCTTCGAAGACCACTGCGCGGTGGATCTCCTCACGGCCCACAAGGCAGGTCGCACCGAAGGCAATCGAGCGCTCGGCGCCTACGTGCTCGACTCACGCAGCGGCGAGGTGCTCCGCTTCCAGGCGCCCATCACGCTGCTCGCTACCGGCGGTGCCGGCAAGGTGTATCTCTACACCAGCAATCCCGACATCGCGTCCGGCGACGGCATCGCGATGGCCTATCGCGCAGGGGCGACGCTCGCGAACATGGAATTCATCCAGTTCCACCCGACCTGCCTGTATCACCCCCTCGCGAAGTCCTTCCTCATCAGCGAGGCGGTGCGCGGAGAAGGCGGAATCCTGCGGAACCAGGCAGGC
>JAYGDB010000142.1:0-28518 GCA_046583095.1 Myxococcota bacterium | reverse complement strand
TTCAAATCCCAGCGCCCGGGATCCTTCCCCTGGTAGACGGCATCGTATCCGCGTTCAAGGCTCGAACTCACGAGGCGGAGTGTACGAAACCGCACACGGGTGCGGGGCAAGCGGCCCACCAACCCCGATAGCGGCAGGGATGTCGCCCAGGACGGGCGTGGGGGGTTTTCAGGGCGGCGGACAGGTTGCTAGCGGCCGCGGGGGTCGATTCCCAGGATTCGGTAGCGCCCTTGCGAGTGTTCCACGCTGAAGTCCACAGCCTGGCCGGGCGACAGGCCCTCGAGCATCGCCCGGTCGGCAACCTCGAAGCTCATCGTCATCGCCATCATGAATTCGGGGATGTCCTCGTGCTCGATCACGACCTCTCCCTTTTCGGCGTCGACACCGCGAAGGACCCCTTGACCCCGGGACGGCCCGGGTGCGTCGGCGATCTGCGTGGGCCTTGCGTGGGGCCCCCACTCGTCGTCCCAGGTGAGTCGGGCAATCGACGCCGCCATCTGCTCGGCGTGCATGAGCGCGGGCAGGGCCGCCCAGCGGTTCGTGCGATCGTTGCCGAAGCTGACGATCCCGGAGTGCTGGGTCTTGTCCGCATCGATGATCGGATCGAGATCGTAGACCCCCAGGTCGTGACGGAGCTGATCGATCTCGTCGTAGTCTCCCGTCAGGTAGAGCCAGCCCGACTTGCTGCCGAACGCCTCCCAGTAGGCCTTGAGCCGCTCCGGGGTGTCGAGATCCGGGTCGATCGAGAGAGAGAGGATCGAGATGTCACGCCCCATCCGCTCTCCGAAGACACGGTGCATCTTCACGAGGTTGGCCGCGGTGCCGGGGCAGATCTTCGAGCAGGTCGTGTACATCAGGTTGATGACGACGACCTTGTCCTTCACCAGATCGTCGTAGAAGCGAACCTGCTCGCCGTGCTGCGTGGTCAGGAGAATGTTGGAGAACTGGTCCGACTGCTTGCGCGTGGCGCCGCGCTGCTTCGGCTCGTCGTCATGGTGGGACGCGGTCGAGTCGACGACGTCTCCGTAGCCGCCCCCGGCCCCTCGCTGCTCGGCCGACGGGTAGCAAGAGAGCGAGATCACTGCCCCGAGGCAGACAGCCACCCAAAGGCCACGAAAGCCCGCTTTCATCGTTCCGCCGAGGTCATTCTGTGGCGCTACGGCCGCGGTTGCCTCTGCGCTTCACATCGAATTCGCACTCGGGGAAGCCGACACCGCGGCCCTCGAGGCGTTCGAAGTCGCCCGCGACGTCGTAGTAGAGGCGCTTGTCTTCCTCGAGTTCGTGGCAATCCGGAACGACTCCCGAAACTGCCGGATCGATCCGGGTTTCTCCGTCCATCGGCGGAGTGGCGTCGATCGCATCGGCATCGGAAGAGCCAGCGACCGGGGTGGGGTCGTGGGTGGCCATCATCCGCATGTCCTCGTGCTCGATGTTGTGGCAGTGGAACACGAAGGGTCCCGTGAAGGTGCGGAACTTCATGATCGCCTCACACGTGGTATGACCCTGGAGCTCGACGGTGTCGCTGTTGAACTGGCGTTCACGCCGCGGTGGCTTTCCGTTGATCTTCTTGATCTGGAATCCCTCGAGATGGGTGTGGATCGGGTGCCACCAGCCACCCGAGTGGTTCTCCATGATCCACCGCTCCGCGCCCACGCCCAGCGGCGGTACGGCGTCCGCCCGCCTCGGGTTGAACAAGCGGCCGTTGACCGTAAAGGCTCCGTTGTTGCGCTTGAAGACGAAGCTCCGGGTTTCGAGAACCTCGGCCTCGTCGTGGAAGGAGAACTGGCCGCCCGGGTCGATGCCGGCGAACCCCCGGATCACGGTCCCTTCCTCGCATCGCGGCTCGCTGAAATTGCTCCCGCTCACCTCGAACTTGAGCAGCTGGGTGGCCTTGTCCTCGCGGATCGCGTTTCCGCCGCGCCCGTCCGCGTGGAACATGATGTTTTCCAGGTAGACCTCGTCGGGGGCATCCCGGAAGTCGATGATCACGTCGTGACGCTGCCCGCTGGCGAGTTGGAAACTGTCCACCTCGATTCCACGGGGGAGCAGCCAACTGTCCGTTCCGATGATGCACATCTTCTGACGGTTACTCAGTCGAATCTCGTAGACGCGCGCGTTCGATGCATTCAGGAAGCGCAGGCGGTACTTCCGCCGCTGGACCTTGTGCCTGGGTTGGGCCACGCCGTTGATGGTCATGACGTCGCCGATGCGCCCGTTGTGGTCCAGGAAGTCGTAGTAGATCGTCCCGTCCGCGTTGAAACGCTGGTCCTGCAGGGCGAGTCCGAAGTCGAGGGGTTTCCCGTAGTCGTCGAGGTCGCCGATCCTCGGGATCACACCCATGTCGGCCAGCTGCTCCTCTCGCTCGCTCCGCACCAGGTAGAAGCCCGCGAGGCCGTGGGCGACGTTGAAGCCGGTGACGTCCATGGCGTGGTCGTGATACCAGAGCGTGGTCGGAATCCACGCCTCGTCGAATTCTCCGTAGGTCGCGGGCGCAATACCCGTGCCGTAGTCGCTCTCTCGCGGAGCGATGTTGGTGTAGAAGTAGTCCCTCGATTCGCCGGCCAGGGTGTAGAAGTCCGGATAGCCATCCGAATGTGCTGGGCCGTGCGTGCCGTGCAGGTGAATCGAGGTCTCGTGATCGTGGTGGGTCGAGTTGGTCCCGCTCCGGTCGCGTGTGAGGGCGTTCGAGTTTCGCAGGACGACGGGCGCGCGGTAGTCCAACAGGAAGGTCGGACCGGGAGTGGTCCCCGTGCCGGGGCCTCCAGCGCTCGGATCGCGATAGCTGAAGATCGGCACATCCGGCCCGCCCGGAACGAATCTGTGGGTCGTCTCTTCGGTGATCAGCTCGAACTCCTGGACGTGGGTACCGCTACCGAACTTGTTCCAGTCATCGCAGAGCCCGAACTCGGGCGCGATTCCGTGCGCGACGTCATCGAAGTGAGTTCCGGCAGAGTGAGACGGCGCGATAGGTCCACGCGCGGCGATGGCCGCGGGCGTGGGACTCAGGCTGCCCGACCCGAGATTCGTCACGAGATCCGGGATGAACAGGTCCTGGGTGAAGGGCGTGTAGCCGAACAAGAGTCCGCTCTTCGTCTGGGTGCCGCTCGGGGCCCTGCGTCGGCCGCGGCCGCGTCGTCCCCCGCCGCGTCGGGCGCCCAGAAGAGCCGCGGCGCTCGCCGACGTGATGAAAGATCGTCTGGTGAAGCTCATCTCAAGGTTCCGTTTCGGTCCCTCTCCGACCCGAGTTTTCTCCTGCAACTGTCTGGTTTGCGGGGAATCGCACGTCCCTTGTGTGCAGGAAGCGTGCCGCCGAGAAAAGGCGAGTCGGGGAGGGGGGCAACTTCCGAGGCAAGCAGCCGGGGGCTCTGGTCTATCGGACGCCTGCCGGGCGAGCAGTGCGAGGCCGGTTCGCTACGGCCCGGCGCAAGATCTGCGGCTGCAGCGTCTCGGCCCGCAGCCCTTGCGCGCCGGACACGCCTCGCGTGTGCGGCCCCAGGCTTCTGCGGCGGGTGCAGTAGACTGAGCGCCCTCGAAACACCGCGGGGACATCGCTCGGATCGTGACAGGCTTGGATCTATCGGGTCGCAGTGCGCTCGTGATCGGGGGCGGTCAGGGGATTGGCCGCGCGACCGCCCTTGCGCTCGCCGAAGCCGGCGCTCGGGTTGCGGTTCTCGACGCGGAGGCCGAACGCGCGGATGCGGTTGCGGCCGAGGCCGAGGCGCTGGGCGCGAAGGCTGCTTCCATTTGCGCGGATGTGACCCGCTCGGCCGAGGCCGAGCGTGGCGTTGCTCGAGCCCGCAGCGAACTCG
The DNA here is from genome assembly GCA_046583095.1 of Myxococcota bacterium. Lineage (GTDB taxonomy): Bacteria > Myxococcota_A > UBA9160 > UBA9160 > UBA4427 > JAJDAN01. Next base: position 24,709 of record JAYGDB010000142.1, on the reverse strand, counting down.
GCGGCCTCGACATCGTCGTCAACATCGTGGGCGCGTCCAGCTGGGTGCCGCTTCTCGACCTCGATGAAGAGACCTGGGAGCGCGATTTCTCGGTCAACCTCAAACACCACTGGTACGTCGCTCGCAGTGCCGCGCGGCTCTGGATCGAGGCCGGAGAGCCCGGGGTTCTGTGCGTGGTGGGCTCGGTATCCGGTGCCTTCTCGGCGGCGAATCACGCTTCGTACGGGGCCGCCAAGGCGGGCTTGCTGTCGCTCGTGCGCTCGGCCGCCGAAGAGTGGTGGCCCGCTGGAATTCGCGTGAACGCGGTGGTTCCCGGTGCCGTTCGAACTCCCCGCATCGAGGCCTCTTGGGCAGACGGCAGTGTGCCTCGCCCGGACGCGGACACGCTCTTGAGGATGGCCCTGCCGGAAGACATCGCGGGCTCGATTCTCTTCCTGGTTTCCGATCTCGCTCGCCGGGTGACGGGACAGACGCTGGTCGTCGACGGCGGCGCGACGACGAAATTCCCCTACGCGGCTGGCTGACGCGGCCTATAGTGATGCCCTGCTCGCACTGCGCCTGAAGGCGGGAGAATCTGGTGAAGCTCGACCTCCTCTATGAAGTAGATGCTCCCAAGCCCTGGGGTGCCGCTCATCCGAAGGGGCAACGCGACCGCGAGCAGCGTGCGTACTCCGAAGCGATCGAGCAGATCAAGCTCGGCGATGCGCTGGGGTTCAACACGATCTGGGCGGTGGAGCACCACTTCCGCGAGGGAAGGTCGCATTGCCCGGCACCCGAGGTGCTGCTCGGGGCGCTCTCGCAGGTCACCGAGCAAATCGGCCTCGGCTTCGGTGTGACGCTCACCCCCTATGGGTTTACGCATCCCGCGCGCGTGGCCGAGAAGGTGGCCACCGTCGACATCCTCTCGAAGGGGCGCGTGCAGTGGGGGACCGGGCGCTCGACCCCGATGGAGCAGACCGCCTTCCATGTAGACCGCGAGCAGTCGCGCGAGCAGTGGGCCGAAGCGATCCAGGTGATCTGCGGGATGTGGCGCGACGAACGTTTCTCCTGGGATTCGCCGACGTTCCAATTTCCCGAGCGCGTGGTGACGCCCAAGCCCTACCAGGATCCGCATCCGCCGTGCTGGATGGCTGCGACGTCCGAGGGCTCCTCGGAGGTGGCGGGCGAAAACGGACTGGGGCTTCTCAGCTTCTCGATCATGCAGCCCCTCGAGCAGATGGCGAAGCGCATCCGGGCCTACCGCGCCGCGCAGATGCGCGCCAAGCCGCTGACCGATGTGACGACCAACAAGGTGGCGGCCTACACGCTGGTTCACTGTGCCGACTCGATGCAGCAGGCCGAGGACAACGAGATCTGGAAGTCGGTCGCCTGGTGGTACCAGAACCTCGCACAGTTCACGATCGACTGGGAACTGGAGCACCTGACACAGGAAGAGCAGGACCAGATCTTTCCGCTGATGAAGCCGCTGCTCGAAGGCGACGTTCCGATCCAGCACTTCCACGAGGCCGACATGATCGTCGTGGGAGACCCGGAGCGCTGTTTCGAGAAGATGTGCGACTACGCCGATCTCGGGGTGGACGAGTTGATCTGCTACGTGCAGTTCGGCTACCACGATCACGAATCGGTGATGCGCACCATCGAGTTGATCGGCAAGGAAGTGCTGCCCGAGATCGAGCGCTACACGCCGAAAGCGCCAGCCGAAGCCGTCGAGGCCGCTAGCGCCGACGCGCGCACCTAGGTCGCGATCCATGAGCGAGCCGCTCACTCGGCCCGAGCAACCCGAGCCCTTCCTGCAGGGCTGCGCCTGGCCTCCCGGCCCGAACGTCCCCTACCCGCGCTGTGACCCGGGCCCCGGCGGGCTGCGCCTGCCGCTGGACACGCGCGAGATGGCGTCGATTCCCGCCGGTGTTCGCTTCGTCTTCCTGGGCGAGCCGCAAGTTCTCGAGGTGGACTACCGCACCGAGACCGACGACCTGGGGTATCGCGGCGAGGGCGCGGGCACCCGCTTCGCGCTGTTTCGAGGAAGCCGCCCGCTGGACGCGTCGCCCGCAAAGCTCGGCGAAGGAACCGCGCGTCTTCGCGTGGGCGAAGGAGATGGCCCGGTCACCCTCTACCTGCCCGAGGGCATGCGGCCCACGGTTTTCGCTCTGCGTCCCGAGGGAGGCGAGATTCGTCCGGCGCCGGAGCAACCGCGCTGGCTCTGCTACGGCGACTCGATCGCCGAGGGCTGGTGCGCGTCCGAGCCCGCCGCGGCCTGGGCGCATGTCGTGTCTCGCGAGCGAAACCTCGACGTAGTGAACCTGGGCTATGCGGGTGCCGCACGCGGGGAGGTGGCCTCCGCGCAGGAGATCGCGTCGCTCGAAGCCGATCTCATCAGCGTTGCCCACGGAACGAACTGCTGGACCCGGACGCCCTTCAGCAGCGAACTCTTCGCGGCCTCCCTCCACGCGTTCTTCGAGATCGTGCGTCAGGGCCACCCCGATACGCCCATCGTCGCGATCAGCCCGATTCTTCGGAGCGATGCGGAGAACACGCCGAACCTGCTGGGTGCTCGCCTCTCCGATCTGCGCGAGGCCTTCGAATCGACGGTGAAGGAGCGTCAGAAAGAAGGTGACGCCCGGCTCCAGCTGGTTCCGGGCCGCGACCTGGTCGCCGAGGAATGCCTGCCCGACGGAATCCACCCCGACGACGAGGGCCACGCGGGGATGGCCCGGGTGTTGGGTCCGATTCTCGAAGCGGCGCTAGACGGGAGAGAGACGCATGCATGACCCGCGAGACGTGTTTGGACTCGACGGCCGGGTGGCCTGCGTGACCGGGGCGGCCAGCGGCATCGGCAGTGCGGTCGCCGAGGTGCTCGCCGGCGCGGGCGCCCGCGTCGTGCTGGGCGATCTCGATGCCGCGGGCGCCGAAGAAAATGCGGCGGCGCTGCGCGACGCAGGCGGCCAGGCCATCGCGCACGCGGTCGACGTCGCGAAGCGCGAGCAAGTGGACGCGCTGATCGGGCGGGCCACCACAGAGTGGGGCGGCCTCGACATCCTGTGCAACGTGGCGGGCGTCCCCGCCGATGGGCCGCTCGCCGAACTGTCCGACGACGAGTTCGAGCGGGTCGTGGGAATTAACGTGAAGGGGACGCTGTTCGGCTGCCAGGCGGCGATCGCCGCCATGTCGCAGCGCGGCGGCGGCAGCATCATCAACGTGGCTTCCGGGGCGATCGATCTCGCGGTCCCCAATTACGGCCTCTACGCGATGACGAAGGCCGCGATTACCCAGCTCAGCCAGACTCTCGCGGTGGAGGTGGGTGGCCAGGGCATCCGCGTCAACGTGATCGCGCCGGGCGTCACGCTCACGAATTTCACGAAACGCCATCTCAAGAACGAGGACGGCAGCCTCAACCCCGAGCGCTACGAGGGCTTCGTGGCCGCAATGAAGGCGGGTTCGCCGTTGGGCATGGTCGGCGAGCCGATCGACCAGGCCTGGCTCGTCCTCTACCTGGCATCGGATGCCTCGCGTTTCTGTACCGGGCAGATCTGGAGGGCCAACGGAGGCGCGACGATCCCGCGCTGAAATTCGAGCCCGAAGGCCGGGATTCTGACGACACGGTCTATACTGCCCAGCAACAGGGGGGACCCGAAAGCATGAGCACCGGACCGGACTTTTCGAACGGACCCGTCCCGAGCCGCTCCTTCGGAGAGCGTCTGCTCGGGGCGCTGCGAGTCGATGCCACGATCTACGAAGAGGTCGAGCACACCCCCGAGGCGCTTGGGCAGGCCGCGGCGGTGGTGGCGCTGGCGGCGGTCGCCCGCGGCCTGGGCGTCCCGGCAGAGAACGGGCTGCTCGGCGGACTGCTCGGCGGACTTCTGGGCTGGCTCTTCGGCACCGCGGTCATCTGGCTGATCGGCGTCAAGATCATGAAGCACACGTCGGACTTTCAGGAACTGCTGCGAACCCTGGGCTTCGCCTCTGCTCCACAACTGCTCTACATCCTCGGGGTGATTCCGCTGGGACCGCTGGCTCCGCTGCTCGCGCTGGCGGTCACCGTCCTCGGGGTCTTCGCCTGGGTGATCGCGGTGCGGCAGGCGCTCGACGTGACCACCGGCCGCTCGATCGGGATTTGCGTGCTCGCCCAGATCCCGCTGATCCTGATGGTCCTGGCCCTGCTCGCATCCCCGGCGCCGTAGAAGCAGGCCATTCCGACCGCGTCGGCGAGCCTGCCCGGTGCTGGCGTCAGGCGCCGGGAAGGCGGCTGCTTGCAGTGTTACGAGTCTGCGCGGCGTACGTGGGCGAGTTGGCTGCCGGGCACGACGTGGAGGCCGTCGCTGCGGCCGGCAAAGTAGCGCTGCGTCTGGGCGTTGCCGTCGAGAAGTTCCACCCGCTGGTAGCCCTGCTCGCAGACCGCCTTCAGCAGGGCCTCGGGGTCGAAGGCGCTCTTGAGGGGCTCACCACGGCTGCGCGTTGCGCGCTGGAGGTGTTCGTTCACGGCACCGCTGCCGCCGGGTCCTGTCTGGGTGCCCCACGAGCCGAAGTTGAAGACGATCTCGCTTCCTTCCGCCGCATGGCGTGAGATCGAGCGAAACGTCTCGTGCACGGATGACTCCTCGATGTAGGGAATCGAGGCGATCCACGAAAACAGCGTTCGCGCGGTCGGATCGAAGCGTGATGCGGCGAGCGCCTCGTCGAGCGACTCGCACTCGAAGTCCGCGGGCACGAACTCGAGGTGCGCGGGCGGCGTGCCGAGAAAGCGCTCGATGCGCTTGCGCTTCAGCGTCTGGGTGACGGGGTGGTCCACCTCGAAGACGCGCAGCGACTCGCACAGATCAAGCCGACGCAGCGCGAAGGAGTCGAGTCCGGCGCCGAGCACCAGGTACTGTGTGAAGCCCTCGTGGACCGCGTCGCTGAGTCGCTCCTCGATGTAGCGCATGGCGGAAAGGGTCGAGGCGACGAAGCTGCGGAAGGGTGCCACGCCACGTCGCAGCAGCAGTCGGTAGAGGAGCGGGCTCCGGCATGCGAAGCGGGCGGACGCGCTCACGAGGTCGAGCGCGTAGTCGTCCGCGAAGACGACCGGCTGCTCGTAGCGCAAGTGGATCGCCCGCCCGAGCGCAGCTCCATCCGCGGTCCTTCCCCGCTGCTGGATTGCCATCGACTGGCAGTATGCGCGACATTGTCGGCAGGCTGAAGGCCTCGACGCCACTTAAATGGCGCGCGCCCGGGGGTGTTTACGACTGGTGCATGGCAAGCTCGAGCCGGGCTTCTCGCTCGCAGTCAGTCTGCATAGTAGGCGCGCAGTCCCTCCCGAGCGATTTCGTCGTTGAGCTCGAGATAACCCAGGAGGTTTTCGGCAACAGCGTCGTTGCGCCTCGAAATTTCGTAACGGTAGGCTTCGAGCAGGGACTGTCTGCCCTGGCTCGTCCCCGAAAGGGCCAGGCCGATGGAAGCGCTGAACGCCAGCTCTTCCGCCAGGGCCGCGTCGGCCCAGAACTGAGCTGACCTCGCTCGGTCGAGAAAGGCCAGGACATCCCGGTCCCCCGTGTGATTCGCGAGATACCCCAGGCCCATCATGGCTGAGGTGAGCACGCGGACGTCTTCCCAGTCCTTGCCTCGCGTGTTGTGCTGGCTGACGAAGTCCATCAGCGGCCCAGCGACGCGCCTGTCTCCGATCATGCCGAGCACTGCCACGATATTGCCCCACGACTGTTGTTCTCGGCTGTCTCTGAGCATGGCGAGTAGCTGCGGGATCCTCGGTGACCGGTCGAAGCGAGTCGCAAAACCCATGGGTGTTCCGTGGACATAGACCTGCCGGACGAAACTGACGACATCGATATTCTCATCGATGTCTGCGCGGAGATCCCCATCGTAGAGAACCTTTCCGTTGCCGACGGCTGTACCGCCCGATGCCGGACCGGGCGGACCCGCATTGGCATTTTGATTGAGCGGATTATTGATCGCCCTGCTGACCATCGCAACGCATTCATTGGCGTTGATCTCGGTCGTCGTGCTCAGGATTGTGGGGTTCATCACGAAGGAGGCACCATTTCGATGATTCAAGCCCCCCGTGTGTCCGTATTCGTGAGCCCAGAGCTGCCCCTCGTTGTTAATGCGCCGGACGACGATCATCGAATTTCCGCCAGTAGGCGCACAGCCAATGACGTTCGGTAGGGTCTGGCCGCACCAGTTGATTGCCCCAACGACCTTGACGAACCCCGGAGCTGCGAAGACAGCGTCCGCATCCGCCTCGGAGTTGATGGTGGCAGTCTCAGCGTAAGTTCCCACGGCCCCCCAACGGGTGTAGAGGGCGGGCAGTAGGGTCGAGCCGTTCGGAAAGAGCGGCTGAAAATCTGTCGTGCACGCGAAGTCCTGCGCCGAGTCCGCGCTCCAGATGACTTGGGAGAAATCTGTAAGGATCTGATCGGCTGCTGCATCCGTGATCGCGACGTTCTGGTGCCTGCGGACCGTCAGTTGCGTATTGCACGCTCCCGTAGCCAGCAGCACGAAAACGAGGAGGCCCGCACGCTTCAAGAACTCTGGGCCTCTGATGACTCTGCCCGACCGGATGCTTCTCTTCGACTGGATGCTCTCGCAGACCATGATCTTCTCCTAGTGGACGATCAGAGCACCGCCTGATGTGGAGGTGCTGGCTTGCGACGCAGTGAACCTCGCGCGGCGTCCCTCCGCTGTGAATCGCTTCACAGGGCACTTCGCTCGAGGTGGCCTCGGCTGGCGCACCTTCATGGACGCGAGCAAGCTTGCGGACTACCTGGGTGAGGTGCGAGCCTCGATGCGCCAGCGAACCCCGTGCCCGCTCCGAGCGAACACGCGCCAGCCCGAGACGACTTCGAGGCCCGATTCGACTAGAACGAAACCTCGAGCAGCATGCCCGGAACGAAGACGGGGGGCAGGTCTTCGAGCTTCCGGTCGTCGAGGATTCGAACGCGTAGGCCGTTGTCTTCCGAATAGCGTATGAGGTGCTGGATTCCGTCGACGGCGCCGTAGGCGAGCAATGCCTTGCCGCCGGGATTCAGGTGGTCTCGCAGCCCGTCGAGGAGGCTGCGGAGGAGCACGAAGTTCGGGTCGAAGTAGGCGTACTCGAAGATGCGCTTGGGTTCGGCGTTCTCCCAGGGCGGGTTCGAAATGATCAGGTCGAAGCGCTCGGACGCGCCGATCACCCGATAGGCGCTCGTGTCATCGAGGGGGACCAGCCGGGTCTCGAAGCGATCCTCGAACCCCATTCGCTCGGCGTTGTAGAGCGCGTTGGCGACTGCCAGCTGATTGACATCGGTCGCAACCACCGTGCGTGCTCCGAATTCGAGACAGTAGAGCGAGATCAGCCCCGAGCCGGTACCGATTTCGAGGATCGCCTTGTCGTTGACGAGCGGCGTCGTCGAGATGAGCTCGCGCAGGCTCAGCGTGTCGCGAGCGTCCCAGAAGACCGTGTCGAAGAGTGCGACCCGCGCGGGGAGATCGGCCACCTGCTGCCAGGTGCGAATCGGTGCGGACTCCGTGCGCTCCGGCGGTCGCGGGAGCGCAGGCGGCTCCACCGCCGTCTTTTCCGCGAGCGCAATCGTCTTAGTCTTGGCCTCGGCCTGCGGTGTCGTGGCCGTCGGAACCGGGCGTTCGGGTGAGCAGGAAGCCAGCGAGAGCACGAGGCCGGCCAGGAGAGCGAGCATCTTCTTCGGCATCCGGTGAGCCTCTTCCTCGGCGAAATCGCGCCGCGCCGGGACATTCTAGCTCCTGCGTGGGCAGCAAGAACCGGCCGCCAACCCCTGCTCCGCCCGGTCCTCGCACCCAGGGTGCGCTGGCTGGCCCGGTTGGCGTGTAGGAGGGCATCCGAGACTCGCAGCGTCTCCGTCGCCAAGCGAGGGCTTGCAAGGAGATCCGCATGGGCACCGCGTCTCGACGGGGTCGTCGAGTGTGTGGTGCCGGATCTCGTAGGGGTTAACCTTGCTGGCTGTTCGATCTGGATCGACGCTGCTCCTGTGGCGCAGCCGCCGGTTCGGGCGCTCGATGCAGCGGGATCGGAACTCGCTGGCAATCGACAGGGGAGCGCAGTGGATCGTCGCGAAGCCGTGGAAATGCTCTTTCGCGAGGACCGCGCGCAGGCCTACGACTTCGATCGCTCGCCGGAGTTGATCCGGCTGGCCGGCAAGTCGAACGTGGCGCTCCCCAGCCAGAACCTGGCCGAGTGGAAGAAGATCCAGCGCAACTTGATGGCTCGTGTGGGCAGCCAGCGCACGGCGTTCAACTCGCAGCCACATATCGAAGGCCACATGCGGGCGATGGACGGGCTCTTCGAGGCGCACGAGCGGCTGCAGGATCGAGTCCTCGACATCGGCGGCGGCTGGGGAATCTACCGTCAGTGGTGGGAGCCGGGTGAGTCGGGTGTGTTCGTCGTCCACGATCCCGGGGTCGAGCGTTTCGAGCACGCCGCTTCCGCGCTGCATCAGACCCACTACGCAAGAGCGTTCGGGCTGCCCATGACCTTCGTCGAGGGCTTCGGAGAGGAGTTGCCGTACGCCGACGAGAGCTTCGACACCTGTCTGATCGTTTCGGCCCTCGACCACTGCCTGGATCCGGAGCGGGTGCTCGCAGAAGCTCGTCGATGCACCAAGAGAGGTGGCCGGCTGCTGTTGATCAGCCACTGCCATGGCCACGAACACGCCGAGGGTGGTGGCGGAGAGCCTGTCTCGTCTTCCCCGTTGCGTCGGGTTGCCGGCCTACCTCGTGCGGCCGCGAGGGCGATCTACCGATCCTTCGTGCCACGCCCGAGAATGCATCTCCATCACTGGGACGCAGACGAGTTGTCGGCCCTGGTCGAACAGAGCGACTTCTCCGTGGCTTCGTGCGATCGAGTTCCTTTCGACGACAAGCTGGTCCACGCGCTCGAGGCGCGAAAGGCAGACTAGAGCCTCGAAGCTCGCGTTGATCGATGAGTACCGCCTCGATCGAAAGGCGCGCGCAGAGGTCTGCGAGTTGCTCGCTGCTTAGTTCCCGGATGGGAGCTTTGCGCTCAGCCGGACCTATTTGGAGCAGCTGCCCCGAGGCGCCTGTTGGCCTCCTAGAGGGGCCAGGCTACGTGGCGGCTACGCAGTCCGAGAAAGGCGAGGCCCAGCGCGAGCAGCGTCGCAGTCGTGGGTTCGGGAAGCGAGTGGCTCGGTACGACGAGCCCTTCGACCCCGAGCCGGCGGTTCTTGAAAGACGAGAAGCGTGTCGCAACCTCGCCGTCGCTCAGCCAAGCGAATTCGGCTTCCACCTCGATGCCGTGGATCCCATCCTCTTCTTCGATGGAGTTGACGCCCGGGTCGGGGCTCAGGGTCGAGATGAAGAACTCGAGTACACCGGTTCGGGGATCCCCGAAGAGATCGGGGATACCAGTCGCGTTTGAATCGAAGAACAGGCCGCGGGCTTCGTCCAGCAGGGGGATCTCGAATCCGACCTCGACCTCGTCGAGGTCGAATTCTACCTCGATCTCGAATCCGAACGGCGCCGACACGAGGCTTGCGGAGCCCGGTGCGAGTTCGAGTTCGATCGAGTAGAGGCCGTAGGGCTGGTGGCTGGTGAGGACGCTTCGGGCCTGCGACGTGAGGGAGCCGTCGTCGGCGAAGTGTCGATCCGGGTCGCGCTCGAAAGAGGAGGCCGCGCCGTCACCCCAGGAGGTGTTCTCGAAGCGGAAGAGGCAGCCGGTGTCCGACAAGACGGAGCCGTTGATGGCGAGGTTCTGGAAGACGCCGCAGCTCGCCTCGACCTGGATTGCGTCGGGAAAGGCCTCGAAGTGTTGGCCCGCTCCCGACAGGGCATGGGCTGATAGCGGGGCCAGCAGCCCCAACAAGATCGCTCCCAGCAGCCCCCCGCTCGGGCGGCTCGCGTGCAGGCCAGCTTCGCGCGGGTTCATGGAAACCCCATCGGCGCGATTCGCGAGCCGCTGAAGGGCGGAATCGCCTCGGGGGCTCAGCGTGCTTCTGGACGGATGTGTACGTGTATGGAGAGAACGAGCCGCGGGGGTGGAGGACGCGCTCGGCGCCCCGGCGTTGCTGCGGCGGGCCGCTCAGCGCGGCCTACTAGTGAGTCGTGCTCGGCTCGAGTCGTAGCGACATCGGATGGAGGAGCATCGGCCGCTCTGTCGGCAGCCTGCTAGTCACAGGCATCGCCGACTCCATCCTGATCGGTGTCGGCTTGGTCGGGGTTCGCGATCGCGGCGCAGTTGTCCACGAAATCTCCGACACCATCGAGATCGAGATCCGTCTCCGGAATCACTACCTGCCTGACCATGCTCAGGGCGGGCGAGACGTTGCCGTCGGCGTCACGCGCGGCCACCTGATAACGCGCGATGCGCGTCAACCCGCTGGCGTCCGTGGCGTGGGTTTCTTGGTACGCGTTGGGTCGCGATCCCGTGTACTCGTTCGACGCCGAGGTCTGGGAGCCGATCAAGACGCCGTCGCGGTAGATGTCGTAGTCCACGATGGCGACGTCATCGTCGGCCAGCGGCCACGATAGCCTGACGTTCGAGTTGACCGGCTGCTTGGATTTCACATCCAGCCGGATCGGAGTGGTGGGAATCCTGGGATCTCCGAGGTCCAGCGAGAGTGGCGCGTAGCCAGGGCGGGAAACCGTCAGGTTGAAGGTGCTCTCGTCCCAGCTGAGAAATGGAGAGTCGATCAGATAGGCGAGAGCGAGGAAGTCGCCGTCGGCCTGCGGGATGTCGTCGATGAAACGAGCGTCGCCAGCGAATTCGAGACGAATGCGTTTGCTTCCGACCTCGTCGGGCACGTCGACCTCGACCACCGCATCGGCGCCTTGGGTGCCAGTGAAAGAGACGTAGCGCGAGGCGAGGTCGTCCGCGTAGTGCTGCAGCGTTGCAAACTCGGCGGTCGTCGCGAGTTCCGTGATGTCGCCCGTCACGACACCGGATGCCCCGGAGCCCCCGAGTTGTAGGTAGATCCACCTGCCCTCCGAGTAGAGCGCGGGCCTCGAGGGCACTCTCGTGGGGGGCTGCAGGGACCGTGCGAGCACGGTTCCCAGCGGAAGGAAGGCCACGTAGGCGTTCCCGGACTGGCCGACGAACCAGCTTGCCCAGGGCAGGGTTTCCGAGGCCACGACGAGCATCCCGTCGCCCACGTCGCGGTCGCCGAAGTCGGGAAGGTGAACCATGGTGTACTGCATGCTCGAATCGACGCGGGGGAGGTTGGCGGCCGCGGTGTCGAAGATCGAGATCTGCGTGCGGTGGTGCAGCATGCGGCGCACGCTCGACTTGCGCTCGCCCTTCCAGGCGAGATCGTGGACGAGCGGATCGTTTACCACCGGGTCGGGCCCGATCAGGCCGCTCGGCTGATAGTGATAGAGAATCGAAAATGCGCCCGGCGCCGTTGCTTTGATGTAGACGCCCGATGAGTTGGCATTCCAGCTGCCTGAGCCGTAGAAGAGGCCCAGCTGGGCCCGCCCACCCGGGAGCACCACGGTCTGCCAGGGGTTGACGGTGCGCCCGTTCGGGATGCCCTTGCCGAGCGAGGGGTAGTCCCGCCTGCCCGCGTACCAGCCAAGGTTCTTCTCTCCGTCTTGTGCGGTATTGCCGCGATAGCGAAACGTGTATCCGCTTCGCTTGTCGAGAAAGATCGAACGGATGATCTCGGGAACTCGATAATCGGAGGCCAGCAGCTCTATCGGGTCGGGCATCGCAGGAAGGTCCGGATCGCCGATCAGGATGTTCAATGAGTTGATGTGGTGGTGTCCGGCGGCCGGGTCGGGGTCCGCGATTCCGCCGCCCGTCTTCTCACGATTCTGCGGTGTTCCAAGCGCGCCACCGGGTAGGTAGAGGTGGGCTGAAATCAGCAAGCTGTAGGCGAGGAGATTCTCCACGACGCTGCGAAGCTCCGGGTCGCGCAGGGTCGTCATCATCGCGAGGTAGTTCAAGGTCGGCCCGGCATAGTGGGGCGACATGGGTTCAGCCAGTCCGTGACGAACGGCCGCGTCACGCCCCTGGTAGAGCTGGCTGCGACCGTAATCGTAGAGCTCCCGATCGCCCATTATCTCGCCGACAAAGATCCGCATCGCGGTCAGCGGGAGCCCCGCGTTGCCGATGTTGCGACCCCACGGATACCAGTTGCCTTCCTTGACGGTCCAGTGCAGCGCAGATTTCGTTGCTTGCGACCACGCCACATCCGGGAAGCGGTAGACGATGTACGAGAGGAAGAACACGCTCATACGCAGGATGACCACGTTTTTATAGCGACGCTTGTCGTAGCAGGGCTCGACCGCCGGATCACAGGGCGGGTCGAGTCGGTTCTCATAACTTCCCTCGATTCCGCGTAGCACGCCTGCCCGCTCGGATAATTTTCCAACGAGAGTATCGAGGGCGATGTGGGAGACCTCGCCCCTGGTGACGTTGGGACCCAGGCCTCTTTCCTGCGCGGCCAGCTCGCAGATGATCCTGGCCGCCGTCCCGTAGATCTGGAACTCACTGGCCTTCGAAGCTTCCAAGTCGAGATCGAGCTTCTTGCGGCAAGTCACGAGGTGGGCGTTCTGGCGGGCTCGTTGATTCGTATAAGGCGGAATGGCGGTTACCGCAGAGGGAGGAACGACGGCTGTATCGCCTGCACTGGCCGAAGAACATCCAGCTGCCAGCGACAGCAGGACCGCGATCACAGCGCGGCGCACGGTGCGGGACTTGGAGTAGAGAAGACGCGAATTTCTGCCCTGGCGGGGGATCAACCCGATGCGGCTCGACGGGAGAGATGATCTCGCACCGACATTCGTGTTCGTCACGGGTGCATGGTAGCTCGGTGGTGTTGGTCTCCGTGGATTCGGATCGCGCCTGCCTCGGGCGCGCCAGACGACCGCGACTCTGCCTAGAGTTCGATCGCGATCGAGTTGAAGGGCACGTCCGGGGTTTGGGCGACATGGGCCCAGACGTGGACGTGCGGGTGGCCACGGAAGTGCCAGGTGAGGCTCGGCCCCTCGAGGCGAAAGCCGTCCCAGAGGTCGTCGCCACCGCGATACCAGGGCTCGAAGAAGCAGAGGGATGAGGCGGCGAGCCCGCCTTGGGCCGCGAGGGCCACGCTCACCTGGACGCGGTCGTGCTCGCGGAACGGCTCGACCAGGATCTGGGCGAGGCGGCTGGCTTCCTCGAGTTGGTCGGGTGAGAGATCGGAGAGCGGAAGTCCGCGCTGTGTGCCAGGCGCCGAGAAGGTGATGTCGAACTCCTCGGGTACCTGCGTGATCCGCGCGCGCTCGCGCTGACTGCCGTCGAGCATGTCGTAGAGACCGGTCGCGGCTACGGCCTGCGGGAAGAACACATTGCCGGGGTGGTGGCCGCGCTCGACGAAGCCGCCCGACCACCAGGTGCCGGTTGCGTGTCCGTAGAAGATGGGGCCGCCGAAGGCGACGCGCGGGTCGGCGTGGCCGCCGGCGCGCAGGGTCATGTGGCGACCGGTCATCAGGAATTGGAAGCGCCCTGTCGCCGGGTTCCCGAAAAGGGCGATCGACTGGTGCCGGCCCCAGCCACCCGCGTCGTCCGTCTGCTTGCGGTCGTAGCGCTCGTGCCAGGACGGATCGATCAACTGCTCGTAGATGGCGCGAATCAGCGCGCGTTGGTCGGCCGTGAAGAAGTCCGAGTCGACGGTCGGCCTCGTCACGTTCCAGTTGGCAGAGACCCGCGCGCGCAGCAGTCCGCGATCCGGGTCGACGTGGTCCCATGGGAAGGCGACTTCGGCGCGCTGGGCATCGCTCAGCCCTCGCAGCAACTCGATGGCGAGCGCTTCGGCAGAGTCGGTGCGCGCGGCGAGGCTCGCGCTGGGCAGGCCCCAGGTAGCGGCGGCTAGGCCGCTTGCACCGAGGCCCTGGAGGAAGCTTCGACGGTCGAGGTCCATGCAGATCCTCCCCTGTGTGTCTCGGAACTCGGCCATTGTGCCGCGCAGTTGCGCGCGTGTCCTGCGTCGCGGTTTCCGTAGCCGCCGTCACATGTGCGGGGCTCGAGCGGACCGAAATAATCCTCTGAGGGGCGACGGGATGAGACGTCCCGCGGAGATCTCCTCCAAGAACGCCGCGCTCAGCGTGTCGTCCGCTGGGAGCGGACCCCCAGTGAGCCCCAGTGTAATCGTGGTGCTGCGGCCGAGGCGGCCGGCTCTCCCGATGCAGGTGCGCGCTGCGACTGCAATCACAGTGCGCGTCGTAGGTATCAAGCCCCGGCACCGGCCAGACGAATAAGGACGGGAACGCCCGATCGGGTCTGATTCGACACGCGGTGTGGCCACCACGTGCCGCTTGGATGCTCTCGGGCTGCGGTGTCGCCGGTTACTCGCGGGGTCGGCATAGCGCTCCGAAGTACTTCGCGAGGAATGTCAGCTGGAGGAGTCCAACCGTGATCGAATTCCTCGCGGTGTCACAGTTGAGACAGGGGCGGTGTCGCCCCTGGCAGCAGGCTCGCAGCGCAGCACCCGGTCGCCGCAAGGCTCACACGCGGGGTGCGCTCGGGATCGCGATCGTGGTGTTACTCGCTGCGGCGGGCCTCGCGCACGCCGGCTCGGACGATGCAATGCAAGGTCTGGACGAGCAGGTCCAGGAGATCAAGTCGGACGTGCTCTCGATCGTCACGGAGCTGCGTCAGCTCGAAGAGAAGCTGCTGTATCCGTCCAACACGCAGGTGGCCGTCTTCGTGTCGATCGCCGAGGGCGATCTGCTCGAGCTCGACTCGGTCCGCATCCAGATCGACGCGCAGGCCGTCGCGCACCACATCTACAGCTTCAAGGAGCTGGAGGCTCTTCGAAAGGGTGGAGTGCAGCGGATCTACACCGGCAACCTGCAGACCGGCGAGCATCGCATCGAAGTGTCGCTTGTGGGCACGCTTCCGGGTGGCGCAGAGCTCCACCGGACCGAGAGCTTCCCGTTCCGCAAGGACGTCGAGCCCAAGGTCGTCGGCGTGATCCTCAGCGGTCAGGCCGCCGCCGACGCCCACATCCAGCTGGCAGGCGGGTAGGCAGTGGCCGGGGTTCGCATCCATCGGGCCAGCCTCGTGCTGGCGGCGCTCCTCGTTGCGAGCGCAGCGCCTGCAGCGGATCTCGCGGATCCCTGGTTCGGGGAGGCGCTCTACTACGCCTACCAGGAGCACTACTTCGAGGCGCTCGAGCGACTCGATACAGAGATCGCGCAGCACTACCGCGTCGACGAGCGCGAGCTCGACTCACTCCATCCCTTCATCGGCCATGCCGAATTTTCGGTTGGTGACTTCGAGCTCTACTACCGGATGCATCACCGCGCCGGTCGCGCTATTCGGGCCGTACTCGAGGCGGATGTCGACGATCTGGTGCGCAACGAAGCTGCGTATCGGCTCGCGCGAATCCACTTCCAGAAGGATCAATCCGAGGCGGCTCTGCGTGCGCTCGACGGAATGCGCGGGCCTGTTCCCGAGGCGATCCGCGGCGACATCGAATTCTTGCGCGCCAACCTGTACCTGGCGACCGGCCGCCCGACCGAGGCGGTCGGCGTGCTGCAGGGGTTGCAAGGCTCGGGGTCGTTGAAGGGATTCTCGGCATACAACCTGGGCATCGCGCTGCTGCAGGACGGTCGCCCGGACGCGGCCTTGGCGCAGCTCGAGCGTTCGGGGCGGCTGAAGGCGGACGACCCGGCTGCGTTGGCGATCCGCGACAAGTCGAATCTGGTTCTTGGCACCCTGCGCTTCGAGTCCGAAGAGTTCGATGCGGCACAGCGCTCGCTGGATCGCGTGCGCCTCGCGGGGCCGTTCTCGAATCAGGCGCTGCTGCGCGCCGGCTGGGCTGACGCCTCGGCCGAGAACTTCGAGCGCGCGCTCGTCCCGTGGGGCCTGCTGGCCGAACGAGAGTCGACCGACATCGCGGTTCAGGAGGCCTGGCTCGCACTCCCGTACGCGTACAGCAAGCTCGATGTCCATGGCCGTGCGGCGCTGCTGTACGGGGATGCCGTCGAGTCGTTGGACGGCGAACTCGACAAGGTCGATGCCTCGATCACGAATATTCGCGACGGCGAGTTCCTGAAGGCGCTGGTTCGCGAAGAGATCCGGCTGGATGCGGACTGGGTGATCCGGCTGCGCAGCCTGCCGAACGCGCCCGAGACCTTCTACCTGATGGCGCTGATGGCATCGCACGATTTCCAGACCGCGCTGCAGAACTATCTCGATCTTGCGGACCTGCGCGCCAAGCTCGCCGCGTGGCGGGGCGGCCTTGCTGCTTTCGATGATCTGATCGCTCTACGCCGGCGGTACTACGAGCCGGAGCTTCCCGCGATGGACGCTCGCTTCCGCGAACTCGACGCACGCATGCGGTTGCGCCTCGAGCAGCGAAAGCATCTCGACGCGCAGTTGCAGAAACTCTTGGTCGCGCCGCGCCCCGAGCTGCTGGCCACGGCGGACGAGCATGCGTGGGCGGCGCGTCTCACGGCGCTCGAAGCGAAGCTCCCCGAACTGGAGGGGGAGGGCGCCTTGGTGTTGCGGGCGCGCATCGATCGCCTGCGCGGCGTGCTCACCTGGGCGATCGAGACGCAATACCCGGAGCGCCTGACCGACGCGCACCGCCACCTGCGCGAGCTGAACACCGACGTCGAAGCGTTGACCGCGCAGTACGACGCCTTCGTTCGGGCGCGCCAGGCCGCCGCTCACAGCTACGTCGGCTACGACGGCCGGATTCGCGGGCTGCGGGCGCGCATCGGCGAGGCACTCGAGCGCGTAGCGCGCTTGATGTCGCGCCAGGGCCACCGGCTCGAGACCGTGGCGATCAACGAGCTGGCGGCGCGACGCGACCTGCTCGAGACCTACCAGAACCGCGCGCGCTTCGCGTTTGCCGACAGCTACGACCGAGCGGCCAAGGCGCAAGCTCGGGCGCAGGTGCAGTGAGAGGCGGGGAACGATGCAGCTCACTCATACAGCCGTCGTGGTGGCCGTGGCTCTCGCCGCGGGCTGCGTCAACCCGGACAAGCGTACGCTCGCCGAGCTCCACCGCGTCGAGGCGGACATGAGCGAGATCCAGGTTGCGAACGGTCTCGACCAGGCGATGCGCGGCTACCGCCGCTTCCTCCAGGAGGCTCCCGAGTCGGCGCTCACCCCCGAGGCGATGCGGCGTCTCGCGGACCTGAAGCTCGAGAAGGAGTACGGGATCCTCGGTGCCGATCCCGCTGCACTCCCGGCGCCGCAAACGAGCCGCGTGACTTCATCCGACGCAAGCGAAGCAGTGCAGCCGCCCGCCGGGATTGCTTGGGCCAGCGAGTCCGAGCAGCAGTTCGAGCAGCGCGCGGCCGCGCGCGATGAGTTCGCGACCGGCGACGAGGCGGAGCTCGCGCTGCCCGACGACCAGCAGGCGTCAGAGGTGGGCCCGCTCGAGGCGATCGAGCTCTACGACCGCATCCTTGCGACCTACCCGGGCTACGAGCACAACGACCGGGTTCTCTACCAGAAGGCGCGCGCGTACGACGAGCTCGGGCGTCCGGACGAGGCGATCGCCGTGACCGAGCAGCTGATCGCTCTGTATCCGCACTCGGGTCATATCGACGAGGTGCAGTTCCGCCGCGCCGAGTACTTCTTCACGCGCCGCGGCTATCTCGACGCCGAGGAGGCCTACGCTGCAATCACTCGGCACGGCGCTGTCTCGGCCTTCTACGAACTCGCGCTCTACAAGCTCGGCTGGACGCTCTACAAGCAGGAACTCCACGAGGAGGCGCTGGACCAGTACGTCGCGCTGCTCGACTACAAGGTATCGACAGGATACGACTTCGATCAGTCCGAGGACGAGGACGCCGGCCGGCGGATGGAGGACACCTTCCGCGTCATCAGCCTGAGTTTCTCGAGCATCGGAGGCCCCGAGACGGTCGACGCGTACTTCGCTGTAAAGGGTACCCGCTCCTACGAGAGCCGTGTCTACCGCCACCTCGGCGAGTTCTACCTCGAGAAGCTCCGCTACCAGGACGCCGCGAGCGCATACGAGGCGTTCGTTGCGCTCCACCCGCAGCACCGTTCAGCGCCGCATTTCGGCATGCGCGTGGTCGAGATCTACGAGGCCGGCGGCTTCCCGCAGCTCGTGCTCGTGTCCAAGAAGGAGTTCGCGGCGCGTTACGGGCTCGGGGCGGACTACTGGGCGCACTTCCCGATCGAGGAGGCGCCCGAGGTCGTCGACTACCTGAAGGACAATCTCCGAGATCTCGCGAACCACTACCACGCCGCCTATCAGGATCCCGAGCAGGCGGAGAAGAAGGCTGCGAGCTTTGGCGAGGCGGACCAATGGTACCGCGCCTTCCTGGCCTCCTTCCCCAAGGACGCCGAGGCACCGGTCATCCACCAGCACCTCGCCGACCTGCTGCTCGAGCACGAGGACTTCAGCGAGGCGGCGCGCGAGTACGAGCGCACCGCGTACGACTATCCCGCACACGATCAGGCCGCCAAGGCCGGTTACGCGGCGATCTACGCACACCGCGAGCACCAGCAACGGGTTTCGGGCGAGCAGCACGAGGTCGCTCGCCAGGACACGGTTGCGAGCACGCTTCGCTTCGTGGACGTCTTCCCGGCACACGAGCACGCGTCCGACGTGCTGGGCGCCGCGGTCCACGACCTCTACGAGATGGGCCAGTTCGAGCCCGCGATCGAAACAGGTCGGCGGCTGCTCGACGCCTATCCCGAGGCCGACTCGGCGGTCCGGCGCTCCGCGTGGCTCGCGATCGCGCACTCGGCTTTCGGCATCGACGACTACCCGCAGGCCGAGCAGGCCTACGTGGGCGTGCTCGAGATGACGGCGGACGATGATGAGTCGCGCCAGGACGTGGTCGACAACCTGGCCGCCTCGATCTACCAGCAGGGCGAACAGGCGAGCCAGGCCGAGGATCATCGGGCCGCTGCCGATCACTTCCTGCGCATCGGAGAACTCGTGCCCGAATCGGCGATCCGCGCCTCGGCCGAGTACGACGCCGGCGCGGCGCTGATCCGTCTCGAGGACTGGGACGCCGCGGTCCACGTGCTCGACGCGTTCCGTGAGGCGCATCCCGACCACGCGCTCCACGGAGAGGTCACCAAGCAGCTCGGACAGGTCTACCGCAAGCAGGGCGAATTCGAGCGAGCTGCCGTCGAATACGAGCGCGTTGCGGCCGAGGCCGAGGACGACGAGCTGCGGCGAGATGCTCTGCTCGCGGCGGGCGAGCTGTATGAAGACGCCGGCGTCCCCGAGCGCGCGATGGGCGTCTACCTCGGCTACGTCGAGCGCTATCCCGCACCGCTCGAGATCGCAGTCGAGATGCGCTTCAAGATCGCGACCCTTCACGCGGCGACGGGCGACGAGGAGAGCCAGCACGCGCAGCTTCGCCGAATCGTCGAGTTTGACCGCACTGCAGGTGCCGAGCGGACCGACCGTATCCGGTATCTGGCGGCCAGGTCCTCGCTGGTGCTGACTGAGGGGCTCTACGGCCGATTCGCCGAGGTCAAGCTCGTGCAGCCCTTCGAGCGGAGCCTGAAGAAGAAGAAGAAGCGGATGAACGCGGCGCTCTCCGGCTTCGGCCGGCTGGTCGACTACGAGGTTGGCGAGGTTACCGCGGCCGCCACGTACTACATGGCGGAGATCTACCGCGACTTCAGCAGCTCGCTGCTTGCGTCGGAGCGCCCCGCAGACCTGTCGAAGGCCGAGCTCCTCGACTACGAGGGCGTCCTCGAGGAAGAGGCATTCCCGTTCGAGGAGAAGGCCATCGCGGTTCACGAGAAGAACCTCGAGCTGGTGCATGCGGACGTCTACAACCGCTGGATCGAGAAGAGCCTCGAAGAGCTCGCCGAGCTCATGCCCGGACGCTATGCGAAGTTCGAGGAGAGCAGCGGGCCTCTCGTTTCTCTGGATCGCTATGCCTATCAGGCCCCGGCGGCGTCCGCGGCTCCGTCCGAGGGCCCCGAAGCCTTCGACGCAGCGGAGCCCGTGCTCGAGATGCCCGGCGAGCCGGCGGAGCCCGGGGATCCGGCGTCGCGCGAACCCGAACCCCAGTCGGAGGCGGCGCTCGAAGCGCGCGCCCCCGCGAACCCAGAGGCGAGCTGAGCCATGCGCCCCCCCCAGAAACCCTGCCGCATCACATTCCGAGTGCCCGCCTGGCTCGTGGCTGGCTTGCTCTGCCTGTCGGCGTGCGCGAGCCCGAATACGACGAGTCCGTCGCGGATCGAGAAGACGTCCGATGGGGGCTTCACGATCACGCAAGAGGTGCGAGTGGGTATCGGCGTGCGGCGCGACTTCGACGCCGGGCTGCGCCTGCTCGAGCAGGGTGAGTCCGATCGCGCCGTCGAGCGACTGCTCAAGGTCACCGAGACTGCGCCGCACGTCGCCGCGGCGCACATCGATCTCGGCATCGCGTACGGCCATCTCGAGGACTGGGAGCAGGCCGAGGCAAGTCTGCGTCGCGCACTCGAGCTCAACCCGCGGCACCCCGTCGCGCACAACGAGCTCGGGATGGCGCTGCGTCACCAGGGGCGCTTCGAGGAGGCCCGTGCGAGCTACGACGCAGCGCTCGATGTGGCGCCCGGGTTCCACTTCGCGCGTCGCAATCTGGGGATCCTCTGCGACCTCTTTCTCGACGACGCGCGCTGCGCGCTCAAGCACTACGAACGTTATGCGAAGGCGGTCCCCGACGACGAGATGGTCGTGATGTGGATAGCCGACCTGCGCAATCGGGCCGGGAGGTAGGGCCGGAATGATTCGAATCTCTTTCTGCATTCTGTTGCTTCTGCTCGCAGCGTCGGCCAGCTACGGCGACACGCCCGGGAAGGACGGCGACAAGCTGCTGTCGGGCATGTCGATCGTCGGCAACGACGAGGCGCCGAAGTCGCTCGTGATCGTTCCGTGGAAGAGTTCGGAGCTCGGGGACACGCTCAAGGTGTCGCGGGCGCTCGACGATGGACGCCAGCCCGTGGACCGTGACGTGTTCCGGCGGGCGCTTGACTACTACCAGATTCGATCCGGTCCGGGCGAAGGACGCAGCGCGGCCGGGGAATAACCTCTTTTTTCAGTTCCACCTAGTTCCACTCAAGAAACGACTGTACTCAGGAGAATAAAACCATGGATCTGCTCTACTCGATCGTCGGGTTCTTCGTGACGGGAGGACCGTTCATGTACCCGATCTTGATCGTATTCGCGGTTGGCGCCGCGATTGCGGTCGAGCGGTACGTCACGCTCAGGGGCGTGACGGCCAAGAACCAAGACGCCTGGAGCCGGGTTCAGCCGGCGCTGATGGAAGGCAACTTCGACGAGGCGCGTGAGATGACGAGTGACGACGACTCGACCATCTCGCAGCTCCTCGAGATGGGGTTGGCGCGGCAGGGCGCGGTTCGCCGTCGCGAGGACATCGAGATCGCGATGGAAGAGGGGATGATGGAGATCATCCCGCAGCTCGAGAAGCGCACGCCTTATGTTGCGCTGGCTTCGAGCATCGCAACCCTGCTGGGGCTGCTCGGTACCATCATGGGCCTGATCTCGGCATTCACCGCGGTTGCCAACGCGAATCCGGCCGAGAAGGCCGACCTGCTGTCGGCCAGCATCTCCGTCGCGATGAATACGACCGCGTTCGGGCTGATGGTGGCGATTCCGCTGCTGGTGACGAGCTCGGTGCTGATCGCCCAGACCAGCCAGATCGTAGACAGCCTCGAGATGGCGTCGGTCAAGGTGCTCAACGTGATCTCATCCAAGGCACGGCGCCAGGTCGAGGCCTAGTCGCATGAGGCGACGACACCACTACCGCCGACGCGGGTCCGAGCAGGCGGAGCTCGACATGACCACCTTCCTCAACTTGATGGTGGTACTCGTGCCTTTCCTGCTGATCACCGCCATCTTCTCGCGCATCACGGTCGTCGAGCTGAGCTTGCCGACCTCGGCGGGCGGGGTCGCGCCGGTCAAGTCGGGCCTGCGGGTCGAGGTGATCGTCCGCGAGAACAGGCTCGAGCTCGCGGCTGGGAACTCCGTGATCGCTCGGATCCCGAAGGTCGACGGCGCCTACGACTTCGACAAGCTGTCTGAGCACGTAGTTGCGCTGAAGCGAAAGCACCCTCGTCACGATGACGCGTCGGTGCTGCTCGAGCCCAACATCGAGTACGACCACCTGATCCAGGTAATGGACGTCGTACGAAGCTCTGAGCAGCCCGTCGAAGGAGAGTCCGAGATCCAGCGCGTAGCGCTGTTCACGAACATCTCGATCGGAGACGCACCGTGAAGAACTCGCGACGAATGAAGAGGATGTCGCGCAACCGTCAGATGGTCACGCGCATGAACCTCACGTCCCTGATGGACGTGTTCACGATCCTCGTGTTCTTCCTGCTCGTGAACTCGTCCTCGACCGAGGTACTCGAGACACCCAAGCAGATCACGCTGCCGGCCTCGGTGGTGGAGGACAAGCCGCGCGAGACGGTCGTGATCTTCATCAGCCTCGAGGAGGTCATCGTGCAGGGCCAGGCCGTGGTTCGGACTGAGGACATCCTCGCGATGAACGGGCAAAATGTGCCACCGATCGCCGAGCGGTTGAACGAGGTGAGCCAGAACATCATCGGTCTGCGCACGAAGGTCGTGGCCGAGACCCAGGAAGTCACGATCCTCGCCGACCGGTCGGTTCCGTTCCACGTCGTAAAGAAGGTGATGTCGACCTGCACCAGCCAGGGATACGGTCGCATCTCGCTGGCCGTGCTGCAGAAGTCGTCGCAGGCCGCCTACCGGACCGGAACTCGGCCGTCCCCCGCGTCGTAGGAACAGGTGAACCCGTGAATACTGTCAATCCCGAAAAAGAATCCTCGCTGCGCGCGCAGCTCAAGAAGTCGCAGAAGCGGCTCAACGCGCTCGCGGGCGAGGTGGGCGCGATCGACGATGAACTCGAAGAACTGGCCGTCGATCGCCAGCAGTACGAGTTGCTGCAAGAGGCCTGTGGTGCGCTCGAGAAGCTCGATGAGCAGCACGCCGCCGGCCTGTTCTGGAAGGGGCTCGCCGCAGTAGATGCCGGGCAGGCGCAGGTTCGCACCGTGCGCAAGCGTGTCGACGCGTTTCAGCACCGGCTGAGCCAGATCGACTCCGGCCGGCAGGCCGTGCTCGCGAAGATCAAGTGCGAGGAGGAGAACGGCGACTTCCTCGAAGACGATCTGTACGAGCTGAAGCGCCTGGAGGAGGAGCGCAAGCGCGAGTGGATCGTCGAGCGCGAGATGAACTCGCTGCCGCAGCGTCCGTCCATCATGCCGTGGACGCGCGGCGGCGAAGAAGATCAGCGCTTCCGTCGAGCGCTGGCCATGGCGATGATGTTGAGCCTGCTACTCGGTGTGGTGCTTCCGTGGATCCCACTGCCGGTGCTGGATAGCTGGGAGGTGATCGAGCTTCCGGATCGTATGACGCGCCTGATTCGCGAGGAACTCGCGGTCCCGCCGCCCGTGCAGAAGCTGCGGGCTGAAAAGCCGAAGCCGGTGGAAGAGACACCGTTGCTCGCCGAGGAGGGCACGCCCGAGCCGGTCGTGAAGCAGAAGCCGAAGCCCGGCGCGGGCTCGAAGGGCATCCTCGCGTTCCGCAAGCAATTCTCGAGTCTCGCCGACAGTCCCGCGCCCGCGCGCCTCGGCTCGCAGGCCCAGATTACGCGCTCGGGCGAGGCCGCGAGAGGTCGCCCGACACGCTCGCTCGTCACCACGCAGGGGCCGGGCTCGAGCGGTGGCATCGATCTCGCGGCGCTCAGTCGCGACGTCGGCGGCGGTGGACAGGGCATCGAGGGCGTACAGGTCACGCGCGCCACTAGCTCGATCGGCGCGATCGGGGGCGGCACGGGTCGACCGCTGAGCGGGGGCCCCGGCTCGGCGCACACGGACGAGGCGATCCAGATCGTCTTCGATCGCCACAAGGCCGCGCTCTACCGGCTCTACAACCGTGCTCTGCGACGCAACCCCACGCTGCAGGGGCAGATGCTCCTGCGCATGACGATCGAGCCCGATGGAAGCGTCTCGGCGTGCGCACTGCAGAACTCGGACATGAAGGCACCGACGCTGTCGAGCCAGGTCGTGGCGCGGGTGAAGACCTTCGACTTCGGGGCCAAGGACGGGATCCCCGCGATCACCATCCTCTACCCGATCGACTTCCTGCCGGCGACCTGAGCGCGGGGCGGGAACGTCGAACAGAGTCCACCATCGATCGCAAGAGGAGCATCGACCGACTGAGCACGACTCACTGACGCTCGATGATTCAGACAAGGGCAAAGCCACCGAAAGGCGGCGACGCAAAGTCACCGGTCTAACGAGCCTTCGGGCTCCACGACAGCGGGACCGCCAACGAATCGAGGCCCGGTCCCCCGGGCTCCCTCGTTCCGTCCGGCGTTTCCGATCGACCTTACGGGTAGAACGAGAGATTCGGATGCTGGCGCAGGAACAGAAAGGAGTATGGACACTCGGCAGAGCGCAAAGCGCTCTGTTCGCCGTGCTGTTCCTCGCGCTTCTCGTTCTGCTTCCGTCGGCGAGCGCCGCCCAGGTGCTCACGTTCAATTCCGCGATCGCCTCCTGGCGCGACGCCCAGGACAACGTCCCCGGAAGTCAGCTGGAGGATCCCGTCATCACGAACGGAGTCCCGACGTCGAGCATCAGTTGGGGCGGAGCCACGCCACAGAGCGGGTACGACGCCACGATCACGATCCCGGACCCGACGCAGTTCCCGGTTGCGGACTTCACGCACCGGAACTTCACCGTCCCCGATCCCTCCTTGACCTCGGTCGTGCTCGACATCGTCATCGACTTCGACGT
>JAYGDB010000115.1:0-48326 GCA_046583095.1 Myxococcota bacterium | reverse complement strand
CTCGGGCGTGAAGGAAGCACGTCGCCAGCAGCAGACCCGCAGCCAGTGCTGCCTCGGCGCCCCACTCGCGTCGCGCCATCCCGATGACGAGAAGCACCGCCAGGGCGCCGGCGGTGGCCGACATCGCGCGCCCGATTCGGTAGATCTGCTCGGGCGCGCGAATCAGTGTCTTCTGGTAGCCGCCGGGGACGTCGAGCCCGAACACGGGTCCGATCACGAGGCCGGCCTCCACCCAGAGCCACGTCGCGTACACGTACGCGTTCGGGTACACGAGCATCTGGAGCGCGAAGTCTCCCCGCGCGGGACGCGCCATCTCGAGCACGACCGGCTGCTCGTCGGGACGCGTGCGCTGATTGGGAAGCCCGACGCCCAGGGCATCGAAGCGGAGCGCGGCTGCCACGACGACGATCGCCACGGCGGCGATTCCGAATGCCCGAGCGCTCATCTCGGCAGATCATATCCAGACCTTCATGCCTGCGCCGGAGTGGCCGAAGGGAGGAAAGGGCTGCGTGGTACACTCCCCGGTCCCCTAGGAGCGAATCCCATTCCCAAACCGGAACACCTCGATGGCGGTCTTGCCCGCTTCCTCGACACCTGGGGTGGTCTCGCGATCTGTGCGGTCTTCTACCTCCACTCGAGGCTGGCCTCCTACGCGACGGGCACCGGCCGCAGGCTGCCGCCCATGCGTGCCACGACGCCGCCCAACGCCAGCGTTGCGCCGATCGCGAAGCCGAAGCGGATTCTCACCATCAAGACCTACGGGCTCGGTAACGTCGCGATCCTGATGCCCGTGCTCGCCCGCATGCGACGGGCCTACCCGGACGCGATCATCGATATGCTCACCCTCGAGGGGAATTGTGATCTCGTCGAGCGGACCGGACTCATCGACGAGACGATCTCCCTGCGTCTCGGCGGGATTGGACGCGCCCTCGTCAGCATCGTCGGAATCCTCCGCAAGACCCGGCGCCGCCACTACGACCTCGTCGTCGACTTCGAGCAGTTCATCAAGCTCTCGACGGTCATCGCCTATTGGTCCGGGGCTCCCGAGCGGATCGGCTTCAACACCGATGGGCAACGGCGCGGCTGGTTGTACACGAAGCGGGTCGTCTACACGGACAGCCAGCACATGAGCGGCATCTTCTCGCGGTTGCTGCAGCCGCTGGATCTCGACCCGAGTCCGGCTCCCTTCGACGTCGCGACGCGCCCCGAAGAGGAGCGCGCCGTCGAGCGCTTCCTGCAGGATTCGTTCGGCGAGGCGGAACGCGAGGGGCCGCTCGTCGCAGTTCACGTAGGCAGCGGTCCGAATTTCTACGACGTGCCGCTCAAGCGCTGGCCCGTCGAGTCCTTCGCGTCCCTCGCCGACAGTCTGATCGACCGCTACGGCGCCCGGATCGTGTTTACCGGCAAGGGCGACGAGGAGGACGGCCTGATCGAGAAGACCCTGGAGCAGATGCGGAGCCCGGAGAACGCGACCAGCGCGTGCGATCGCCTGAGCGTCGGCGAGCTGCTCGCCTTCCTGCGCCGTGCCGATCTGGCCGTGTCGAACGACACGTCGGTGATGCACCTCTCGGCGGTCGTCGGAACCCCGGTTGTGGCGTTCTTCGGCCCGACGAATCCGCTCCAGTACGGACCGCTGGACGCCGGGAAGCACCTCGTCTTCTATGACGATCTCTACTGCAGCCCCTGCATCACCAACTACAACCTCAAGGTGAGCTACTGCAGCGACCCGGTCTGTATCCGGGGAATCACCGTCGAGCGGGTGCTTGCGGGGATCGAGCGTGACTTCCTCGGCGAAGAGGCGCGCGTTCGGGCCTTGGTCGAGGGCTGAGCATGCGCCTCAGCCCCTATGCGGCCCTGGCTGCCCGTGCGACGCGGGCAAACGTCGGACGCCTTCCCTTCCCGATGAAGCTCACCTTCTGCATCACCTACTGGTGCAACTACAAGTGCCAGACCTGCAACATCTGGCAGATGAAGCCCCGCGACGAGCTCACGCTCGACGAGATTCGCGCCTTCTTCCAGAAGTCGAATCGCTTTAGCTGGATAGACGTGACCGGAGGTGAAATCTCGCTCCGCAAGGACTTCGTCGACATCTGCGAGACCTTGCTGCACAACTGCAAGAACCTGATGATGCTCCACTACCCGACCAACGGTTATCTGACCGACCAAGTGGTGGGATACACGCGAGAGGTCGTGAAGATGAAGCCCGAGAAGCTCATCATCACAGTGAGCACCGACGGTGACGAAGCCAAGAACGACGAGATCCGCGGGATCGAAGGCGGCTACCGGCGCCAACTCGAGAGCTTCCGCCAGCTCCGCGAGATCCCGGGCGTCGAGGTGGTGCTCGGCATGACCCTCTCGAGCATGAACGTCGACCACTTTCCGGAGGCCTTCGCGGCAGCGAAGCGCGAGGTACCGGATCTCGAGTACCGCGATTTCCACGTGAATATCGTCAACGAGGGCCACTACCTGCACAACAGCGGCCTGGACCTGAAGGCGTCCGTCGACCCGGAAGAGCTGGCGCGAGCAACCGAGGCCTACGCGAAGCTCCGCGGCTTCGGGATCGGCCCGGTCGACTATCTCGAGCGCACCTACCTGAAGAGCGTGCGCCGCTACCTCGAGACTGGCCGAACCCCGATGCGCTGCCATGCGATGCGGTCGTCCTGCTTCGTCGACTCCTGGGGCAACGTGTTTCCCTGCACGATCTACGACAAGAAGGTCGGCAGCCTCAGGGAGGTGGATTACGACCTCGGCCGGATCTGGCAGAGCGCGGAAGCCGAAGCGCTGCAGAAGGAGATCTGGGAGTACGACTGCCCGCAGTGTTGGACGCCCTGTGAGGCGTACCCGAGCATCATGGGCAACTTTCTTCGGGGCAGTGACTGAACGAGGGTCCAGGACGCGCTCGGCGCCAGCTCCCACCTGCGCTAGCGAATCCCGTTTCGGCTAGAGGCTCGTCCGTCGAGCACGGATCTGGATGTAGGTCCAGCGAGAGCGCGGGAGCAGCGAGCCGATGACCCGCTCGCTCGAAGCGACGAAGCGGCGCGCGATCCGGCTCCTTCCGAGGCCAGGCACACCCTTCTCGTAGTGGAGTACGGCGCGCCTCAGGGGGAGCGGCTGACGCAGCGCGACCTCCGGGCTCGTGAAGGGCAGATCTTCGAAGAAGCCCAACACGGCGTCGGGCGAGAAACCTCGGGCTCCGGCTTCCGCGGGCACGATGCGGGTCTGCAACCAGATGAGCGGATTGCGGCCGTTCGGCTCGAGCAGCCACAGACATCCGCCGGGCCGGAGGACCCGGCTCACCTCCGCGAGGATCTTGCGGGGATCCGGCACGTGATGCAGCAGGTCGCGCACGAAGATCGAGGCGAAAGCACCTGTGGCGAATGGCAGCGAGCAGCCGTCGGCGGTGACGAAGCGGCAGCTCGGCAGCTCGCGTGAGGCGAAGGCGAGCTTCTTGGGGAACAGGTCGACGCCGGTGCAGCTCAGGGTTTCGGAGAAGCGGACGAGATTGTTTCCCTCGCCACAGCCGACCTCGAGGAGCGGACTCTCGAGCCGCGAAGCAATCGGCGCCAGGAGTTCGTCTTCGGTCTCTGCGAAGCCGGGCGCGCTCGTGGTCCAGCGAAAGCGCGCGACCTCGGCTTCCTCGAAATACGCACGCTGGATGTCGTCCATCAAGACGTGCCGATGGCGCGGCGAGCGAGGACGAGCATCTCGCCGACGTAGAGACGGAAGGGGCGCTCGCGGAGGCGCCGAGGAAGGATTCCCACCGCCGCTCCGGCGACGCGGCCGAGGACTCCGTTGAAGGCCTCCAGATTTCGCGCAGAGTACTCGAGCGAGAGCGGCTTGTAGGCGCGGGTCAGTTTTTCGACCTTGAAGCCCTCCTCAGTGAGCAGACGCTCGATGGTCTTCGGAGCAAAGTAGAAGAGGTGCTCGTCGGGCCAGTAGTAGAACCAGTGCTTTCGCATCAGCAGCGTCGCGTAGATGCTGCTGATGTCGGGCAGGGTCAGCACGAGGTCACCCCCGGAGCGGAGCCACCCGTGCAGGCGCTTCACGAATGCACGCGGGTCGATGGCGTGCTCTAGAACGTCGAAGGCGGTGATCGCATCGTAGAGCTGAGTGGGATTGAAGTCCTCGACGCGACCGTGGTGTGCGATCAGCCCCCTGTCCCGGGTGAGCTCGATGGCCTCCCTCGAGGTGTCGAGTCCCTCGGCGACGCATCCTGCCGCGACTGCGGCGGCGACGAAGCTCCCCGTCGCACAACCGACATCGAGCCAGCGGCCCGGCTGCACCTGGTTGCGAATGACCTCGAGTCGGTGCTCGGAGATCAGGTCACGCGTGTCCCGAGCCGTCGCGAAGGCCGCGTACTCGCCCTCGCTGTAGGCGTCGCGGTAGCGGGCTTCGATTTCGGCGCGAGTGGGGAGCGGATCGACCCAGACGAGGCCACAGCTTCGGCACTCGAGAAAATTGCGGCCTTGCTTCTCGAAGCGAACGCGGCTCTCGCTGCCGCCGCAGAGTGCGCATATCGGGGTCGCCAAGGCGATCTGAGTCTAGCCCGCGTTTCAAACAGAGGGCTGGGGTATTCTACGAGGCGACAAAGATGCAGTCGCCCGATCCGCAAGCTCTGCGCAATCATCGTGCAACCGATTCGGAGCCGCCCGCTCGGTCCGCCAGCGCGCTCACGATCATCCGCAACTACTGGCACGAGCACTCGTTGCGCGCCATCGCAACGCTGCTCGCCGAGCAGTACATCGGGCTGCTGGTGCGGTGGCTGCCGGGCTTCGCAGGAATCGCAATCCGCTCTGCGTTCTTTCGGCTGCTCTTTGCGAAGCTCGATGGCTTCGCGTTCATCTACCAGGGCGCCTATCTGGATCACACCCAGAACATCACCGCGGGTCGCTCGCTTGCAGTCAACACGGGCGCGTTCATCAGTGCGCGTGCGCCGCTCAGCTTCGGAAGTGGCGTGCTCGTCGGGCCGAACGTCGTGATCATCACGAGCAATCACCGCTACGACATGCCGGATCGCCCCATCAGCGAGCAAGGTCATGAACTTGGAGCGATTACGATCGGAGACGACTGCTGGATCGGGGCGAATGCGGTGATTCTCGCGGGAGTGAACGTTGCCGAGGGAACGATCGTGAGCGCCGGGTCGGTGGTGACCCGGGATACCGAGCCCTACACGATCGTTGCGGGCTCGCCGGCGCAGCGAATCGGCGAACGTCCCCGCTAGGGGGCAGATCCGGAAGCTCCTAGACCCGGGCCCCGGCTCAGGCTTCGCACTCTATCAGGACCTTGAGGACGCCGGGCTCGTCGGCTCGGCGGAGCGCCTCGTCGCCGCGGCCGAGCGGTATGCGATCGCTGACCAAGGGGGCGACGTCCACCTCGCCGGATGCCAGCGCAGCCAGCGCCGGCGCGAACGGCCCGCAGCGCGAGCCGATCACCTGGATCTCGTCGACTACGAGGGGGGCGAGATCGAGGTCGTGTCTGCCGGCCACGGTGCTCTTCAGGACGATCGTTCCCCGTGGCCGCGTGGCGGCAACCGCGGCATCGAAGCCGGCAATGCTCCCGGTGGCTTCGACACTGATGTCCATCTCCTTGGCCGGGGTGTAGTCCCTCTCGAGGGAGGTTTCGATTCCCCGCACGGCCAGCAGATCGAGCTTCTCGCGATGTCGCCCAACTGCGTGAACGGTCGCGCCAGCATGCTGAAGCACCTGGGCGACGAGCAGGCCGAGTTTGCCATCGCCTAGCACGAGTGCGCGTTGCCCGGGCTCGATGGTCAGCTGCTCCAGGATCTCGAAGGCGGCTGCCAGGGGCTCGGTGAAGACGGCGTCCTCGGCGCTCACCGCGTCCGGGACGGCGTGCAGGTTCGCAACGGGCACGGCGACGCGCTCCCCGAAGGCGCCGTCCGCCTCCAGGATGCCCATCACGCGCCGGGTCGGGCAGTGCCGCCCGAGTCCCTGCCGGCAGGCCGCGCAGCTCCCGCACGCGAAGTTGATCTCCGAGACGACCCGCTTGCCGGCCCACTCGGCCGGTCCCTCTTCGACGACCCCCACCAGCTCGTGGCCCAGGATCCCCCGGAATCCCATGTAGCCCCGGGCGATCTCGAGGTCGGTATTGCAGACGCCCGCCAGGCTTACGCCCACGATCGCCATCCCGGGCTCGGGCTCGGGGTCGGGCCGCTCGGCCACTGCGACCCCCTGCCCGTCCCAGACGACTGCCTGCATCCTGCTGCATCCTCCGGTCAGGATTGTATGTCTTCCGATCAGACAGGCATGGAAACGGCCACCGCCGGTGGCTCGAGGCGCGAGCGCTATTCCGGCTCTTCTGCCTGTAGCTCGATCAGCGCCGGCAACACGATCAGGTTGCAGACCACCATCAGCAGCATGCCGATGGTGAGCAGAACGCCAAGCCCGGCAACACCGCGGTGGGACGAGAAGGCCAGGGTTCCGAAGCTCGCGACTGTCGTGAGCGCGCTGTAGAAGACGGCGCGTGCGGTCGTCGTTCCCATCAGGAACTCGTCGCCCTTCAGGCGGATCTTCGCCCGGTGGACGAGGTGGACGCCGCTGTCCACGCCGATCCCGAACAACAGCGGCAGCACGATCACGTTCGCGAATGTGAAGTGGATACCCAGGGCGGCCATCGTGGCGACCGTGACGATGGCGCCGAGCAGGAGGGGTGCGAGGACGAGGGCGACGTCTGCCCAGTTTCGCCACAGACCGTAGAGAAACAGCGAAATCAGGACGAAGGCCAGCGCGATTGCCTGCTGGAAGGACGACACCGTCGCGCGACCGAAGTCGAAGAGGTTCACCGACACGCCCGAGACGTACGGGTCGATCTCGCGCAGCGCGAGGACGAAGCGCTCCAGGGCGTCGGTGTCCTGCAGGTTCTCGCGCGGGAAGATCTGCACCCGCGCCTCGCCGGTGGGTGCCAGCATGCGTTCTACCAACTCATCGGGAAGGTCCTCCCGCGAGATCTCGTCGGCCAGGACGGCGTCCCGCAGGCGCTGCACCTGCCGAGGGAGGTTCGAGAGCAGCACCTTCTCGAGGCTGTCCAGGGCCGCGGCGGGATCGCTCTCGGGCTCTATTCGCGCGAGGAAGTCGCGGATTCGCGTGCGAAGCAGGCGCATGCTGCGTCCGAGCGCCGATCGGGCCTCGTCGACCCAGTCGGCCGAAAGGAACACTTCGAGCTCTCGCAGCGACTCGATCTGCTCTTCGACGCTCGGTCCCTTCCCGCTCGTCGCTGCCACTCGGGGCGCTTCGAGCAGCATTGCGACGTCGTC
This sequence comes from Myxococcota bacterium, assembly GCA_046583095.1. GTDB lineage: Bacteria > Myxococcota_A > UBA9160 > UBA9160 > UBA4427 > JAJDAN01. The sequence continues at coordinate 41,056 of JAYGDB010000115.1, read as the reverse complement.
GAGGATCTCGAGCTTCTCATCCTGATCCGCGGGCACAAAATCCGCGAGCGTGATCACCTGTTCGACGACGTCGATCTTCCGGAACGACTCCGCGAGCTCCTGTGCCTCCGAGAGGTCGGCCGTCACTGCGTTTGCATACCACGGAGACGTCACCGTGACGCTCATGAGGTCGTCGAAGGCCTGCACGGACTCGGTCTCGGGGTTGCGCATGCGCACGACGTTCGAGTCGAAGTGGGCGCCGGGGCGGTAGATCAATCCGAGGCCGACGAGGGCTGCGACGACCGACGCCCAGCGGACCCAGCGGCCGTGGTTGCTGAGTTCGTGCAGCAGCCCGGCGCCGAAGCGCACTTCACGCCGGCCCGAATGGTTGTCACCCAGGTGCAGCCAGCCGCTGAGCAAGGCCGGCAGGGTCGTGACGGTGAGAAAGAGAATGAAGAACATCCCGGTGCCTGCGATCAACCCGAGTTCCGCGACGCCGCGGTAGTCGGAGGGCAGGAAGACGTAGAAGCCGATGGCGGTGGTGATCGTGCAGATCACCAGGGAGCTGCCGACATCCCCGGCGGCCGTCGAGATGGCTCGTTCGTGGGGGACGCCGCGGTGCAGCAGGTTCATGTATCGCATGCCCAGGTGGATCGCGAAGTCGATCCCCAGGCCGATGAAGAGCACCGCGAAGGTGAGCGAGAGGATGTTGAGCTGCTGGACGGCCGCCGCTGCGAAACCCGCTGTCCAGACGAGGCCCATCAGCAGCGTCAGCACACTCGCGACCATCAGACGGAAGGAGCGAAGCGCGAGGTAGAGGACCGTGCAGACGAGCACGAAGCAGAAGAGGCCGGCCCCACCGATGTCCCATGCCAGCCCGATCATCTCTTCGTAGTTGAGCGCCGGGTTGCCGGTGACCCGCACCCGGACGCCGCGCTCGGGCAGGTAGCCGAGTTCCGCCGCGCTGCTCCGAATCACCTCGAGGGCACTTCCCGCGGCAAGCGCGTTGTCGAAGTCGAGAATCGGGTGAGCGACGATCACCCGGCGGTTCGTGACTTCGAGGGACGATCCTCGCAGCAGCACTTCCTCCCAGGAGACGGCCACCGGAAATTCGTCGAAGATCGTGACCGTTGCGTTTCCCACTTGGTCGAGAATCCCCGCCCACTCGCTGCCGCTCGCGTCTTCCTGCCGGACGGCGTCGAGGCCGAGGCGGATCACGTTCGAGAGGCTCGCGATGGACGGATCGACCTCGAGCTGCGCGAGGACCGGCTGGACGCGCGCCATCTGATCGGCGAAGAGATCCAGCTCGTCGGGGCTTCGGTACATCAGCCCATTGCGTTCGAAGAACGAGCCTCCACCCGGCACGTAGACGCTGGTGAACGATTCGGTGCGTTCGCTCAGCTTTTCGACGAGCGCTTCGGTGGCTTCACGGGTCTGCTCAGTGGTCTCGCCATCGACGACGATCAGCAGCGCATCGTCGAGGTTCGGAAAGAACCTCGAGAACTCGGCGTTGGCGATCATCGAAGGCAGCGTGCTCGAAATCATCTTGACGTTGTCGGAGTTGATCCGCAGCTCGAAGCCCGCGTAGGTGCCAAGGACAAGGGTGAGCGCGACGCTCATCCAGGAGATCGATGTTGCGTGCGACTGAACGGCATCGACCCAGACTCGAACTCCCCGCGAGAGGAAGGCGTCGATCACGTCCTTCAAGTCGACTCTCCACTTTCGAGAACGACGGCGCGGACGTCGTCGTCGGACGCGACGTCGGCGGGTGTCCTTCCTTCCCGGTCGGTTGCCTCCGGATCGGCGCCCCGCGAGATCAGGAACGCGACCATGGCGGCGTGTCCGCTCTCGGCGGCCGCGTGAAGGGGGGTGGCGTTCGTGAAGTCGTGCGCGTCGAGGATGGCTCCATGCTCCAGCAGCACCTTCGCGAAATCGAGATGGCCCTTCTTCGCGGCCAGATGCAGGGGGGTCGAGGCGTCGACGGCGCGGCGGTTCACCTCGGCGCCGCGGTCGAGGAACTCCTGAGCGAGCGCGGCGTTGCCGAGGAAGGCTGAAATGTAGAGGGGGCTGGCGCCGTCCTGGTTCTGGGCGTTGGCATCGGCGCCCCGCTCGAGCAGCAGCCGCGCGACGCGTTTGCTCCCCTCCTTGGCTGCGATGTAGAGGGGGGTTGCTGCGTCCGCCGTGCGCGCTTCGAGGTCGGCTCCGCGATCGAGCAGCAGCGCGGCGACGTCCGGACGCTCGTCCCGTGCGGCGATGTGCAGGAGTGAGAAGCCGCGCTGCGAATTCCTCGAATCGAGAGGGGCACCCGCGTCGAGCAGACGTGCGAGCGCAGCGGTTTTTCCGTTCGACGCGGCCGAGGCCGCAGCGGCGTGCACGAGGGGCGTATTGTGGCGTTCCGGGCCGAGAAGAACCTCGATGACCGCAGCGTGGCCGCGAGCGGCAGCCAGGGTGAGCAGATCGCCGGCCCCGGAACCTTTCGAGATCAGCAACCGCGTGGCGTCTGCGCTTCCCGCGAGGACGGCAACCCGGATCGGCGAAAGCCCGGTGTCGCTGCGTGCTTCGAGGTTCGCTCCCTGCTCGATGAGGATCTCGGCGACGCCGGTACTGTCGCTGGCGGCGGCCACGTGGAGTGCCGTCCAGCCATCTTCGTAGCGTTTGCCGACTTCAGCACCTGACTCGAGTAGCAGGCGAGCGACTCCGGGGCGTCCCAACTGGGCGGCGAGATAGAGGGGGGTTAAGCCACCCACTGTGGTCGTCGTCGGCGCGGTCCCAGTGGCGAGTAGCTGCGAGAGTGCCTCGACATCACCGGCTGCCGCCGCGACGTGGATCGGCTCCCAGCCGCCGGCCGTAGCAACCAGGGGCAGGATCGACAGGCCGCAGGCGAGCGTCGTGGAAGCCACTCGTCGCCGAAAATCCCTGAACACGCGGCCCACTATATCAGCGCCGCTGTGGAACGGGCGCCGCAGCTGCGATCCATGGAGCCGATTGCGTCGGATCGAGCCGCGCCAGCTACCGTAGGGGTCCATGTCCCGTGCGGCCTTGTTGCTGGGCACGATCGCGCTGATGCTCCTGCTCGGCGAGGGAGTGGCGCGCATCATGGCCACGGCGAAGACCGGGCCGCGCGCTCCCGCGCACGCGGACCTACCGGTCCTGAGAGACGTTCTGGATATATCGCGGCCGAACGTCCGAGGCATCTACCAGGGTGTTCTCCACCGAACGAATTCCAGAGGGGTTCGCGGACCGGAGTACAGCGAATGGCCGGCCGAGGGCAGCTTCCGGATCCTGGTCGCGGGCGACTCCGTGACGATGGGCTGGGCGGTCGAAGAAGAACTCGCCTATCCACGGGTTCTGGAGCGACTTCTAGAGGAGTCCGACGAATCGGGACGCCGATACGAAGTCATCAACCTCGGAATCGCGGGCGTGAACGCGGCCTTCGCGACGAGCCGCATCCTGCGCCTTGCGGAGTTCTACCATCCACAGCTCGTCATCTATGGGTTCACCCTGAACGACATCGAAGGCCCCGCCTACCGCAAGCTGCCCAGGAAGGACCGTAAGGCCCTCTCCCAGAAAACCTGGCGTCGCGCGCTCCGGTTCAACGACTCGCCTTCCTACCTGCTCCGCGAACTCTGGCCGCGATGGATCATGGTCCTCGAGTGGGATGTCTTCCATCCGTCCGAGGCGGAGCGCATCGCGCCCCAGGTCGCCGAGTGGCGGGAGAACTACTTCGAGAATCCCGAGGCCTGGGCGGACTTCACCGCAGCTCTCGATGAGCACGCGGCCGGGGCGCGCTCGCGCGGGATCTGTGGGCACGTCTTCATTCACACGCATCTGATGGAACTGATTCCGGGGCACCTCAACGACGCGATCTACGAGCGTGTCGCAGAGGCTGCCCGCGAGCGAGGCCTCACGGTGACCGAGTCGTTTCCCCACCTCGTCGGTCGAAGCAGCGAGTCGCTCTGGGTGAACGCCTTCGACATCCATCCCAACGCAGACGCTCATGCGATCCTCGCCCAGGCGCTTTTCGAAGGACTCAGGGAGCTGCCGGCGGAATGTTGGCGGGCTCAGTCGGGCGGAGCAGCCTCGCGGGGCTCTTCGAGATAACCGATCATTCGGAGTCGCTCGATGATCTCGCCTTCGACTCCGGAGGCGACGCGGGTCACCTTCTCGATGACCGTATCCCGGTGACTCGCGATCGTAGTCGTCCGTTGCGAACTCTCGAAGAAGGGCATCGGTGTGCCCGACATGTCCTCGCCGATGGGAACGCCGAACCATGCGAGCAACGTCGGTGTGACATCGCGAACTCCGATTTCACCGGTGGTGCCACCGGGCGACGCGATGCCCGGTGCCCGGGCGAAGAAGATCCCGTCGATGGCGGCTTCGGTCTCGTGCTTGCCGGTGAGGTACATCAGTGCCGTCCCCGCCTCGAAGCCGTGATCCGACAGGACGATCACGAGATCGTCTGGGCCGAAATTCTCCAGCAGCAGGCCCAGGATCGCGTCCACGTAGCGGTAGTAGTCCTGCACGGCGCCGAGACCGGCGGCGCGGGCATCGTCGTCCGGCCGTAGTCGCGGAGGGTACTTCTCTGGCGGCTCGAGGTTGCCCCAGAGATGGTGGGAGATCCGGTCGACGCCGGGTAACAGCACCATCATCAGGTCTGGCTGCAGGTCTCGCTCGATGGCGAGGGCGATGCGGCCGAGGGCGCCATCCTCTTCATAGCGGCGGATGAGATCGTGCTTCAGCACCCACTTGGGGAGCGCGTCGTTGTTGCGGAAGGGGTTCGCGACGCCGGTGAGTGGTGTCGGGTCGTCGAGGAGCGCGTCGATACGCGCGGCCCAGTCCTCGGGGTAGACGGTGGTGCCTTGCTCGGGGGCTCGGGCTCGCGAGATCATCGCCCGCCCATCGACCTCTCGCGCGAGGACGTGGTCGCTGATCATCACGCCATTCATCCGATCCGGTGGGTAGGTGTTCCAGAAGTTGACGACGCCCACCGAGAAGCCGGCTGCGCTCAGGATGTTCCAGACCGCCGGCACCCTACGGTGGGTGGACAGGAAGAGCTGCTTCTCCCCCTGGTCGTCCTTGTAGGCGAAGCTGGGAATGCCGTGTTGCTTGGGCGACACCCCGGTCACGATGCTGTTCCACACCGGCGGCGAGTCGATCGGAAACTGGGAGCGAATCGTTCCGTGGACACCGCTGGCTGCGAGGGCCGCCAGGTTCGGAAGGCTCCCCGCCTCGAGCATCGGTCCCACGACTCGGGTGGAGGCGCCGTCGATCCCGACCAGGAGGGCGCGGCCCGGCGGCTTCTCGCTGCATCCCGACACCAGCAGCAAAGATAGAACGCAGGTCGGGAGCAGGGCGGTGCGCCGGGTCATGGGCGGCCAAGCATAGTGGGACTGGGGTAGATTCGCGCGCGTGCCCCGAAGCGAACGCGTCGTTGCGGCTGCCCTGCTCGTCGCGGTGGTCACCGTGGCTTTCCAGCTGCCTATCTTCGACCGCTGGTTCAGCCACATGGACGAAGGTCACGTCCTCCTCTTCGCGGACTTGATCGCGAAGGGGGGCGACCTGTACCGGGACGCGACCCTCTATCCCCTACCCGGCGCCTTTTACCTGCTGGCCCAGTTCTACAAGCTCTTCGATCCGTCGATCCTGTTGTCGCGTTGGATCGTGATGCTCGAATTCGTTGCATTCGTGGTGCTCGTGTTCCTGTTGATGAGGCGCATGGCATCGGCGCGCACGGCAGGCGTCGTGGTGCTCCTGCTCCTGGGCTACCGGATCTGGGCCTTTCCCCACTGGCAGATCTACAGCTACACGACGACGTGCCTGCTGGCGATCCTGGCTGCAGTGCACTGCCAGCTTCGCTACTTCGATGGGCGCAGCACGGTTTGGCTGGCGACGGGGGGTCTTCTCTTCGGCTTCGCGGTCTACTGCAAGCAGGATTACGGCGCTGCAGCCCTGGTCGTGATGACGGCGGCGCTCGTGGTCGAAGCGCGGCGGCGAGACGCTCGATTCTGGAAGCCGGTGTCGGTCTTCGTCGGCGCAGGGGCGGCGGTCGGCGCGAGCGTCGGGCTCTACTTCGCCGTCCAGGGGATCCTGCCCGACCTTCTGCAGCAGACCGTCCTGAACCACGTGCGTGGCATCGGGGCGTTCGAGTACACCCGTTACCCGTCCCTCTTCCCACTATTCGCCCAGGATCCGGCCCTCCGAACCCAGGCCGGCGTGTTTGCGTTCTTTCCCGGAATCGTGACGACGGTCGATCTGGAGACACTGCGCCAGAACTTCCTCTTCCGGGAGACCTTCGTCTACGACGTCCTCCTCAAGCTCTTCTATTGGGGCCCGTATGCATTCGCGGTCTTCGCGCTGGTGCGTGTCGCGCGGCGCGAGCGGCCCATCGAAGAGGTCCTCCTCGCCGGCTTCACGGCGGCCTTCGTGTTGCTGCTCAGCCTCAACCGTCCCCAGGACTTCCTGCATGCGGCGGTTCTCGTCTGGCCGATGCTCTGCCTGATCGTCGTGTATGCGGAAGAGCTGTTCGAGGCGCGGCGCACGCTGGCCTGGGCGCTCGTCGTCTTGCTGCTCGTGCCCGGGCTTTCGCTGCTTGGCTACACCGCCCGGGGCTACGCCCTGCTGCGCTCCCAGAACACCGAGCCCGTCGCGGGCGCGCGGGCCGGTGTCCTCGCGCGTCCCAGCGAGGCCGCGATGCTCTCCGACGTCACCGGCTTCATGCGGAACCACAGCGCGCCCGGCGAGTCCGTGGCGGTGATGCCCTACTTCCCGATCGCCCACTTCCTGGCGGATCGCGTCGGTCCCCATCCCTCGGCCTACATCGTTTGGCCCTTCGCCGAGTTCGAGGATCGCGACCGCCGAATCATCGATGCGATGGAAGAGGCAGGTACCCGTACGGTCGTCTACAACTTCACTCAGTTCCGCACCTTCCCGCGCATGCGCGAGTTCGCACCGGAACTCTTCGCGTACCTCGTCGATCACTTCGAAACGGTTCGAGTCTTCAGCTACGACAAATCCGGCTTCCGGCTCGCCGGCCTTCTCCGCAGTGCCGACCGGGAGTGGCCCTCGGATTTCCTGGATGCCGCCTGGGAGCAGACGGCCGTCCTGGTTCTGTCGGACGAGGCCCCTGCTTATGCGATCTCTCCGAGCGAGCAGCCCGCGTTCGTTCGCCGGGAGGCCTGGCCCTTCCGGCGAACGCTTGCCTTGCGCCCCTCTTCCGGTGGCCGGCGCACGGTCCTGCGCTTGCCGCTCCGTCCACGGCAGGGAGAGATTCTCCAGACAGCCGTCGGGTTGCATCCCGAGAAGTGGTTCGAAATGCCGTCCTTCGGGACGCACTTCGGCATCGCGATCCTCGGCCCGGACGGCCGAGAGCCGGTCTACGCGCGAACCGTGAATCCTCACGAAAATCTCGACGATCGCCGCTGGTTCGACGTCGAGATTCCGCTCGACCCCTGGGCCGGACGCGACGTCCAACTCGAATTGTCCGTCGCGGTCGACTCGGCAGAGGGTGAGTCGCTCCTGGTGGGGGGCTTCGCGGTGCCGCGCCTGATCGAGTGAGTGCCCGCTGCCGGGCTTCCCTTCTACACGGCTGTTAGACTCGGCCCGTGTCGGAAGAGAGCCCTCCGCGGTGTCCCATCTGCGGGGATGACGAGCCGGATCTCCACTATCAGATCACGCGCTTCCAGGTGCTTCGCTGCAGATCTTGCACGCAGATCTACCTGTATCCGCTGCTCAGTCCGGAAGAGATCCGCGCGATGTTCGCGCAGCTCTATACGTCGGGTGAAGGGTCGGTTCCAGAGCTCAAGAGCTACTACGCCTATTGTTACGACGACGAGCCGAGCAACCCGCTGGTGCAGCTCTATGAGAGCTGGCTCGACGAGATCGAGAAGCACCACGCGCCCGGCCGCATTCTCGACGTCGGCTGTGGAACCGGGCTCTTCCTCGCTGCCGCGCAACGACGTGGCTGGCAGCCGTTCGGCATCGATGACAGCGAAGAGGCCACTCAGTATGCGCGCGATCACTTCGGTCTCGACGTCTGGGTGGGTGATTTCAAGGACTTCCACGCCGAGGACCGCCGCTTCGACGTCATCACCGGGTGGGACATCCTCGAGCACGCTCGCAAGCCCATTGAGGTGCTGGAAGCGATGCGGAGCTGCCTGGCCCCTTCGGGTAGCGTCGCGCTCTCTACGCCCAACCAGCGGAACATTCTCGATCTCGTGGCAGGCAGCCTCTACCGGCTGACGGGGGGTCGCGCCACCGGCTATCTCGAGAAGTTCTACATCGAGCAGCACTTCCTCTACTACACGCCGCAGACCCTCACTGCGGCGCTCGAGCGAGCTGGATTCGAAGTGATAAAGATGGCCCGAGAGGGCACGGACCTCCGGCGACTTTCGCTGTCTCCCTTCATGCGACTCACGCTGCAGTCACTCTTCTGGGTGGCGCGGCTCACGGGTCTAGAGACGCGCTTGTTCGCGATCGGTCGCCCTCGCCCGGGCTGACGCCTGCTAGGCTGCGCGATGTCGTGGCCCTCCCCCTCCCGGAATCCCTGCCGAAGCGTTCGCTCGTCGTCGTGCCGACATACGACGAGGCCGAGAACGTGTTGCCCCTCTCGGCAGAGGTCTTGGACGTCGCACCGGAACTCGAAGTGCTCGTTGTCGATGACAACAGTCCCGACGGCACGGGCGATCTCGTAGTGGAGCGCATGCGAACCGAACCGCGCCTGCACCTGCTGCAGCGCGAGCGAAAGCTCGGGCTCGGAACCGCATACCTCGCCGGCTTCCGTTACGCACTCGATCACGGCTACGACCAGGTGTTCACGATGGACGCCGACTTCAGCCATCCGCCGCGTTACATCTCGCAGATGCTGGAAGCGATGAAGCACTACGACGTGGTAATCGGCTCACGCTACATAACCGGTGGCGGAATCGAGAACTGGCCTCTCTACCGCCGCCTGCTTTCGCGCTTCGCGAACTTCTATGCGCGTTTCCTGTTGCGGCTTCCGGTGCGCGACTGCACTGCCGGCTTCCGGTGCTACTCGGCGGAGGTTCTCGAGGCCGTGGAGCCGTTCCAGATCCGGGCTTCGGGGTACTCGTTCCTCGAGGAGATGGCGTTTCGGGTGTGTCGCTGCGGCTTCGAGGTGGGCGAGATCGCGATCATCTTCGAGAACCGTCGAGCGGGGAGCTCGAAGATCGACTCGCTGGAGATCTACCGGGCCGCCTGGCACGTCCTGAAGACGGCACTGCGTCCTCCTCCGCTGCCCAATCGCGCTGGCGCGCCTCAGTCGTCGGGGCCTCGCGCTTCGTCGCTGTAGCCCAGGGCGCGAAGGCGCTCGCGCACGTCGTTGGGCAGCACGAGCTTTTCTGTTGCTCGTCGTGCCGCGGGCGCCGCGAGCGAGTCCAGCGCCTCGCTGAGCCACGCTCGGATGTCCGGCTCGTCGTCGACCCGGGACGGCTCTTCGCCGCTGGGCTTTCTTCGGTAGAGAATTCGCTCTGCGGACCGGATTTGGGCCTTCGGTTTCGCGCGCTGGTGCAGCATCCACTCCCCGCTGCGGACGGCGCGAACCGGGAAGAACTCGAACTGCTCGGTGTAGAGAGCGCGTCGCGCCAGGTTTCCGCCCTCGAGGCGCCCCGTGAGGTCGATGCCATCGAAGGAGAGATCCGTGTCGAGCCGGAGCCAGGAGAGGAGCGTGGGGACGAGATCGATCGTCCCGACGGTCTCCTCGACGACCGTACCCGCATGTCTGCCGTCCGGGTGGGCGATCACCATCGGAACCCGAGCCGTTTCGTCGAGGACGTCCCAATGGCCGAACCAGTATCCGCTCTCGCCCAGGTGTTCGCCGTGATCGCCCACGTAGGCGACCACCGCGTTCTCGAGGATGCCTGCGGTGCGCAGCGACTCCAGCAACTCTCCGAGGGCTTCGTCCAGATAGGCGATCTCCCCGTCGTAGAGATCGGACATTCGCCGCGCCGCCTTCTCGTTCGGTCGGCGGACAAGCCTGTCGCCCGAACGCCAGCGGTTGGTGTTCCGGGGGATGGGCAGGAAGTCGCGGTTTGCCTTCTCCGCCCCGAAGCGCTTCCGGTACTCCTCGGGCGGGAAGTAGGGATGGTGCGGATCGAAGTAGTGGACCCACAGGAAGACGGGCGCGGGCGGCGCGGATTCGAGCCAGTTGCGCACCCGGGCGTTGGTGAGCGCAGCACCCCGGTCGTGGGATCTCTCTCCGGCATCGGATTCCCATTCATCGTTGTAGACGTCGAAGCCCTGGTCGAGGCCGACGAGATGCCGAAGGGGCACTGCACTGACGAACGCGGCCGTCGAGTATCCCTCTGCTCGCAGGATCTCGGCCAGTGTCTCGTTGGCGTCCGGAAGTCGCTGGCCGTAGAGCTTGCGGAGGCCGTGTCGTGCCGGGTTGAGGCCCGTGAGGATCGACGCGTGACTGGGCGGGGTGGTCGTCGCCTGGGCGATCGCGTCGTCGAAGCGCACGCCGCGTCTGGCGATCGAGTCGAGGACCGGCGAGGTCTCGCGCTCGTAGCCGTAGACCCCGAGTCGATCGGCTCGCAGGGTGTCGAGGGTGATGAGGACGAGATTCGGCCGTGGCCCCGCTGGTTCGCTACACGCGAGGTGCGTGGCCAGAGCGAGAAGCCCGAACGAAAGCAGTGCCCGCACGAGTGCACCCTAGCAACTTGGCTCGATCTGATAACATGCCCTTCGCATGAACCCCGGCCCGTCCCAGTGGATCGTCGGCATCGGGCTGCTGGTGACGGTCGCTGTCTTCTGGGTCTCTCGGATCTGGCTCCCCGGCACCGAGATCGGGCTCCTCACCAGCGACGTCTTCCTGTATTACCTGCCGACCTACGAGACGCTGTACGGCACGCTGCTCGAGGGCAAGCTGCCGCTCTGGAATCCCTACCAGCTTTGCGGCATTCCACGCCTCGCGAGCCTGCAAGCCGGGTTCTTCTACCCGGGTCACGTCCTCTACCTCTTGCTTCCCGTGAAGCTCGCGTTCGGGCTCTCGGGGTTTCTCCATCTGGGATTCGTCGCGGTCTCGATGGCGGTACTGGCCCGGCGCCTGGGCTTCGGCGTGGGCGCAATCGTCGTCGCGGCCGGGGTTGTCGCGATCCGCGGACGCTACCCGGGCATGGTCTTCTTTCCGAACATGCTCGAGGCGGCGGCGTGGCTGCCCCTCGGCGCGATCGCCGTTCTCGGTGTTGTGCGGGGGGGCGGGCTCCGCTCGGCCGCGTTGCTGGGCGCATCCACCGGGATGAGCCTGTTGGCCGGCTATCCCCAGGTGAGTGTCTACCTGGCCTATGGCTGGGGAGCCCTGCTCGCGGGCTTCCTCGTCGTGGAGCGCAAGCCCGCGGCGGCCTGGTTGCGGTGCGGCGGCCTCTTCGCGCTGGCAATCGGCCTCGGCGCCTGCCTGGCTGCAGTCCAGCTGCTGCCGGGCTGGGAACTCGCCGCCGAGGGCACCCGTTCGCCCGGCCCGCTGACCCGCTGGCAACAGTTCCCCTTCGGTTGGTTCGGCCCGGGGGTCGGAGAGGCGTTCGCGAAGACCCTGCAGGCACCGTTTCCGCTCCTGACGTTGTCGTTCGGGTGGGTGGCTCTCGTGTGCCTTGCGGCTGCAAGCTTCTGGAAGGCTCATCGCGTCCTGGCGATCCTGTGCAGCTCGATGGCTGCGGGGGTGATTCTCTTCGCGATGGGTCCCGTCACCCCGCTCTTCGACTGGATCGCCCAGCTGCCTGCTCTGACTTGGTTCCGCTTCCCTCGTCGCTCGCTGTTCCTGGCCGACTTCTTCCTCGGCCTCGTCGCCGCGGCCGGGGTGCACGGCGCGCTCCGTCTGGTGGGCGAACGCTTCGTCGATGCCGCCTCGCCGACAAGGGGCTGGGCGGTCGCGGTGCCGGCCGCGCTCCTGGCCCTCGAGATTTTCGCCGCCGAGCCCAATCGGGAGTCGCTCTACTTCGCACCGAGTTCGATGGACGCCTACTCCCAGGAGCGGGACTTCTACACGCGCATCCGAGAATCCGGAGAGCGCGTCTGGATCCGGAGCCCGGGCCTCCAGTCGAGGCTTCCACCGAAGCTCGCGACCTACTTCGAGATGCGCTCGGTAGGCGACTACGAGCCGCTGAACCTCAGGCGCCAGGCGAACTACTTCACGTACTTGATGGAAGGCCGGCTCACGCCGGCGCGGGCAGGGCGTCCCTACTCGGGTCGGCTCAAGCACCTGACTGCGCCGACCTATCCGGGTGCACTTTCCCAGCGAGGCCACCTACTGGACGTGGCGGCAGTGCAGTGGTTCGTGGTGTCCCGTCAAGGGGCCCAGCGTGGCGAGCTGGGCCGGACCGTCGAGGAGAGGGCCTGGCAACCGGAGCCGGGCAGCGACCCCGACTTCGTCCTGTTCCGCAATCCCCACGCCGTGCCGCGAGCCTTCGTGGTCCACGACGTTCGCGAAGCGCCCGAGCCTCTCGCGTTAATGGACGCGATGAGCAACCCCGACTTCGACCCGCTTGCCTGGAGCTATGCGGAAGGAGTCGCTGCGGTCGACGGTCCCAAGCCGTACGGGGCACCTGCGCACATCCTGGTCGACGAGGAGACGGTCGTCGAGGTCGAGGCCGAGCTTGCCGAGCCGGGAATGCTCGTGCTTGCCGATTCCTTCTATCCGGGTTGGGTTGCCACCGTCGAAGGGGTTCGGCACGAAATCCTGCCCGCCAACCACCTTTTCCGCGGGGTCTTGCTGCCGGCCGGAACACACCGGGTGCGCTTCGAGTACGATCCGTGGACTTTTCCGGTCGGCGCCGGGGCCAGCGCGTGCGCCCTGGTGGCAATCGCGTTTCTGGTCCGTCGAGGCCAGCGCGGCCCCGAGTTGCCAGCGTCCTCTCGCAGTGATTCCATTCCAGCCGATGACTGACCGGCCCCAGGACGCCCTGGTCTCCTTCGTCGTACCGGTGCTCGACGAAGAGGGCTGCATCGAGGAATTCGCGCGACGCGCTCGGGCGGCTGCCACCCAGGCCGGTATTCGCTACGAGCTCATCTTCGTCGACGACGGCAGCGCCGACGGGACGCCCGACAAGATTGCAGAGCTGCGCAGCCAGGATCTCCAGGTCAAGACCATTCGTCTCACGCGCAGCTTCGGGCATCAGGCCGCGCTCGTCGCGGGACTCCGTTTTGCCTCGGGAGATGCCGTGGTCACGATGGACGGTGACCTGCAGCATCCTCCCGAGTGCGTTCCGGATCTCATTCGAGCCTGGCGCGAGGGCGCGGACGTGGTGAACACCGGTCGCCGGCCGCTTCCCGGCCGGCCGACGCGGAAGGATCGGTCCAGCAAGCTCTTCTACCGTCTTCTCGGCTGGATCACCGCGGTTCCAGTTGTTGCCACCAGCGCCGACTTCCGCCTGCTCGACCGCAAGGTCGTCGATGCCTTCAACTCCCTCGACGAGCACTTCCTCTTCGTTCGCGGCCTGATTCCCTGGTTGGGCTTCCGCGACGCCTTCGTGTCGTACCAGCTCGAGGACCGCTTCGCAGGTAAGAGCAAGTACCACCTTCGACGTCAGTTCCGGCTGGCTCTCGATGCAATCTTCTCCTTCTCGGTGATTCCACTCCGCTTGATCTCGCTGCTCGGTGTGGCGACGACCGTCTTTGGGGTGGCCTTCGGGGCTTTCTGGCTCGTCTCGTACTTCCTCGGTCGGGTCGAAGGCAGCGGCGGCACCTCGATCGTCATCTTGATCCTCATCTTCGGCGGAGTCCAGCTGCTCTCCCTCGGCATCGTGAGCGAATACGTCGGTCGTACCTACGAGGAGGTGAAGCGACGCCCGCGCTACGTGGTGGGGTCGACCTCCGGGATCGAACCGGACGCTGCGGAGGACGCGTGAGATGGACGTCCGTGACGCGGTCGTCGCATACGTGCGCGACGAGTTCCGGATCGACGAGTGCGAGCTCACCTGGGACGCCCCGCTGGTTCGTACCGGCCTGCTCGACTCGGTGAGCCTGGTGCAGCTGGCCGGTTATCTCGAGCGCACGTTCGGGATCGAAATTCCAGACCAGGAGGTCGACGCGGACCACTTCGACTCGATCGGCATGATCGTCGAGTACGTGCGGCAGCGGCTGGCGGCGGCGTAGTGGCTCCGGCATTGGGTATCGCGCGTCCGGCACCGAGCCCGGTGCCGAGCGACTTTCTCGATACCTGCACGACGCTCCCCGGCGCGATCGAGGAGTTGGTCGAGCGCTTTCCCGACTACGAGTGCTTGATCGTCCTCGACCGTGACGGCAACGAAGACCGGACGACCTTGGCGGGCTTCTGGGAGCGCGCGAAGGCCGCCCAGGCGCTGTTCGAGGCTCGCGGCCTCAGGCCGGGAGACCACGCCGTTCTCATCCTTCCGACGGGCGGCGAGCTGGTTTCGTCCTACTTCGGCGTGATGCTCGCGGGTGGAGTGCCGGCCCTGGCGGCCGCTCCATCCAACCGGATCTCGGATCACGCCGTCTACCTGGGCTACGTCGGGAAGCTGCTCGGCAACGCGGGCGCGCGCTTCGTCCTCGGCGACGACGAGGTGGTCGAGATCCTGAGCGGCGCACCGAACGGGACCCTCGGCGGGGCTTCGGTTCTGTCGACCCGCGAGCTGGGAGCCGGGGGCGCCGTGCCTGCGACGGTCGCCGCAGATCCCGATTCGGTGGCGACGATCCAGTATTCGTCGGGTACGACCGGAGATCCGAAGGGCGTGATGCTTTCGCATCGCGCGATGCTCAACTACATGCGGTTGCTGCGAGACGGTGTCGGGCTCCGGTCCGAGGACGTGAGCGTGAACTGGGCACCGCTCTACCACGACATGGGCCTCTTCGGGGCGTTTCTGCTGCCCCTGCTCTGCGGCTGCCCGACGGTGCTCATCCCGACGATGGACTTCCTGCGCGCCCCGGCCTTGTGGCTCTGGGCGTTGCACGGCTACCGCGGCAGCGTCTCGTGGGCGTCGAATTTCGCCTATTCGCTGTGCGCGCAGCGCATCGAGGACGACGAGATCGAAGGGCTGGATCTCTCGAGCTGGCGCATCGCCTTCAACGCCAGCGAGCCGGTTCTCGCCCCTACTGTCGCTGCGTTCGCCAAGCGCTTCGGCCGCTACGGCTACCGCCCGGAGGCGATGACGGCTGCCTGGGGGCTGGCGGAGACCGTGATGGTGTGCACTGCGCATCCGGTCGGCGAAGTGCCTCGGGTCGATCGCATCGACCGGAGGCGGCTCGCGACGGAGAGCGTCGCGCAGCCGACTGAGGGCGAGGGCGTCTCGCTGGTGGCAACCGGGCAGGCGCTTCCGAACGTGGAGATCGAGATCCGCGAAGTCGAGACGGGCGCGCGCCTACCCGACCGACACGTGGGCGAGATCTGGTTGCGTTCGAACTGCCTCTTCGAGGGCTACAAGAACGATCCCGAGCTGACTGCCCGGGTCTACGTAGACGGCTGGCTCGACAGCGGCGACCGGGGCTACCTCGCCGGCGACGACCTCTTCTTCGTCGCGCGGGAGAAGGACCTGATCGTGGTCGGCGGTGAGAAATACGCGCCCCATGACGTGGAGATGGCGATCAATCGCGTGGACGGTGTGCGCGAAGGCTGCGCGGTCGCCTTCGGAGTGGTCAACGAGCAGAGTGGGACGGAAGAGCTCGGCGCGGTGGTCGAGACGCGGGTGGAAGGGGCAGAGGCACTGGTCGACCTGCGCCGCGCCGTGCGTCTCGAGGTGGCGCGCACGATCGGACTCGGCATCCGCCACTTGCACCTGGTTCCGCCGGGTGGCATCGATAAGACGACGAGCGGAAAGCTCGCTCGGCGCTCGACCCGAGCCCGCTACCCTGAGGTCTTCGGAGGCGAGCATGGAAGCTGAGGCCCTGGAGCGCGAGATCCGCGGGTTCCTCGAAGAGAAGCTCGGGATTTCGGACATCGACCGGAACGAAGAGCTGATCAGCAGCGGGCTCGTGGACTCGGGAAACCTCGTGCGCCTGGCTACCCGGATCGAACGCGTCGCGGGAATCGCGATCCCCGATCGAGACATCGACGTCGACCACTTCGACTCGCTGGCGATGATCGTCGATTACGTGGTTTCGAAGGCGCGATAATATGGGCGCCGCGATGCTCGACGCCCTCGACGAGGCCCGCACCCTCATCGAAGCGCTCCAATCCCTCGTTGAGACGAAGCCCGACGACGAGGCTCTCGTCCTTCTCGATCGCAAGCAGGGCGAGCAGTGCTTCACGCTGGGTGAGCTGTGGGACCGAGCGCGCTCGGTTCAGAGCACGCTGATGGATCGAGGACTGGTGCCGGGATCGGTGGTCGTGTTGGTGCTCCCAACCTCTCCCGAGTTGATCGCCGCCTACTTCGGCGCAATGCTCGCTCGCGGTATTCCGGCCATGCTCTCGACTCCGTCGAACCGGGTCTCGGACCCGCGGATCTTCACCGATCGGGTCGCCCACGTCGTAGCGAACTCATCGCCCCACAGCCTGATCTGTCGGCCCGATGTGGCCGCGCTCTTCGAGGGAGAGCGAGCCGCGCTGTTGGGAGAGACCCGGCTTCTGCTGCCGGACGAGATCGAGACGCCCGCGAGCTTCCCCGATCCGGCCCCGTGCAATTCCGAGGCGATCGCCAGCATGCAGTATTCGTCCGGTACCACGGGAACGCCGAAGGGCGTGCTGGTCACACACGCTGCGGCCCTCAACAACCTGCGCTCCATGCAGCAGGCCTTCGAGGTGAGTGAAGGCGACGTTGCCGTCAACTGGATCCCGCTCTACCACGACATGGGTCTGTTCGGCGCCTTCCTGCTGCCTCTGCTCTGTGGCTGTAAGACGGTGCTCATCCCGACGATGGATTTCATGCGGGACCCGGCCATCTGGCTGCGCGCCATCGACAAGTACCGAGGCACCTTCGCGTGGGCGCCCAACCTCGCTTACGCGCTGTGTGCGAAGCGACTGAGGAACGAGGCTCTCGATGGACTCGATCTCTCGAGCTGGCGTCTTGCGCTCAACGGATCCGAGCCGGTCCTCGCGACCACCGTCAGAGCCTTCGCCAAGCGGATGGCCGCGTACGGGTTCTCGCGCGAGTGCATGAGCCCAGCCTACGGTCTCGCCGAGGCGACCGTCCTCGCCACCGTGCACCCGGTTCGCGAGGAGCCGCTGTGCGAGGTTCTCGATCGCGATCTCCTGGCCGCCGAGGAAATCGCGCGACCGACGTCGAGTGACGGCGTGTCGTGCGTGTCCATCGGACGCGCCATTCCGAACTGCAAGCTCGAGATCCGCGATGCCGCAGGCCGCCCCCTCCCCGAACGCCACGTCGGCAAGGTGTGGCTGCACTCGAACGCTCTCTTCTCGGGTTATCACGCGAACGCGGAGCTGACGAGTCGCGTGCTGGTGGACGGCTGGCTCGACACCGAAGATCGGGGCTATCTGGTCGGCGGCTATCTCTTCTTCGTGGCGCGCGACAAGGACCTGATCATCATGGGCGGAGAGAAGTACATGCCGGATGACATCGAGGGGGCGATCAATCGCGTTCCCGGCGTTCGGGAAGGCTGTGCAGTGGTCTTTGGCGTGATGAATGAGGAACGCGGCACGGAAGACTTGGCGGCGGTGGTCGAAACGCGGGAGACCACCGAAGCGGCCCTCGCCGACCTCGAGCGGCGGATCCGAGCCGAGGTCACGGCTGTCACGGGCCTCGGCCTCGCGCACGTGATCCTCACGCCGCCGGGTGGCGTCGAGAAGAGCACGAGTGGAAAGCTCGCCCGCGGGCCGACGCGTCGTCGCTACGCGGACGAACTCGGGATCCGGGCCTGAAGTGGACGACGCCGCAATCGAGGCGAGCCTGCTCCGCTTCTTCGCCGACATCCTGTGTCTGGACGTCACTCCGATCGGCCGCAATCTCGAGCTTCTCTCGGACGGACACATCGACTCGATGGACCTCGTGCGGATCGCGGCCCACCTCGAGGAGCTGCTCGATCTGGAGATTCCCGATGAGGACATCCACGACGATCACTTCGGATCGACGGGAAGGATCCTGACCTATGTCGCGCGCCGGCGCGCCTGAGCGCTAATGCTGCTCGCTCTGCTCGGCGCGCTGATCCTCGCTCCGGTCTTCTGGCTGGTGGTGCCGGAGCCTCGGCGCCGCGATGCGCTCACGGTTGTGAGCCTCGTCGCCCTGGGGATGATCGATCCGCGTCTGCTCGTTCTCGTCCTGATCGTCTCGGTCGGTGTCTGGTGGGCGGTCGGCATCCTGGCGAGTGGCCGGGTGGCGAGGCGCTGGCTGGTGGCCGTCCCCGGCATCGCGATGCTCGTCGGGCTCTTCGCGCTGAACAAGCTCGCCGGTGGCGGTGGGCTTCTACCTTCCCAGGGCGGGTTGCTCTTCCTCGGAGTCTCGTATCTCGTCCTCAAGGCATCGGCGGCCCTGGTGGACGCCGCTCGCGGGACCCTTCGGGAGGCCAGCTTCCGGGAGATGCTCGCCTGGATCGTGTTCCTGCCGACCTATACGGCCGGGCCCATCGAGGCGTTCGATCACTTCCGAGACCAGCGGCCCCGGCCGAGCCGGGAGCAGATTCTCGGTGGCGTCGAACGAATCCTCTTCGGTCTCGTGAAGACGATGCTGCTCTCGTACTACCTGGGCGTGTGGGTGACGCCGGTGCTTGCGGAGCCCGCTGCTCACGGGCCCGGAGTTCTGCTGTTGGCCGCGTACGCGTCGATCCTCCGCTTCTACTTCGACTTTTCGGGTTACAGCGACATCGCCATCGGAGTTTCGGCGCTCTTCGGCATCGAGATCCAGGAGAACTTCGACAATCCCCTGATCCGGCGGAACCTCGCCCAGCTCTGGCTGCGGTGGCACATGACGTTCACCGCCTGGCTGCGTCGCTACCTCTTCCTCCCGATCAGCCGCGGGATCCTCGGGCCGGGAGGCGTCACTCGTGACACCCTTGCCCTGGTGAGCGCGCAAGTGGTCACGATGACGTTCTGCGGCCTCTGGCATGGGCTGGGCTGGAACTTCCTCGTGTGGGGACTGCTCCAGGCGCTCGGTCTGATCTGGGTGGGCCGTCCTGCGCGAGCTCTGGGCCGCTACCTCCCCTCGAGGGTCCGTGCGTTCTGGCGGGAGAGTTGGCTGGGCTACGTGCTGAGCGCGGCCATCACCTTCCACTACTTCGCGCTCACGAGCGTGCTCGTCTTCACGGGGATCGAGCGGGCGGGGGTCTACGTGATCAGCTTGCTGGCCCCGCTGCTCGGGCGTTAGCCGCTTCTAGAATCGAAAGTAGATGAACTCACTGCCGGCACCGTCTTCGGCAGAACGAGCTTCGGGTCCTCCCAGACGGTTCCGAAGCCCTGCCTCTCGAGAGGCCGGATGTGTACCCGGCCGCGGCGCGTCGTCCGCAGGAGCAGTCGAACCGGACGTCCCGCCCAGGTCGAGAGGTCCACGTGGATCTCCTGCGCGAGCGGGCGTCTTCGGGCGTCGATTCCCTGTGGCTCGACGGGAAAGCTCTTGCGCGCCATCAGCGTCTTCTGGCTCCGCCCGATCACGAGGATCTCGGCGATCAGCGTCGTGTCGGGTGCCACTGTCGAGGGCGCCCGATAACCGATGCGGACGCTCAGACTGGCGCCTTCACGAGGGACTGCCACCTGGCAGAGGGTCTCGATCATCGCGGCCTCCATCTCGTCGCCGGTGCCGGGGTCGTGATACAGCGCCGGGAAGAGCAGGTGCTCGCGGATCTCCTGGTAGCCCGAGCTGATGTCGCAATAGGGCAGGATGCTCGTCTCCTCGGGGAGGGCGATCGGCTGCTCGCGGCGCACCAGGTGGACGAAATCCTCGCGACCCATGGTGTATTTCATCTCGAAGTGGGTGCGGAGATAGGCGGCGAGCGTCGGCGCGTAGTCTCGCAGCCCGATTCGATCCGAGAAGAAGTCGTTGAAGCGTGTGATGGCCAGCCGCGTGCCGGAGCGCTCGCTGCCCTGGGCGACCGCCTCTCCCTGGTCGTGTGCGACATGGTGCTCGTACTGGTTGTAGAAGGCACTCGGCATGGGGCGATCCGCGAGGAAGTTCAGCATCGAGAGGTCGGGAACCGTGAGCAACGCCTCGCCCGGCTCTGTCTCCGCCTGGATGGTGCTCACCTGGTAGTCGATGCGTTCGGCCTGTTCGGGCCGAGCGAGAACGCCCGCTCGCGGCGCCGTCACCTTCGTGTCGAGGTGCTCGATCAATGCGACGTACCAGTAGGCGGCCACCGCCGCATAGGCGGTCGCACCGAAGAGCGCGACGCCCGCGAGGACCTTCGCGAGCGGCGATCGCCCACCCTCGCCGGGGAGGAGCAAGCGGTGGGTCACCACGACACCCGCGAGCACGATGGGCTGGTAGACGTTCGCGAGGTGGTTGAAGTCGGCACGGGGAAAGACGCCGAGGAACACCCCGCCCGCGACGGCGACGAGCGAGAAGAGTCCGGCATCGACCACCCGCTCGCGCTCGGGCCGGTAGCAGAGCGCAGCACCAACGAAGAGGATGATCGGAGGTGCCCAGTAGTAGAGAACGTGCATGCGCTCGACGATTCCGGTCTGGTAGAGCCATCCGGATATCGGTGGCACCCGGTAGATCGGCTGCGCGGCATACGTGAGCATCTCGGCGCCGCCCTTGAGGAAGTCTGCGCGGGCCAGCGCGCCGAGAGACAGGTAAGGGATGTCGTGACGCCCGCTGAATTCGAAAGGATGCAGGACGAGGCTCTGCCAGGCGGCCGGTAGCGCGCCCTCGATGCCCAGGTAGGCGACGACGGGCAGGCCCGCGGCGGCCGCGCCGGCTGCCAGCCAGCGGCCATCTGCAGCGATGGAGCGCAGCCAGGCGCCGCCCGAGAGACCCTGCTCGGCGCGGACCGACATCGCGCCGGCCGCGAGACCCGCGAAGGCAAGTACCCCGTAGTTCTGCTTGAAGACGATCGAGAGACCGACCAGTGCGCCGCAATAGGCGAGATTCCGGGTGCGTCCGTCGTCGCGCCACGCCAGGAGTCTGTCGAGGGCGAGCAGGGCGAACAGCACGGAGAACGGCGAGTAGAACGCGAAGGTCCAGCCCGGAAAGGCCCATACGGTGCCGACCAGCAGCCCCACGAGCGCCAGCGCGCCGTAGGTCGGCCCCGCGAGGCGGGAAGTGATCCGATAGCCGGTCCCATAGAGGGCGATCAGTGCCAGTAGCACCGGAACCCGAGAGGCGATCACGCTGGGACCGAGCAGCTTGAAGGTTCCGGCCAGTACGAGCCAGATGCCGGGGGTTACGAATGCGTCCATCTCGCGATACAGGACCTTGCCGTTCAGCAGATCCCAGGACTGCATGAGGATGTAGCCCTCGTCCGCCAGCACGATCGAGCGTCGACACAGGGGAATGGCGAACGCGACGAGGGCGAGGGCCACCCCGATCCGGATGAACCAGCCCCGACGGGCAGTGGTCGACGAGGCAGCTTCGGACATGTTGCGGTAGTCGGGCTCTCCCGAGGGGATCGCGCGACAGGATACGGAACGTGCCGCGAATCGAGTAGCGTTGTCCGATGGTCCTGCGACGCGTGCCGCCGGCGCTCGGTGCGACGCTTCTGTTCGGGCTGGTCTTGGCGGCCCTGTTTTCGCCGGTTCTCGCGGGCCGCGCGACGTTTGTTCAGGGCGATGCCCTCTCCGTAAGCCTGCCCCTGCATCAGGTGCTCGCCGACGCGCTCTCGCGGGGCGAGCTTCCGCTGTGGTCCAACGAGATCTACGGCGGACACCCGATCTTCGCCGAGGGCCAGGGTGGCTTCGCTCACCCACTGAACTGGCTGCTGTTCGGCACGCTGCCGACCGTCTACGCGCACGGGCTCTTGCACCTGCTGTGTCTGTGGATCGCAGCGCTCGGCACATTCGCGCTCTGCCGCGCGCTGGGCCTCGGAGCGATGGCCTCGACGCTCGCCGGACTCGCTCTCGCGTGCTCCCAGGATTGGCTGGCGCTGACTGGCAACTCGGCGATCGCTCTGGCGAGCTGCTTCGTGCCGGGGATGCTCTGGGCTGTCGAGCGATGGTGGCGTCAGCCGGATGTCGGTCGTGCGCTGATCCTCGCGGTCGGGATCACCGCCGTCGTGCTCGCGGGCTATCCCCAGGCCCTGCACGCGGCCGCACTGCTGGTGTTCGTGACGCTTCTGGTTCGAACGGATCGCGCCTGGTGGCGCGCGCCGTGGCGCCACCTGGGAACGGGCGTCCTGGCTGTGGGCGTTGCGCTCGGTCTGTCCGCGATCCAGCTGCTGCCGACCTTCGAACTCGTCGGCGAGTCGGTGCGTGCCGAGGGCGTCGGTCTCGTCACCTCGGTCGATCCGCTGCTGGCTCTGCGCGGGTTGTTCTTCACGATCGGCCGACGGGCCGCGCTGGAGCCCGGGCTCGGGAGCTTGCTCGTTCTCGGGCTCGCCTTGCTCGGCCTGTCGCGGGGCCGGACGGTGGTCGCCTGGGCGCTGGGGAGCCTCTTCCTGTTGCAGCTCAGCCTCGGGGAGGTGTCCCCGCTCTACCGGCTACTCCATCACACGCTCCCGGGTCTCGATAGTTTCCGAATCACGCACCTGTACGGGACGATTGCCCTCGTCGGTATTGCGGTGCTGGCGGCACACGGCGTCGAGCGGCTCGCAAGCAGCGCGCGCCCTGACAGGCGATGGCTCGCCTGGGCGGGCTTGCTGACGGTGCTGCTCGCTGCGGGATGCTTCGCGCTTCACGACGGCGAGGTGCGGATCGTGGGCTACGGGTTCCCGCTGGTTGCGCTGGTGGCTGTCGGCGTCCTGAGCGCGCGGGGGTTCGTCCGCTGGCTGCCGGCTTCGCTCGTGGGTCTGCTTCTGCTCGAGATCCTCGTGATGCGCATGCCGCTGCATGGCTTCGTCGATGCGGAGATCGTCCGCGAGCCGCCTCCGACCGTGCGCTTCGTGCTGGAGCGACACCCCGATCGGCGCGACTTCAAGATCGTGAACGTCCCCCACTTCTTCTCCTACATCGGCTTCTCATCCGCCAGCACCCCGGGGCTCGCGCGACTTGCGGGTCTCTTCCTGTCTTCGATGGACGCCGGGTCGAACCTCCTGTGGAGGATCCCGTCCCTGAACGCGAACCTGGCGCTGCCGCTGGCGCGTCGGGTTGCGGTCTCCGATCTGATCGTCGCCGACGTCAGGGGCGAGTCGGCGCGCGCCCCCGGAGCCCGCTTCCTGGATGTGACCGGCGTGGGCTACGTGGTGGCCCACAACCAGCACCGCAAGTATCCCTACAGCGAATTCCTGGACGAGGTCTTCTACGACGACGACTACCGCTTCTTTGTGCTCGAGAATCGCTTCTCCCAAGGCCGAATGCAGCTCTACCGCGCAGCCGACGTGCGCTGGGTGGCGGACGTGACGGCAGCCGTCGCCGAATTCTCGCGGGCGGGAGACTCGCTCGTGCTGGAGGGCGCGCCACCCGCGAAGGCCGCTGGCGCAGATGTCGGCGAGACATCCGCTGCCATCGTCATGGCCGACAGCCAAGCCGAGCGACACGTCGTGGTTCTGGAAGCCGCGGATCCGACGTGGCTGGTGGTGGCAGATGCTCCCTACCCGGGTTGGCAGGCCACGGTGGACGGTGAGCCGGTGCCCATCCATTCCGCGAACGTGCTCGGCAAGGCGGTGGCGGTCCCGGCCGGCACCCACCGGGTGGAACTCTTGTTCGCTCCCGCCTCATTCGCACGCGGGCGTGCGATCTCGCGAGTCGCGGCGCTGGGCGTCCTGATCGGGCTGGCCGGGTCGTTCGTGGCAGCTCGCCGGAGCCGGGCAGCGTGAGGTCGCGACTCCTCGCCATCGTCGTCGGCCTGGGAGTCGGCCTCGGCGTCGCCGAGGCGGGCGCGCGTCTGCTCGAAGCCCGTCTTCCCGAGGAGACGCTATTTGCAGGCATCGGCCGCAGGATCGACGATCCCGTTCTCGAGTACCGGACGCTACCGGATACCGGCGAGAACGATGCCCGGGGCTATCGCAATCGCGAGAGCCTCGAGCGGGCGGACGTCGTGGTGCTCGGTGACTCCCAGACCTGGGGTGTGAACGCGGCCCTCGCCGAGGCGTGGCCGTCGGTGCTGGGCGAACTCACGGGACTGCGCGTCTACAACATGGGCCGCGGTGGCTACGGAATCGTTCAATACCGCCACCAGCTCGAACAGGCGTTGAGCCTCGAGCCCAGCACCCTGGTGGTCTCCCTCTACCTGGGTAACGACATCTACGACGCCTACTCGCTCGCCTACGGACTTCCGGCCCACGAAGCGCTGCGCCATCCCGATCCAGTGGTTCGCGAAGCCATCGCGCGCTCGCCGTACCCGGATTTGCAACGCATGTTCTTCGATCGCCTGGCTCATCATCGCTCGAGCCTGCGCCCCGTGCAGTGGGTTACCGAGAACACCGGGCTCGGACGCCTCTTCGCGAGGGCGACGCAAACGCCGGCCGACGCGGTCGCCGACCGCGCCTGGGCTGCGGCACATCCCGACGATGGGTTCGTGTACGAGGAAGGCGGAATCTCGACGGTCTTTCACACCTCCTACCGCGTTGCGGCCCTCGCCACCTCGCTTCCGAAGGTTCGGGAAGGCCTGCGGATTACCCAGAACGTGCTGGTCGATCTCGGCCGACGCGTCGCCGAGGTGCCCGAGACGGAGCTACTGGTGGTGCTGATTCCGACGAAGGAGCGGATCTTTGCGCGGGCGGTGTCTTCTGCCGGGCTCCCGACACCCGGCAGCTACGTCCGCGGTGTCTCCGAGGAGTCGAAGATCTCCGCCGGCCTGATCGCCCTCATGCAGGAGGAGGAGATTGCGTACCTCGATCTCTTGCCGGTCCTCGAGGAAGTCATCGGCCTGGGCGAGGCAATCTTCCCCGCCAACGTAGACGGTCACTTCACCGCGCAGGGCTACCGGCGCCTCGCCGAGGCGGTCGCGTCGGAGCTTGCGCGTTAAGGTCTGCCCGTGTCGTCCCGGAACGAAAGCCATCCCTCGAGGTCTCTGGTCACGTGGGGACTCGCGTTCGTCCTGCTCTGCTTGATCGATGCGGGAATCACGCGCACGGATGTGCTCTGGGGTCCCACCGCGTTCGAGAACAGTGGAGGGCTTCGCCTGGTCTTTCCGCAAACCTATCAGGTGGCGCGCAAGATCTACGCACCCGAGCGGGATGCGGACGTCCGGGTTGCCCTGCTCGGCAACTCGCGCGTGGTCCTCGCGATTCGAGAACGGCGGCTCGAGCGAGCCCTGGCGCGGATCGGTCCCGAAAGGGACACGCTCGTTTCGAACCTCGGCATCTTCGGCTCGTTCATGGGCGAGACCGAGATGCTCGCCCGGCACCTGGATCCCCTCGACCCCTCCGTCGTCGTGCTCGCGATCGGTGCTCCCGATCTGATCCGGCAGCCGACCCACGCCGCAGGCGAGGGGCCGATGGACCTGCTTCGGATTGGCTGGCGCGATGGGCCGATTCCGGCCGGGAGCTTTCGCGAGCGGGTCGATCGCTGGCTGCGCAGCGCCTGGCCGCTCTACCGCTTCCGTGAGTTCGCCCGGGAGGCGATCCTCGATCGCGTACTGGGCCGTCCCGACCCCGGTCCGCCCCCGCAGGACTTCGCGACACGCGCGGCGCTGTTTGCGCAGCTTTACGGTGAGCGAGCGGACGCGGTCCACGCTGCCTATCGAGTCTGGGAGCGTGAGGGGGGTCTCGACGCGTACGCGAGTTATCTCGAGGTTGCCGGACCGGGGCATCTCGCGCGCCGAAAGGAGCGGGCCCGGAGCCGCGAGCCCCTGACGAAGGAAACGCCGGCGGTGGTCGTGTTCGACGCTCTGCTTGCGAAGCTCGCCCGGGCGGGTCGTCCCACCTTCGTGCTGCTGATGCCCGAGAATCCGATTCTCGCCGACGACACCGCGGGCGTCTTCCATCGGCGCGGCCTCGCCGACGAGGGCGCGCGCCTCGCAAGGGAACTCGCGTCCGCGCACGGCATCCCGATCGTGGACGCACGGGGCTGGCTCACTCGGGATCGCTTCCTCGATTTCGACCACCCGATCTTCCAGTTGGAAGATCTCGAACGGCGCCTTGCCCAGGAGATCGTGAATGTCCTCGAACGTTGAGCGCGCGTTGAAGATCGGGTTGTACGCATTGCTGTATGCCGGAGCCGTGGCGATGCTGGTGATCTTCGCGCCCGGCGAGCCCCAGGTCTTCATCTATCAGGGGTTCTGAACCAGGGAGGCTCAGCCCGTCGGCCGCGGCCGCCTGCACACGGCGAGCAGGTCGATGCCTCCCGGATCCGCCGGCCCGATCGGAAAGTCGTCGACCGTCGCGTCCGGGATCCCTTCGTCTTCGTGGATTCCGCGCCTGACCACCAGCGCGAAGCGCGCGAACAGCCAGTCGAGGAGGCTCTGCGGAAGCAGCTTGCGAAGGCCCAGGGGATCGATCCGCATGATTCGGCGGATCCGCTCGAGGCGGGCGTCGAAGTAGTCCGCGACGGCGGGGCCGATTCCCACCCCGAGCATCTCGACCTCGTCGAAGTGTCTCCCGAGCGTGCCGCGAAGCTCTTCGGCCTCGTACTCGTGGACGTGCCAGGGGTTCACGCCGTCGGAGGTCAACCGGTTGGGCGTCGTGAGGTAGGCGCTGCCATCTGGTTCGAGGAGTCGCGCGATCGCCGCCAGGTAGGGGCCCGGATCTTCCAGGTGCTCGATCACCTGGAAGCTGACGATGGTCGAGAAAGAGGCGTCCGCTAGCGGGATGCCGGCGAGGTCGGCGCGCAGGAAGTTCGCGTTCTCCCGACGCGATGAATCCGCCGGGGGCACCCGGTCCAGGCCAAAGATCGCGATCTTTCCGCTGAGCGAGTCGGCGAGTTCGGCCGTGCCGTAGCCGGTGCCGCAGCCCAGGTCGAGCAGTCGAGATCCGCGGGCGTTGCGATTGGCGTACACGTAGGCGGCCCGGTGACGCGCGAGATCCACACCGAAGAGCTGGCTGCCGGGTTGCAGACGTTCGCCGGTGAGGAGGACGTCGCTCATGGTGTCTCGTCCGCTGCCTCGTCGTCATCGTGTCGCGCAGTGGCGAAGGCCTCCCGGGTGAACTCCCGAGCGAAGAGAAGCCCCATGCCGGCGCGCATGACGATCAGGCCCGTCGAGAACGCCAGGCTACACGCCAGCAGGGTCTCTTCGTCGCCATAGCGCCCGAAGATGCTCACGAATGCGACCTGCCCCGTCCCCAAGCCCGCGACTGACGGGATCATCGCAACGACGATCAGGAGAGGTACGGCCGCAAATAGGAACATCCAGGGCACATCGAGGTCGAAGGCGCTGCAGCACACCCCGATCAGCGAGACGAAGACCAACGCGAAGAGGACGCGAAGCGAGCCGAGGACGAGGAGTTTGGGGATCGGCGTCGTGCGCGCTGCGTCGAAGACGGAGAGCTCTCGGATGCGATCGAGAGGACCGAGCGAGGCCCGAGTACGCAGGGCGAGAAAGCCGAGCCCGATGGCAACCGCGAGCCCGACCGCAACCCCGCTGCGCGCCGCCGGAGCCGACGTTCCCAGCGCCGTGAGGCCGATGACGAGCATAATCAGCTGGATTCCAATGTCGAAGAGCGAGATCAGCCCCACGACGCCCGCGGCATCCGCCACGGTCCGGCCGGTTCGCCGGCTGAGCAGCACCGCGAGCGTCCCGACGCCGATCGCGTAGTGGACCAGGGCGAGCGGGTAGCTTGCGGCCTTGATGCGGGCCGCCGTTCCGCGGTCGAAGACATCACGGGCTGCAGGAAGCAGCTGCGCCAGACACTCGGCCTCGAGGAAGAGCGCGACAATGCCGAAGACGATCAGCGCGGGGACCATGACGCCGAAGGCACCGGGAGTGAGTTGCTCGCTGACGGCCTGGAAGTCTACGCGCTTGAACACCCACACCAGGGCACCCAGCGTGATTGCGAACGGCGCCACCCATCGGAGGATCTTTCGCATCTGCCTCAGCCCGCCTCCGCGGTCCCCGGGAGCGGGATCCACTGCAATCCGGGCGTCACGCCCGGGGGTGTGAGGTTCCAGAGGCCGATCCCGTAGGTGAACGCGAGGCACACACCCACGACGAGCGCGCCGAGTACGAGCCACACGAGGGCTGCGACGACTCCTCCCCGGGATGTCCAGCCCGCGAGGGCGTCGCTGGCGAAATACGCAAACGGAACGCCCATGCCCAGCAGATAGCCCGCCTTCACGGTGGCGAACATCGGGTTCGCCCAGGTGAACCCGATGTAGCCCAGCAAGGTGAGACCTGTCAGGAGCAGGAGGGCGGCATCCGGTCCCCGGGGCTCGTGCCAGGCTCGGCGCATGGCGCGCTTTGCGCCGACCGCGAAGGCCACCGTCGGCAGCAGCGCGAGGATCAGCAGCACGGTGCCGACACGCTTCACGCGCGAGTCTTGCTTGGGCAGGAAGTGGCCGTGACCTTCGTACCAGGCGCTCAGGTACGTGGTTCCCCACACCGATCGGAGCAGATCCGGATGCAGCACCTGCGGGTCCGTGAAGGTCGCGAGTGGAACCCGCAGATAGTCTGTCACGTGTCGTTCGCCGGGCGGCATGCTGAACATCACAGAGTGTGTCGACAGATCCTGTGGATAGATGTAGCCGTAGAGGGCGAGGTTCCGAACGTAGAACCAACCTCCAACGACGCCGGCGACGATTACAACGACAGCCGCTCGCCGAGCCGCCATCGTGAGCTTTCCCTCTCGAACACCCGCCCACAGGTACGCGAGGGCCGCCGCTGCGATCACCACCAGCCCCGTGAGTTTTGTGAGGAGAGCCAGCCCCGCCACGACGCCGATTCCGATATCTCTCGTCCAGTTGGATCCCCCGTGGCTCCGCCGCGACAGCTCGACACAGACACCGACGACTGCAATCGAGGTGAGCCCCGCTGCCAGGATCTCCTCGTTGAACATCGCGCTCATGACCAGGTGCACCGGCAAGAAGAGGAGGAGTCCGGCGGCGAGCAGGGCCCGGACGGGCTCTTGGGGGTGGTTCCGCCGCACGAGCCTGAAGGCCAGCCACGCCATGGTGAGCCCTGCCAGGCTGCCCAACAGGCGCGTCGGCGTGATCACGCCGAGCGAGTCACTCACGCCGGCGAGCCGGCCCAGCGTGGCAGACAGGTAGTAGAAGAGAGGCGGGTGCGCGGTCGACCAGTCCGTGTCCGGCGCCGGCAGGGCGAAGCTCCCGAGGAGACGCTCGACGTAGCGCTCGTTGAACATCGCGTCGAAACCCCAGCGAGGGGGATAGCGAAAGGCGTTGTTGATGCGGATCGCGACCCCTGCGATCGCGAGGAGCACCCCGGCGAGCAGCAGCGTCTTCTCGCTGCGTCCCGAGCCTGCGGCGGACTCGCTCACGCGCCCCGCCGCGTTTCTTCGAGGGCTTCCGCCATCTCGGTCGCGGCCGTGTCCCAGTGGAAGCGCTTCGACCACGCGAGCGCTTCCCGGGACATGCGGGTCGCCAGATCGTCGTCCGACAGCAGTTCGGCGATGCGATCCGCGAAGGCTTCGACGGAGCGGGTCTCCACCAGGAAGCCCGTCTCGCCGTGGCGCACCGAGTCTCGCAGGCCGGGTGCGTCGGTAGCGACGACTGGTGTTCCGGTCGCGTTCGACTCGATCACCGTCAGTCCCCAGCCTTCCTTCTCCGACGGGCAGACGCAGACCCGGGTCGAGAGCAGCAGCTGGTTGCGCTCTTCGTCCGTGATGAAGCCCGTGAAGCGGGTGCGATCCGCGATGCCCAGCTCCTTCGCGAGGGCCGCGAGCTCGTCTCGAGCGGAGCCCCGCCCGATCACGAGGATCTCGGCGTTCGGGAAGCGATCGCCCAGGCGCGCCATCGCGCGCAGCATCACGTCGATGTTCTTGTAGGGCTCGAGGCGTCCGAGGTACGCGACCCGCGGCGGACGCGGCGAGTCGGTATCGACGTCGAGGTCCGGATGGTCGATGCCGCAGTGGCTCACCCGGACCCGCTGCGGCGCGAGGCCTCGGGCCAGCAGGTCGTCCCGGGACGACTCGGAGATGGAGACCACCTGGCACTTTCGGTAGAGCGCGGGGATCAGCTGCTCGGCGCCCCACACCGCGCTGGCGATCGGCCAGGCGACTTGGTGGAAGGCGACTTCGCCGAAGAGGTGATGACAGATCGCCAGTACGGGAACCGATGAGTAAAGCGGCGAGTAGAACGGCACCTTGTTGAGGCACTCGACCACGACGTCGTAGCGTCCGGCGCGGGTCTCGCGTGCGCAGGTCCACGCGACGCGCGGATAGTAGGAGCGGAGCCGCCCAAGGCGCCGGATTTCGATGCCGTCGAGCACCTCGTGCTCGGCGGTGCCGCGGCCCTGGGAGACGAGCTGTGTCACCCGATAGCCCTGCGCGGCCAGGCGACGGAAGACCTGGTGAACGTGCAGCTCCGCACCGCCCGAGTTCGGGTGCAGCGGATCTCGTTCGTTCAGAACGAGGACGCGAAGGGGATCACTCACAGCACTCATTCCGCCAGGCCGGATGATCCGTGCAGCCCGCTGCGAGGTTCCACGAGGACGTTCATGAATGATCCGGGCTAGAGCCGGCCCAGCCAATCCGCGATCCGCAGCCACCAGCAGATCCAGAGCCCTTCGATCGCGATGCCGAGATGCAGCTTGGAGGTGCCGCGGGTCCGGTCCACGAAGAAGAAGGGGATCTCCTTGATGCGGGCCTGGTGCTTGACGAAGCGGTAGTTCAGCTCGATCTGGAACGCGTAGCCGTCGGACTGGATCCGCTCGAAACCGACCTTCTCCAGCAGTTCGCGCCGGACACAGCGAAGACCGCCGGTGGTGTCCGTGATTGGAAGCCGGGTGATGGCACGCGAGTAGACGTTCGCGAAGTAGCTGATGAGGATGCGCTCGATCGGCCAGTTCACGACGGTGATGCCGTTCAGGTAGCGAGATCCCAGCACCAGGTCGTGAGTCTCGATCTGGCGAAGCATCTCGGGGAGGACGCTCGGGGGATGAGAGAAGTCGCAGTCCATCTGGAAGATGACATCAGCATCCAGCTCCAGGGCGCGAGAGAGACCCGCGCGGTAGGCGGCGCCGAGGCCCTGCTTCTGGCTTCGATGCAGCACGTGCACCCGCGGATCGTCGGCCGCGAGTTCGTCGGCGAGTTTCCCGGTGTGGTCCGGGGAGTTGTCGTCCACGACGAGGATCTCGAGCCGATCGTCCTGGGCGAGGACCTCCGGAACCAGCAGCGGGAGGTTCTCTGCCTCGTTGTAGGTGGGAATGACGACGATGCCGCGCTTCATTCGTTCAGACTCTAGTGCCTTGGTGCCCACGCGTCCTCTTGCCGGCTAGTTGCCGCTCGCAAATCAGCGCTGGGGATGGTGGGATCGTGCCGGCCGGTAGAGAGCAAGCGAACCGGAGTCGTCGGAGAGGACGAGCATGAAACGCTGGCCGGCGCCGTTGTCGTAGAGGTAGCCGTTGCCGACGCCGTAGGGGAAGCCGCGAGGCGGTTCGGCCCGGGCCTCAGCGGCCCGTTCGCGGGCATCGGCGGCTTGTTGTTCGCTGCCCTGTCGAGCGAACACGACCGCGAGGTTCATCCAGGCGGCAGGCAGCTTGGGATCGAGTTCCAGGGCGGCGCGCAGGTCCGCAGCCGCAGCGGCGAAATCTCCCCGGTGTGCCGAGAGTGCGCCGCGATTCACCAGCGCCTCTTGGAGTTTCGGCTTCCCGCCGAGAGCCTCGTCGAAGTGCATCCGCGCCCGCTCGGGCGCCCCGGCCAGCGCTGCTGTGACCCCTCGTCGGTTCTGGAAGTAAACGCGTTGCGTCGGGTCGCGCAGCGGCATCGCCGCCGCCCGGGCGTAGAAGCGGCTTGCCTCCGCGGCCTTGCCGTCGAAGAGCTCGACGGCGGCGCGTGCCTCGACGTCGCTCCGCTGGAAAGCATCGAGCCGATAGACGTTCCGCGTCGGACCGAAGTTCCCGAACTGGGCCATCACCGAAGCCATCTGCTCGCTGTCGAAGTCTCGACGGATGATGAGACCGGAGGAGAAGACCAGCACGACGGCGATCGCGACGGAACCGATGCTGAAGGCCGGCAGCTCGCCCACCCAAGAGTTTCGAGAGGCAAGGGATTGGGCTCCCCGAGCCGTGAAGAACGCGAACGGAAGCGACAGGTTCAGCAGGTAGGACGCCTTCAAGGCCGCCCAGGTCGGGATGAGGGTCGCGAAGAGCACGAACGCCGAGAGGGTTCCCGCCGCCAGCAGTAGCATCCCCAGCTCGACGCAGTTGCCGGGATCACGGAGCGCGCGCCTTGTCGAGAGCCCCGCACCGTAGAGGGCGACGAGAGTCGGCAGAAAGCCCAGGATCCCGAACAGGATCGTCATCCGGTGGATGAACGGGTCAGCAATGAGGTTGCGTGGGAAGGGGAGTTGGCTTTCGCGAAAGGTGTCGAACCAGACGTTCAGGTAGGTGGTCGGCCAGACCGCGTGGAGCATGTGGGGAGCCGTGGGCGACGAGTCGTCGAAGACCTCGAGGGGAACGCGCACGAAGTCGAGGACCCCACGTTTCCCCGGCGGCTGCTCGGCCTGGATGCGCGCGACCTCGTGAACGGCTGCGCTCGTCATGAAGGGCGTACCGAACTCGGCCAGGTTCCGGCCGTAGTTCGGAGCGGCGATCAGCAGCAGGGGAATCCCGATGGCGAACGCTCGGACGGCGATTCGAGACAGCCGTCCCCGGACGTCGCCCGAACGCAGCCAGCGCAGCATCGTGAGTGCGCCGATCGCGAGGCAGGCGATCACGTCGGTGAACTTTGCCAGCATCGCGAGACCTGCGAGAACTCCGGTGAAGACGTCCCCTTGGAGCGTCGGCTCGTCCCGGGACTCGTTCCGCAGGTGGGCTGCGAAAGCCGCCGCCGCGAAGAACGCAGCGGTCATCTCGTTGCCCGGCATCGGACTCACATAGACGTGGACGGGCAGGTAGGCGACTGCCGTGAAGCCCAGGAGTGCCAGACCGGGACGGTCGGGAAGGGCCTGCCGAATTGGACGGATCGCCAGCGCAGCCACCCCCAAGCTTGCCGCGCCGCCCAACAGTGCGATCCCGACGACCAGGGCCTTCGGGTTGCCGAGTTGCATCAGCGCCCAACCGAACAGGTAGTGGAGAGGCGGATGGAAGTACGACCATCCCTGATCGGCGTGGGGAATCGCTCGGTACATGTCGAGGAAGAACACGTACGAGATGTGCCCCCAGGCGTCATAGCCGTAGAAGAGCGGACCGAAGACAGCGTTCCAGATGCGAACGCCTGCGGCCCCTGCCACGGACACGCACCATCCGACCACCAGCAGGCGCGCGGGGCTGAACGTCATGCCGCGAGGCTATCACGACACGTCGACTTGACGAGCCTCTGCCGACTTACCCACACTGCCGCGCGTGAAGCGAGCTGTCCGCCGCGCGGCCTGGGCCTTGGTTCTTCTCGCCGTCTCGACCGGGACCACCGGATGTCCTCGAAGTGACGTGCCCCGGCGACGGATCATTCTGATCGTCGTCGATACCCTGCGCCGGGACCACGTCTCCCCCTACGGATCGGCTGTCGTGACCCCGAACGTGCAGCGACTGGCCGACGACGGGCAGGTGTTCTCGAACGCGATCGCCTCGTTCCACCAGACCACCATGTCGATGGCGGCGCTCTTCACGGCGCGGACGCCGAGCCTGGAAACTGGAGACTCGAAGCACCCGCTGTCCTGGAACGGTTCCAGCTGGTGCGGCATGGCGCGATTTGCAGCGGGTCCCGAGGACACCTGCGTGCCCCAGGGTCTGACGACTCTCGCGGAGGATCTCAAGAACGCCGGCTACGCCACCGTCGGAGTCGTTTCCAACCGCTATCTCTTCCGGCCGGCGGGCTACGACCAGGGCTTCGACGAGTGGATCGAGGTGGCTGCGGACGACCCGCACCAGATTCGCAAGATCCTCTACCGAGAGCGTTCGGGCTTCCAGGTTCAGAAGGCTGTCAACGAGGTCCTCGCTCGAGTCCCCGATCAACCCCTCTTCCTGTACGTCCACTACATGGATGCGCACGACTATGGGAACCGGCCCGAAACCTATCCCGACGCGGTCTCCCGGGCGGACGAGCACCTGGGTCGCCTGCTCGACGGACTCGAGGAGCGGGGTCTTCTCGCCGACGCGGTCGTCTTCTTCACCTCCGACCACGGCGAGATCCTGGAGGAGAGCTACCCCCGCTACCACACGCGGTCCCACAACGGAAATCCGTCGTTTCAGCCCGTCCTCGAGATCCCTCTGATCGTGGCTCCAACGCTGTTCGAAGACACGGACACGCTGATCCGCAGCCAGGACGTCGCCGGCCTGGTTCTCCGGGCGGCCGGAATCGAGGCCGAGCCGGGTCCCGAGCCCGCCGTCGCAAGGGACGAACTCTTCCTCGGCGAGTTGGGCTACCTCACGTATCGCAAGGGGCGCTTCAAGAGCATCTTCTACCGGCGGCAGATGCGGAAGTGGTCGCTCTTCGATCTCGACGCCGACCCGCACGAAAGTGTCAATATCATCGCACGGGAGCCGGAGGTGGGCCTGCAACACCTGGCACGGGTCGGAGAGCTCGTGAAGGCCCTGGCAGCCTCCGGACTCGGGGAACGGGGGCTAAGCGAGGAAGATCGCACCCGTCTCCGCGCGCTCGGCTATCTGGACGACTAGCGAGTCGGCAATGCTCGGCAACCCCGGGCACGCTGGCACCCGAGCCTGGCCGGGTCATTGCCTCGAGCTCTCGCGCGCGGCAACCTCCTTCCGGACCAGCAGGGACAGGAGGCAGCCGTGTACATCGCGATGAACCGCTTTCAGGTGACGGCCGGGCGCGAGTCCGATTTCGAGGAGGTCTGGGGCAGTCGCGAGACCTACCTCGACGACGTCGCGGGCTTCAAGGAATTCCACCTGCTTCGGGGTGGCACCGCAGACGACATCACCACCTACTTGTCTCACTCGGTCTGGGGCTCCCGGGGAGCCTTCGAGGCGTGGACGAAGTCCGAGGCCTTTCGGAAGAGTCACGGTGGCGGGCGCGCTTCCCAGGGTGTCATCGCCGGGCATCCGGTCTTCGAGGGATACGAGGTGGTGCTCTAGGAGCGCCGCGCCAGGCCGGGCTTCAGGCGCTTTCCCGATCCGGAAGAGCGACGCTGTAGAGCTTCGCGGCGTTCTCCCACAACAGCTTTCTCCGGACCTTGTCGGGGTGCCCCGCCAGTCCCGCTTCGATCTTCTCCCGCACGTTGCCATACAGGCACACTGGGTGGGGGTAGTCGGTCTCGAAGAGGATGTTGTCCTCGCCGATCAAATCGAGCTGGTACTGGGGAGCGATCTCCTCGAAGAAGTAACAGCCGTACACCTGTCGCCGGAAGTACTCGCTTGGAAGCATCTCGAAC
This sequence comes from Myxococcota bacterium, assembly GCA_046583095.1. GTDB lineage: Bacteria > Myxococcota_A > UBA9160 > UBA9160 > UBA4427 > JAJDAN01. The sequence goes on along the minus strand of JAYGDB010000115.1, from coordinate 5,754 downwards.
TCCGGGTGATCCTTTCGGCTGGACGTGTACTGGAACGTGTAGTCGACGGCCTCGAGGATGAACGGGATGAAGCCGATGCCGCTCTCGACCGAGACGACCTTCAGCTCGGGGAAGCGCGGCAGCACGCCGGACAGGAGAAGATCCGTCAACTGCCGGCCGTTCTCGAGGAACAGGCTGACGGTGCTGTACGCGACCGACGGGCCCATGCCGTGGGCCTGGAAGCGCTCGGGTGAAAAGCCGCTCTCGAAGTCCGCGCTGCCGATGTGGAAGCTGATGGGCAGACCGACATCCTGGGCAGCGGACCAGATTGGATCCCAGTGCCGGTCTCCGAGGTAGGGCATGCCCAGGCTCTGCGGTTCTCCGGAGAAGAGGATGCCCCTGTGGTCCAGCTTCGCGCAGCGTTCGATCTCGCGGACGGCGGCCTCGACGTCCCAGAACGGGATCGCCGTGATCGGGATCAAGCGCCGGGAGTCTGTCGCCGTCCACTCGGTGAGGAAGTCGTTGTAGGCCTGGACGCAGGCGAGCATCAGCTCGCGATCGCCGAGCTTGAGGAACCCCTGATTGCCGAATCCCCCGACGTTCGGGTACTGGACCTGGGCCCAGAGACCGATCGAGTCCATGTACTCGAGCCGCGCCGTCGGGTCCCAGGCAGCCTTCGGAATTTCGTCCATCGAGGCCGGCGCAGCCGGAAACGGGTCCTTCCAACCCGCAACCGCGGTGTGCCCGACGGGCACCATGGCGGTCGAGTCGCCGAGTTGCCAGACCTCCCAGCCCGTATCGGGGTTGCGGACGATGCGCGGCGCCCGGTCCTGCATGCGCGCCGGGAGCCGGCTCGTCCAGAGGTCTCCCGGCTCGCTGATGTGCGCGTCGCAGTCGATCACCCAGTCCATGTCTTTCTCCCAACCTGCCGAGAACCGCCTCTGATCCTAGGTCGATCCGGCTCGTTGTGCGATCACTTCAACCCGTGCGTGGCTGAAATGGACCGTCCGACCGGAACCCGTTGTGTTCGCTGGTCGGAGGGAGTCTTTCCTCGGGTAGACTCGCGAGGGATACAGGCAGGAGGGGTCATCGATGGGCGAAATTCTCGAGTTGGCCGAGCGGGCTTGGAATGGCGATCTGGGCGAAGCGAATGTCCACCCCGGTCGCGTCCTGGTGGCACTCGAGGTGCTCGACGAGGGCGCGGCCTTCATGTCGGCGTTCTCGAATGCACTGATTCTCAACACGGACGAAGGTCTCGTCTTCGTCGACACGTCGAGCTTCTTCCACGCCAAGGCGATGTACGAGGGCGTTCGGGGCTGGACGGATAAGCGCGTCCACACTGGCATCTATACCCACGGACACGTCGACCACGTCTTCGGTCTTCTGCATTTCCACCAGGAGGCGGAGGAGAAGGGCCAGCCTGCTGCGAACCTGATCGCACACGAGGCCTGCCCGGCGCGTTTCGATCGCTATCAGCTGACGAACGGATACAACGGTCACATCAACAAGCGGCAGTTCGGATTTCCGGAGCCCGTGTTTCCGAAGCACTATCGCTATCCGGACGAGACCGTTGCGAGCGAGCGCAGCCTCGAGGTGGGAGGTGTCACCATCGAGCTCTACCACGACAAGGGCGAGACGGATGACTCCCTCTGGGCCTGGCTGCCCGAGCGCAAGGCGATCTACACCGGGGATCTCTTCATCTGGGCCGCACCGAACTGCGGCAACCCGCAGAAGGCGCAGCGCTACCCCCGCGAGTGGGCCGTGGCCCTGCGCAAGATGGCGAAGCTCGAGCCCGAGTCGCTGTTTCCGGGACACGGTCCCCCGATCTTTGGCGCCGAGCGCGTGGTACGGGCACTCGGCGAATCGGCGGAACTGCTCGAGACCATCACCGAGCAGACCCTCTCGATGATGAACGAAGGGGCGGCTCTCAACGACATTCTCCACGGCGTGAAGCTGCCCGAGGAGCTGCTCGAGCGGCCCTACCTGCGTCCCATCTACGACGACCCCATCTTCATCGTGAGGACGCTCTGGAGGCTCTACGGCGGCTGGTATGACGGGAATCCGGCTCACCTGAAGCCGTCGAAGGACGCCGAGCTGGCCCGGACCCTGGCCGCTGCCGCCGGCGGAGCCCGGCGCCTCGCCGAGCGCGCAGAGGAGTGCTGCTCGGACGGCGATCTCTCCCTCGCGTGTGAGATGGCGGAGTTCGCGTGGCGTGCCGAGCCGGATGACGACAAGACGCGCAGCGTTCGCGCGGCCGTCTACCGCGCGCGTGCGGAGGCCGAGAGCAGCTTGATGGCCAAGGGCATCTACAACGCTGCAGCACGAGAGTGCGAGCCCGAGCCCCAGGCCGACTGACGAGCGACCCGATCCGAGAATCGGGTCCGGCTCGGGCGGCAGGACGATTGCTCGCTGCGTCCGTCAGTCGGAGCGCGCCGTGCCGTTCCGCTTGGCGCTCTGCTGGCTCGCGCGACGTCGCTCGCCCGCCTTCCGCAGCTCCTCGCGCCTGGCGGGATCCAGCTGCAGGTAGCCCCGTCTCCAGACTTGATCGTCGGCGCCTTCCCCCCAACGGAAGGGCGTCTGGGCAACACTGCGCGGTTCGTCGGCGATCTCGAGCAGATCGAGTCCCATCGCGACGATCTCGCGTTGCATTTCGCGGTCCCACGGACGCCCGCAGGGATTGCCGAGTGGGAAGTCGGTGAACAGGAACCGCGGCACTCCGCAGTGATCGATGATGTCGCGGGCGGAGCCGAGGATCACCGTCGGGATTCCGTTCGCTTCCAGGTGGCGCGCGACCAGACTCACGGTCTGGTGACAGACGGGTCAGAGGGGCACGAGCAAAGCGACGTCGGTCTCGTCTTCGCGGAGCCGGGTGAGGAGATCGGGTGCGTCGATCTCCAGCGTCCGTCGTTGGCTGTACTCGGTGGGCACCCCGTGGAAACGCGGCGCCAGGCTGGCGATGCGTCCCGCGGCCGCTTGCTCTTCGAGCTGCGCGATGGGCAGGAAGGACGACCGGTCGTCGAGGTGGGTTGCCTGTCGATCCCAGGCCAGATCCTGGGTGTAGAAGTGCTCCGGGGGCGCGGCGGTCGCGTGGGAGTAGACGCGCTTCGGTAGGACCGGACTCCCGTCCGCTTCGAGTTGACCGGCCGTCGTGACGATTGCCACCCGGCACTTCGAGAGGGGCTTCCCGGTGGCCTGGAAGGGAACCTTTTCGAAATGCGCCCAGTGGTAGGGGCGCTCGTAGCCCTGAGCCTCGTACCAGGCTCGGGTGCGCTCCATATAGGGGACGCTGGCCATCGCCGGGAATCCTAGCGCCGATCTTGGCTCGTCTGGGAGATCGGTGTCTCGCTGGGCGCTCGCAAAAGCCGGGTAGAATGAGCGGGACGGGGCCGAGGGGATCCAACGGGAGGCTGGACATGGCGCGAGCTGACTATTCGCGAATCAAGGTCGAGCCGGTCAGCGGTGCTCTCGGCGCTGAGATTTCCGGCGTAAATCTCGCCGCCCTCGACGACGAGACCTTCGAGGAGATCGAGCGTGCCTGGCTCGCCCACCAGGTCATCTTCTTCCGCGAACAGCGAATCACGCCGGCGGATCAGGCCGCGTTCGCGGAGCGCTTCGGCGAACTCGACACGTACCCCTTCATCGCACCGCTCGAGGGGCATCCCCACGTCATCCCGATCATCAAGGAGAAGGACACCCAGATCAACTTCGGAGGCGGATGGCACTCGGACATGTCGTATCAGGAGAAGCCGGTGAAAGCGACCTGCCTGTATGCCATCGAGGTGCCGAAGGGAGGGGGCGACACCCTGTTCGCGAGCATGACCGCTGCCTACGACGCGCTCTCGCACGGGATGCGCGATCTGCTCGACGGCGTTCGCGGCGTCTTCACTGCGGCGAAAGTTCACGGTGCTGCCGGACTCTACAAGGACGCCGACCACCCGATGGACATGACCCGGAACGAGGAGAAGGAGGAGGCCCGGCACCTGCATCCGATCGTTCGCACCCATCCAGAGACCGGCCGCAAGGCACTGTATCTCGATCTGCCGCACGTGGAGCGGCTCGAGAACATGCGCGTGCCTGAGAGCCAGCCGCTGATGGAGTTCCTCTACAACCACGCGACCCAACTCCAGTTCACCACGCGCTTCCGCTGGCGACCGGGGTCCCTGACGATCTGGGACAACCGCTGCGTCCAGCACTACGCGCTGAACGACTATGCGGGAGAGCGCCGCGAGATGAATCGCATCACCGTGAAGGGTGACGTTCCCTACTGACCTCGCGCTCTAGCGTGCCGGGTCGAGCAGCTGCTTGAAGCCGTAGCGGGCGTGGCGTCCGAAGCAGATCTGCTCGAGCACGCCGATGCCCTGCTCGCCGTCGCAGGTGGCCCGCACGACCTGCTGGATGTGCTGATTTTCGAAGGCCATCGGGTCGAGTTCGTCGCACTTCCAGGATTCGCCTGCCATCGCGAGTTCGCCCTTCCACATGCCGTGACCCCACTCGGGGTGCATGTATCCGATCCCCTTCATGCGGAAGCACAGCAGGGGCTCGAGATCGATCTCGGTGCGCTTTCCGCTCTTCTCGACCAGGCCGATCTTTGCGTGGCCTGCGCGGCGGGTGCCCGGGATGTAGTCGATCTCGTGCTCGACACTGGCCATGCGTTCGATGCCGGGGTCCTCGGCGCCCGGGATGTCGTCCGGTGAGTCATAGACCGGGACGAAGGCGCCGTCGCTGTGCCACCTGTGTGCGTCGCCGTCCTCGAAGATGCCCAGATGGGTGCAGCGATCGCGCCAGTGGATCGGTGCCCACAGAAAGAAGACTTGGGGGCCGGACCTCTCTTCCGGGGGCGCCTTGCCGGTGTCGGGGGCGCCGACGGGACGCAGCCCCCAGGAGCGGTCCTTGGTTCCTGGCACGTGCTCGGCGTCGATCGCAAGCGTCTTGCCCGCATAACGGATCTCGCCCTGCCAACGTCCGAACTGGGCGAAGCGGGTGACGTCCATGCCGAGCGACGAGCCGTTGCGGACGGTCTGACGCCCCTCTTCGACGGCCGACGTTCGCGCAGAAAAGGTGAGATCCGCGGCGATACCCGTTTCGTTGTCGTCGAGGGTCACACGAATTCGCCGCATGGGTTCGAGGACGTCGATCTCGAAGGGTCCGACGACCGTCTCGGTCGGCTCCGCGGGGGCACGACGCGATGCGTGAAAGGAGTGCTGCTCCCCGTCGCGCACGATGCTGAGCCCACAGTCCATGATCCCGAGGTTCGGGTAGATCGCCGAGCCGATGCCGAAGTAGAACTCGCCGTCGTCCTGGTAGCCGTTGAACCAGTAGCGGTCGTAGACGTTGCGGTCGCTGCTGGCGGGGTGGGCGATGGGTTCGGCGGTCTGGTGGATCGGATAGTCGTCGAACTTCGAAAGCATGGGGGCTCCTTCCTCGCCTGCTATGGGCCGACAACGGTAGCGGGTCGCGTGGCGGGTCGAAGCCTGCGATGATTCGCGCCGGTCAGTCCGAGCTGAGGAGAGAGCCATGCCCGTCGAGCATGTCCCCGCCGATGCGTCCCCGAAGAGAGTCGCCGAGATCTTGAACCGCGACGCCTGTTGCATCGTCGATCGCGTCGTCTCGCCCGACGTCATGGATCGGGTCGCGGACGAGTTGAAGCCCTGGCTCGACGCGGTTCCGTGCGGCCCCGACGATTTCAGCGGGCGGAAGACCCAGCGCGTCGGCGGGCTGATCGCGCGTTCGCAGACGGCCCGCGAATTGGTCGAGAATCCGGTCGTGCTCGGTGCT
>JAYGDB010000179.1:0-5104 GCA_046583095.1 Myxococcota bacterium | reverse complement strand
AGGCATCATCACCCGCGGCGTTCGTGGTCCCCGGCCCGCAAGCCACGCAGGCATTGCTCGCCACGTGCTCGTCCGTGCTGCACAGCGTGGCGTCGCAACTGGTATTCGTCCCCGAGGCATCATCGCCCGCGGCATTCGTGGTGCCCGCCGCGCAGGACACACAGGCATTGCTCGCCACGTGCTCGTCCGTGCTGCACAGCGTGGCGTCGCAACTGGTATTCGTCCCCGAGGCATCGTCACCCGCGGCATTCGTGGTCCCCGGCGCGCAAGCCACGCAGGCATTGAGCGCGACGTGTTCGTTCACCGAGCAGAGCGTGGCATCGCAGGGGGTATCCGGCCCCGAGGCATCGTCACCCGCGATGTTCGTGGTCCCCGCCTCGCAGGACACACAGGCATTGATCGCCACGTGCTCGTTCACCGAACAGAGCGTTGCATCGCAGGGGGTATCCGGCCCCGAGGGATCGTCACCCGCGGCGTTCGTGGTGCCCGGCGCGCAAGCCACGCAGGCATTGCTCGCCACGTGCTCGTCCGCGGCGCACAGCGTGACGTCGCAGGCATTACCAATGCCGTTGCTGTCGTCATCTGCCTGGCTCGGGTTCGCATCCACCGGGCAGTTGTCGTCACAATTCGCCGTCTGACCGCCCACGCAGGTTGCATCTCCGATCGTGCCCGAGGCGTCCCCGTCGTCCAGGATCCCGTCCCCGTCCGTGTCCAACGTGAGCAGCACTTCACCGTAGGCGGCAAACAGGTCGGTCCGGTTGTAACTGTTGCCGTCCTCGGGGTTCGTTACTGAATTCCCGTGATCGCTGAGAAGCGTCCGGATTGCCGCCGGAGTCAGGGTCGGATCGACGCTGAGCAGGAGCGCCGCTTCCCCGGATGCGTACGCGGAGGATATAGAGGTGCCGCCCAGGGTCGCGTTCGAGTCGTCCAGGGCCAGGGTGCGCGTGTGCCAGTTCGGGGCCAGGACATCGAGCAGCGGGCCCGCGTTCGTCTGGCAGACGAAGTCGTCTGCGAGCACAGGCATGTCGAAACAGCTCTCGCTACAGGCCGGCGGATCCAGGCAGGGCCACGTGACACTCGCGAGGTCGACGTCGTAGACGCCGCCGACCGAGATCGCATCGGGGATACAGGCTGGAAACGAGAGGCCGTCGTCGTAACCGTTGTTGCCCGAAGCCGCGAAGACCGTCACACCTGCGGCCACGAGGTCCGCGATCGCCTCTGAGGTGATACTTCCAGAGCACGGGAAGTCTTCCTCGTCGTCGTACTCACCCTGGTCGCTGAGGCTCATGTTGACAACCCGGATGTCGAGGGCGGCGTGGTTCGTCAGGATCCAGTCGAGCCCCGCGTCGATGTCCGAGGTAGTGCCGCCACCTGCTGCGGACAGCACCCGAACCGCGACGATCCCCGCGTTCGGCGCAATGCCGTTACGACCCGGACGGGCGGACGTCATTACGCCCGCCATACCGGTACCGTGTCCGGAGTCGTCCTCGGCAGCGCCGGGCCCGGATTGCGTCTCGCCCCCGTTGGGACAGCAGCCGACCCCCACGACCGGATCGTTGTCGCAAAAACACTCTTCCGCGACGAGGGCATCGGCCAGGTGGATGTGATCCGTATCGATGCCGGTATCCACGAGGCCGATGTTGACGCCCTGCCCGGTGAATCCGGCTGCAACAATCAGGTCCGAACCTAGGAGCGCCACTCCTTCGTTCATCGCGACCTCGATCCGACGGTCGAGATAGACCCGCTCCACCTCGGGGTGACGCTCGAGGGCCGCAACCGCATCGACCCGCGCCCAGCCGGCCATGCCGCTGAGGTTCCGATAGCGCCGGCGCAGTTTGAAGGAGTTGCGAGGCAGTGCCGATCGGGCACGCTCCTGCCGGGCCCGGATCCGGCTCCGGCGTCTCGGCCCTTGCCTGGGCAGATCCCTCTCACGCAGCTTCACCTGGATCCGGATGCGTTCGCCCGACGAGGCTGCCTGGATACGCGATCTCAGACGCGGGCCGACGCGCGGCTGCTCCTGGGCGGCGACCTCGGCGACGGCCCCGGCGAGAAGGAGTCCAGCCAGGAGGGCCGAGGCTGCTGCTCTCACCCGCGGTATCGTGACTACCCGCATCCCGCCTCTCCCGCACCCACCAGCATTCGACCGCGGGCGATTATCGCATTTACGGTTCCGGGAGGAGCACCGTTCCCCACGTGTGCGCCCGGAGCCGTCGTGCCTCGTTCCCTTGGCGGCACACTGCTCTACGCCGACCGTTGCGTCTCGGTTGCCTTCGCTTGCGGCGCCGGCTCACGGCCCACGCTCCGCCTGAGACTCATCGTCCCGCCGCTCACGGCGCTTGATCGCGAGATAGTCGTCCCGTGACATCTCCCACAACTGGAGGGAATGCTGTTCCGTGAGGTCGAACCAGCGGGCGATCCGCTGCTCGAAGCGCGTGGACTCGGGCACGTCATGCGTCTCCAGACACGCGACGAGGGCCAGGTGGTACCGGAGCGCGTTTCGCTCGACGGCACCCTGGGGACCTGTCACGTAGATCGGCTGGCCCTCCGGCGTCGTTCCCGTGACAGTGAAGCCGACCTTGTTGCGACCCAGGGTGGCCAGGAAGACCCGGGTCGCGGCCCGTGCCAACAAGCCCGGCGCGTAGCTGTACCGCAGTTCCACGAAGCTCCGGTCGTCATCGATCGCAATCCCGCGAATCTCGATGCGGAAGTCGCGCACCCCCAACGGGCCGCGGCTCGTCGCCAGCAACGCGCGAGCCAAACCCGATCCGCGCTCAGAGACGTCGAGCCGATAGGTCAGCCGATTTCGTCTCCGCGGTGCGACGTAGTGCTTGCGGGCCGTCTCGATTCGGAGGGGAATCCAGGCCGACCCGGCTTCCGGAGCGTCGCCCCGGTGACAGCTCTTGACGTTGAAGTGGAGGGCGAGGAGGTCGCACAATGCCGCCGGATCCGTGAGCACGGCTTCGAGCACCTCGAAGGGGTGCTCGAGGATCGAGTGGACCTGACCCTCGACCCGCTTCTTGTCGACCTTCGCCTCGATGACGAGCGGTCTCTCGAAGGCGCTCGCAGCCAGCCGGGTCGCCAGTTCTCGGTAGACCCTCGCGAAGGCGGCACGATCGGGCCCCGGCTCCGCTACCGCCCCGCTCGCCACGAGCAAGAACGACATCAGGCCCAGGAGGAGTCGCGTCACGAGTAGCCGACGGAGACGAGAGTCAACCCGTGAGCCGGCGCTGTCGCGCCGGCGGCGGCCCGGTCGCAACGTTCCAGGATCGCAAACATCTCCTCGGCCGCCCGCGCGCCGCGACCCACATCCACCAGCGTTCCCACGAGGTTCCGGATCATATACCGGAGGAAGCCATCCCCCTCGAAGTCGAAGACGATCTCGTCGCCGGGCGCGCCGGACACGTCCACGCGAGTGAGGCTGCGGACGGTGGTCTGCACCTCCGATCCGGCTGCCTGGAACGAAGCGAAATCGTGGCGACCGACGAGCGCCGGAGCGGCCTTACGGATCGCGTCCAGATCGAGCGACCCCCGAATCCACCAGGCCCGTCGTGAACGCAGCGGTGATCTCACCGGGTCGTTCCAGATCCGATAGCAGTAGTGCTTCGAGCGGGCGTGCCTGCGCGCATCGAAGTCGTCCGCAACGACGTCGATCCCGAGAACGGCCACGTCATCGGGCAAGTTCCCATTCAAGGCACGCTGCAGAGCCGGCGCGTCGAGGCGCGTGTCGAGGCGCGCGTTCGCGACCTGCCCCTCGGCGTGAACTCCAGAGTCGGTCCGCCCCGAGCCGGTGAGCGAAACCGGGACACCGACGATCGTCTCCAGGGCTGCCAGGAGACAACCCTGAACGGTTCGACGGGGCCCTTGCACCTGCCATCCTTCGAAATCGGTGCCGTCGTACTCGAGGATGAGTCGGAAGTTAGTCAAGGCGCTCAGTTCACACGCAGGCGCGTCTCCACGATCCCGAGCACTTCGGAGGCCACCAGCCGGAGACCGTCGGTCGCCAACCAGAGCAGCAGACCTCGTTCACACGACGGGTCGCGCCGGACGCGCCCCACCAGTACCCGATCTCGCCCGGCCGTGTCGCGTGTCGAGGGCGCTCGATCCTGCTCCCAGAGATCCACGCCAGCCGCCTTCTCGAGGACGCCGCGCGCGTCTTCGACCGACAGGGGACGCGCGGTCTGGATCGCCAGCGACGACCCCTCGCCGACGAAGGTCGGCACCTGAACGCTGGTGACGGCCAACTCGATCTCCGAGCCCAGCATCCGCTGCACGTCCCGCCGCAGGGCCGCTTCGAAGTCGGTATCGCCCTCCTCCCCCGTCTGGCCGCCACCCGTCCAGGGCAGGCAATCGAAGGCGACAGGGGCGGAGAAAACGTCCGACTCCGGCGTTTCGCTCCGGGACAGAAGCGCGATCGTCTCCGACGACAGCACCTCGATGCCGCGGAGCCCGGCGGACGTCGCAGGCTGCATCACCGTTCCCACCACCCGCTCGAGGCCCGCACTCTCGGAGATCGCACCTAACACCCGGGTCCATCCGAGCACGACGCCCGATGGAGTCTCGACCACCGGCGCCGTGATCTCCGCGGAAGGACTGCGGTCGACCATCACCAGCGGAATCTCGCCCGATTGGGCGAGGGCCCCGGAGCAATCGATACACGGGACCTCGGCGCGCAGGGCCTCGCGGATCAGATCGAGTGAGATGGCGCTGGGCGTGCAGAGAATCAGCAGGTCCACGCCGCGCAGCGAGGGCAGCTCGGACTTCACAAAAACCGGATCGCCTCGAAAATCCATCTCCGCTCCGATAGAGGCGTCGGTCGCCACTGCGACCAACTCGGAGATCGGCAACCCCGAAGGCTCGAGCACATCTCGAACCTCCTTGCCGAGCGCTCCGGTCGCGCCCACCAGCACGACTTTTAGTCCCCGGGACGAAGATCCGGACGCGCTCATCCCGCAGCCTCCAGATCCTCGACGACGAGGTCGCCCATGGCCACGCATCCCACCACCGGCCGCTCCTCGCCCTCCAGAATCAGGTCGGCGCTGCGGTGGCCGGCCGCGAGGACGGAGGCCACCGCATCGCGGATCGAGCGCGCCGCCTCGGGCGCGCC
>JAYGDB010000150.1:0-12935 GCA_046583095.1 Myxococcota bacterium | reverse complement strand
CCTGGCCGAGGGCGAGAGCCTCGCGGCCGAGCGCCAGAACGGAAGCAGGATGCTCTCGGGCGCAGGGATCGGGCTCGCCGCAGCCGCAGCGCTGTCGGCCAGACCGAGGCGAATGTGCCGACGGCGTCTGCTGCGGGGCAGCCTCGCCGCCACCGCTCTGCTCGCTCTGCCTACGAGCGTCGGCTTCTCGATCGTATCCGAGGTACTCGTCCCCGACGAGATCCGCGCGTTCCGCAACGCGGCCGCCCAGCTCGCACAACTGCGCGAGCCCCTGCAGGTCGCTCGCGGCTAACGACGGCTCAGAACAGGTCTGCCACGGACCGGAGCGTCTCCGGCACCGAGTGCCACAACACCCAGATCAGCACGACCGGAACCGCGAAGCGCAGCAGGTTCAGCCAGATCACCAGCCAGATGTGCGACCCGCCGGCGCCTGCGTTCGCCTCCTCGATCGGATCCTTCATCACCCAACCGGTGAAAAGGGCGAGGCCGAGACCGCCCCCGACCAAGAAGAGGTTGTTGGCGACAGCGTCCATCACGCCGAGCACCTCGATGCTCCAGGCGGAAGCGGCGCCCATCGCCGTTGCGGCGATGCCCATGACGATCGCCGATCGCGAACGCTCCCAGCCCAACCCGTCCATGCCCGCCGACACGACGACCTCGAGGAGCGAGATCGCCGACGTGAGCGCACCAACCACCAGGGCGACGAAGAAGAGGAAGCCCACCACTTGGCCCGCGGCGCCCATGCCCGCGAAGGCCTTCGGGAGCGCCACGAAGAGCGCGCCGATCGTGCTGCCGCTGACCTCGCCTTGGAGCCCCAGGGCGAAGATCAGCGGGAACACCATCAGGCCCGCCAGGAATGCCACCCCGAAGTCGGAAGCCGCGATGATTCCCGACTCGACGGGCAGGTTGTTGTCCCGGCCGAGGTAGCTCGCGTAGGTGAGGATCGCACCCATCCCCAGGCTCAGGCTGAAGAAGGCCTGGCCGGCCGCGGCCACCACCACCTTCGTGGAGAGCACGTTCGCGAAGTCGGCGTTGAGGTAGTAGGCGTAGCCCGCCGAACCTCCATCGAGCGTCGCGGCGTAAATCGCGATCCCGATCACGAGCACGAAGAGGGCTGGCATGGCGACCAGCGAGACCCGCTCGATGCCGCTCGACACCCCGCGAAGAACAATCCCGATCGTGATCGCCATGAACACGACGTGGAAGAGGAACGCGTCGAGCCCTTCGCTGATCTCGCCGAAGTGGGCGCCCGTGTCGGGCCCGAAGCCCACGAGCGCTTCGCCCGCGTAGCGGAGGGTCCAGCCGGCGATCACGCCGTAGTAGGAGATGATGATGAAGCCCGCCAGGACGAAGACCACGCCCAGCGCCTTCCAGGCGCTGCCACCGAGCCTGTCCCGTCCGTAGTGGGCCAGTGCCTGGATCGGGCTCTTCCCGGACCCGCGGCCAATCGTCAGTTCGGCCAACATGATCGGGACGCCCACGACGACCGTGAAGCCCAGGTAGAGGGCCACGAACGCCGCCCCGCCGCTCTCGGCCGTCATGTACGAGAAGCGCCACATGTTGCCGAGACCGACCGCGGAGCCTACCGCGGCGAAGACGAAGCCCGCCTTGCTGTTCCACTGCTCCCGGGAACCGGCCATCCCTCTCCCCCGAAGAGAACCCGGACGGGAAGATAGCGTCTAGGACGATCGGAACTCGGTCTTTGGAGGGCCGATCTGCGCCGCCAGGGGATCCAGCTTCTCGCGTTCGAATCCGTAGAAGTCCGCGAGATTGTGGCCCAGCATCTGGGCGATCTCGTCCTCGGGCAGGTCGAGGAAGGTCTCGCGCATCTGCGACCGGGTCGCCGGCCACGCGCCTTCGGGGTGGGGGTAGTCGCTCCCCCAGGCGATGTTCTCGAGGCCGATCTCGTGCCGCATCTCGGCCTCGCGACGGGGCATGCAGGACGCCCCCACCATCACGCTGCGCGAGAAGTACTCGGAGGGCTTCATCGAGAGGTGACTCGTGTAGTCACCGAGCTTGGCGCTGTAGGGCGTGTCCTCGTAGCGGAAGTCGAGCAGCTGCAGGTACTCGGGCACCCAGACGGAAGTCCCCTCGGTAATCATCAGCTTGAGCTGCGGGAAGCGCTCGAAGACGCCGCCCCAGAGCATGAAGGTGAGGGGCCGGTAGGTGAACCACGCCACCTCGCTGATGTAGATCCCCACCATGCTCTGCCCTTCTCCGTAGTCCTCCATCGGGGCGCCACCCGAGTGCAGGTTGACGACCACACCGGTGTCCTGGCAGGCCGCCCACACGGGGTCGTACTTCGGATGCTGATAACCGTCGAGCTTCCCCCAACGGTTCGGAATCAGGATGCCCTTCAGACCGTTCTCCACCGCCCAGTGGATCTCTTTCACGGCCTCGTCGACGTCCCACAGCATCGGGCACAGAGCGACGCCCGCCCTGCGCTCGGGAGCCATCTGGCAGAATTCGGCGAGCCAGCGGTTGTGCGCTCGTGCCCCCGCCCACTGGAGTTCGGGAACGATGGGATCTTCCGTCGACAGGGAGAGGCCGGCGCCAAACGGCGGCATGTTCATCTCGGTGACACCGTCCGGATAAATGACCTCGGCGGCGATCCCGTCTCCATCGAGCATCTTGATCCGAGCGTCGTGGTCCCAGGCGCCAATCAGGAGGTGCTCCTGGCCCTTGCGCCATTCGGCGTTGATGTCAGCGACGAGGAACTTCTCGGCGGCCTGCTGGGTCATCTCGATCTGGATCGGGAGCGCCACGTCGAAGGCCTCACGGTACTGGGGGTCGAGATAGTCGCGGTACCGCTCCGGGGGAAGCCCGGCGTGGCAGTCCGACGAAATGACGAGATAGCGATCCATTTTCAACTCTCCTCGGGCCGCGAGCCCGGAAGTTGGCTGGGAGAATAGAACTGCTTCACCCAACGGCGGAACTCTGCCAGATGCGTGTCGGCCTCACAAAGGCCGGGATCGGTCCTGTGGATCTTGTTCTGCCAGATGCGGAAATCTGCCTCGACACCCTCCGTCATCCCCTTCATCCACTCCTCGCCCGCGGCGTCGATGGCGTTGTTGGTCGCGACGAGCGCCCAACGCGAATAGGAGGTGTCGCGATCGATGGGCGTCGTCGACGAGAACATGTACAAGCCGACGCCCGGGATCCCGCGGCTCTCGACCGTCGCGTGGCCGATGCACTCGCTCTCGCGCAGCAGCGACATGTCGAAGGTTCCCATCGGCGTCTCTTGCTGGCTGTAGCTGACAGCCTTGAGGAGTCGCCCCTCTTCCTCCAGCGAGATCTCCTGCTCGGGCACCTCGCGCATGGAGTGCACGTACTGGAAGTGGACCGGGTCCATGTTGTTCTCGGCCATGTCCTGCACGTGAGCGGGCACCTCCAACTCGAAGGTGCGGACCGCCGACCAGTCGGGATCCTCGAAGTGGGGGCAGGGCTTGATGCGCCAACTCGGCGGCTTCTGCTCGGCGTGGTGCCACACGAAGATCATGTGGTTGGCTTCGTCGACCTGCCAGGCGCGCTGACGCGCTGTCTTGGGGATGCGCGCGCAGTACGGGATGCTCATGCACTCGCCGCTCTCGCCGTCGTACTGCCATGCGTGGAACGGACACTGGATATTTTCCCCGTGCACGCGCCCGCCCTCGGCTAGGTGGGCACCGATGTGGGAGCAGTAGGCGGACAGCACTCGAGCCGAGCCGGATCGGGTTCGGAAGAGAACCAACTCCTCCTCGAAGGCATGGACGCGCTTCACCTCGCCGACGGCGAGTTCCTTGCTCCACGCGACCGCATACCACCCATTCGGGATTCCGGGCTTCAGATCCGGGTCCATGACTCACTCCCCTCCGTTCGCGTCCACGATGGAGTCGATCAGCAGGCGCGCCATTTCGAGGGCACGCTCGTGGAGCGGATAGTCGTCGAGATTCGCCCAGTTGAACATCAGCACGTAGTAGGCGCCCATCAGCATCTCGGTGAGCGTCTCCGCGCTGTGCCGCTGCGTCAGGTCGCCGGTGGCGCGCCCCTCTCGGACGAGGGTCGCGAAGGCGTCGTGGAGTTGTCGAGCCTGCTCGGGCTCATCTCCGGACTCGTGGCCGATGTGGACGATCTCCGCGAGGAGTTCGCGCTGCATGGGCCCCGACTCGTTGGCGTGCTCGGCGACCCCCTCGAAGAAGTGCTGGATGCGCGCCGACGACGATGCGCCGGCCTTGAGCGACTCCTCGATCTGGACGAGAACGTTCTCGACGCCGTCGCGAGCGATCTCGCGCAGCAACTCGTGCTTCGACTGGAAGTGGTTGAAGAAGGTCTTGTGGGCGACATCCGCGAGGTTGCAGATCTCGACGACCGTCGTGCCGTCGATCCCCTGCCGCTGGAACAGCGAGAGGCTCGCCTCGAGGATGCGCGTACGCACCTCGAGCTTCCTTCGCTCGCGCCGGGTCAGCTCAGGCTGGGGGGCCACCATCGACGCGGAGTATCGCGAAGGTACATGCGAGTGCAAAGTTACACGAGACTTACCTCTCAAATTTCGATTGAAGCGATCTTACTTTCGTGTTATTTTCGTGTATGGTGCGTACCCCCCAGACCGACCTTCCCGATGACTGGACCCCCCACGTCGCCACCATCCGCGGTCGCGGCGCTGCCGAGAACCCGGCCAACCGGTTCGAGCCCCTCGCCTACCTCCCGGAACGCGGCGCAGAGACTTTCGAGGAAGACGCCCCGGCCCTCCCCCCGACCGTTTACCTCCGCGATCCCGCCCGAACCGCGCTGACCAAGAACGACAGCCCCGACATCAACTTCGACACGAGCTTGAACCCCTACCGAGGCTGCGAGCACGGCTGCATCTACTGCTATGCCAGGCCCACCCACGAGTACCTCGGGTTCTCTTCCGGGCTCGACTTCGAGACTCGTATCCTCGTCAAGGAGAACGCTCCCGAGCTCTTGCGCGCGGAGCTGTCGGCCAAGTGCTGGAAACCCCAGCTGGTGGGAATGTGCGGCGTTACGGATGCGTACCAGCCGGTAGAGCGACGCCTCGAACTCAGCCGGCGCTGCCTGCAGGTGTTCGCCGAGTTTCGCAATCCGGTCCAGATCATCACGAAGAACGCGCTCGTCGTGCGCGACATCGACATTCTGTCGGAGCTGGCGGCCCACGACGCGGCATCCGTGTGTTTCTCGATCACGACCCTCGACCCGAAGCTCCACCGGCTGATGGAGCCGCGCGCTTCGCACCCGCAGCAGCGGCTGCGCGCTGTCGAAGCCGTTGCGAGAGCCGGAATCCCGGTCGCCGTGAATGTCGCGCCGGTCATCCCCGGACTCACGGACCACGAGATCCCCGCAATTCTCGCTGCAGCGCGAGAGGCCGGCGCCGAGTCTGCGGGTCACAGCGTCCTGCGACTGCCTCGCAACGTGAAGCAGCTGTTTACGGCATGGCTCGAGCGACACTACCCGGAACGCAAGGACAAGGTCCTGAATCGGCTGCGGGCACTCCGGGGTGGCGAGCTCGACGACCCGCGATTCGGACTGCGGATGAAGGGAACCGGCGTCTACGCGGCCCAGATCCACGATCTCTTCGAACTGTCGCGCAGACGCGCCGGCTTCGAGATGCCCTCGGAGGCCAGACCGGTGCTCTCGACCGCGGCCTTTCGCCTCCCAGGGGACGCGCAACTCGCACTGTTCTAGTCGCTTCCGGAGAGGTCGAACCTCGTCCGATCCCGACGCCTCGAGATCGCGGACGAGATAGACCGCCTGCGCGGCCCGTGTGTTCAGTAGACTCGCTGAACAGCCAGCAGGAGACCCCCCATGAGCGACGCCATCTCCCCCTTTGAGATCCGGGTTCCCGACGAGACCCTCGACGATCTGAAGCAACGACTCGCCGCCACCCGCTTTCCGCAGCAAATCGAAGGCACCGACTGGACCTACGGCGCCGAGATCTCCTATCTCGAGGAACTCATCGCCTACTGGCGGGACAAATACGACTGGCGAGCCCAGGAGGCCGCGCTCAACCAATTCGATCACTTTACGACCGCGATCGACGACCAACGCATCCACTTCATCCACCAGCGGTCGACGCACGACCACGCGGTGCCGCTGCTCCTGATGCACGGCTGGCCGGGCTCGGTGGTCGAGTTCATGAACGTGATCGGGCCGCTCACGCAGCCCGAAGCTCACGGTGGCGACGCCGCGGACGCCTTCCACGTCGTGGCTCCTTCGCTCCCGGGCTACGGCTTCTCCGAATTCACCAAGACCACTGGCTACGACACCCACCGGATGGCCGAGAACTTCGCCGTCCTGATGTCGCGCCTCGGCTACGACCGCTACGGAGTCGAGGGCGGCGATTGGGGAGCAGTCATCGCCAACAGCGTGGCGATCCTCGACGCCGAGCACGTGCTCGGGCTCCACACGACGATGCCACTGGCATTCCCGCCCCCGGGTCACGACCCGAAGGATCTATCCGAGCGCGAACAAGCCGACCTTGCCGACCTGGCGGACTTCGATCAGAACGGCACCGGCTACCAGAAGATCCAGGGCAGCAAGCCCCAGACCCTCGGCTTCGGGCTCAACGACTCTCCGGCCGGCTTGTGCGCGTGGATCACCGAGAAATTCCACGGCTGGACGGATTGCGACGGTCACGTCGAGAACGCAATCGATCGCGATCAACTCCTGACCAACATCATGCTGTACTGGGTCACCCAGACGATCACTT
This sequence comes from Myxococcota bacterium, assembly GCA_046583095.1. Lineage (GTDB taxonomy): Bacteria > Myxococcota_A > UBA9160 > UBA9160 > UBA4427 > JAJDAN01. Next base: position 6,232 of record JAYGDB010000150.1, on the reverse strand, counting down.
CGTCGACGCGTCTCTACTACGAGACCTTCAAGAGCGGACGCGTGGGCATCGTGGGTGCGAAGGTCGAGGTGCCGACCGGCGTCGCGCGCTTCCCCCGCGAAATCATGCGCTATCCCCGGAAGTGGGTGGAGCAGAGCTACAACGTCACCCACTGGACCGACATGCCGAAGGGCGGCCACTTCGCCGCCATGGAGCAACCGGACCTGTTCGTCACCGACGTGCGGAAGTTCTTCGGGACGCTTCGGGCGAAGCTCCGCTCATGAACCGAATCCACCGTCTGTACTGCCGGTCGTCGATGTGGCGCCGGACTCTCGAGGAGAAGCTCCTGCCGTGGGCGCTGGGCGACGTCGAGCTCGGCGACGACGTCCTCGAGGTGGGTCCTGGGCCCGGCCTCGTCACCGACGTCTTGCGCAGCCGGCGAGTGCCCCTCACCTCGATCGAGATCGACCCGAAGCTCGCCCACTCCCTGCGCGAGCGCACTCCGGCCGACGAGGTCACCGTCGTAACGGGCGACGCCACCGGCATGCCCTTCGAGGCCGGACGCTTCTCCGCGGCGCTCTCGTTCACCATGCTGCACCACGTACCGTCCCCGTCCCTCCAGGACCGGCTGTTGGCCGAGGTCGCCCGGGTGCTGCGGCCGGGCGGTATCTTTGTGGGGAGCGACAGCCTCTCGAGCCGCACCTTCGAGATGTTCCACTGGTTCGACACCCTGGTCCCAGTGGATCCCGAGACCTTCGGTGGACGCCTCGAAGAGGCGGGCTTCGAGAATGTGTCGATCCGAACCGCAGGATCGAGCTTCCGCTTCCGGGCGAGCCGACCCGTCTGATCTCGAGGACTGACGCCTACCAACCCGCCAGGACCGCCGCCCGCTCGCGATGCACCGCTGGCGTGCCCATCCAGGCCCGGTCGAACATGGCGCGCTTGAACCAGATCTGGACGTCGCACTCCCAGGTGAAGCCGATGCCGCCGTGGGCCTCGACTGCATCCCGGGCCACCTGCATGTAGCGATCGGTAATGTGCGCCTTGGCGACGGCCGCGGTGCGTTCGGACTCGTCGTGCACGTGGTCCATCGCGTGGGCCGCGTACCAGTACAGCCCGCGGGCCGGCTCGACCTCTACGGCCATGTTGGCCAACTGGTGCTTCAGTGCCTGGAAGTGGCCGATGGTGACCCCAAACTGCTCTCGGGTCTTTGCGTACTCGACGCTCATCTCGACCAGACGCGAGGCCCCCCCGAATGCGTCAGCCGCGAGCAGCACGAGGGCCACGTCGCGGAGCTGGATGGCCGCTGCTTCGCCTTCCGGCAGCGCTTCGGAGGGCGTGTCGGCGAAGCTCACCTGGCACAGGCGGCGCGTCCGATCGGCGCTCTCGATGTCCTTGATCTCGACGCCCTGGGCATCCTTCTCCACCAGCGCCAGGCCGCCGCCGGCTACCCCGACGACGATCACGTCCGCCTGCTCGGCGAAGAGCACGTGATTCTTGCTGCCGGTGAGTGACCCGCCCTCGAGGATCCACTGGTCGGGAAACCACGCGCCGCCCTCTTCGGCGAGCGCCACCGTGCCGATCGCATCACCCGTTGCGAGCGCCGCCAACCACTTCTGCTTCTGCGCGTCGCTGCCACCCGTGGCGATCGCCAATCCCGCGAGCGCGTGACCGACGAACGGACCGGGCGTCCCCATGTAGCCCAGCACCTCGGAGACGATCGCGAGGTCCAGGATCTCGAGGCCCGCACCGCCGTACTCATCGGGCAGATGAAGCCCGGCGAGGCCCATCTCCGCCATGCCCTTCCACAGGCTCTCCGAGAATCCCGTGTCGCCATCGAAGATCTCCCGCAGGGTCGTCACGGGGCACTCGTTCTCGAGGAATTTCCGAACGGTCTCCTGCAGCATCTCCTGCTCTTCAGAGAGATCGAAATTCATTTGCCGCTGCTCCTTTCCGCCGCCGCGTCGCGCGGAAGGCCGAGTCCGCGCTCGCCGATCACGTTGCGTTGGATGTTGGCGGTACCCCCGGCCACCGCGATCCCCAGGGAGTACATGTACTGGGAGATCCAGCCCTCGGTGCCACCCATCATGCCCGCCATCGAACGAGCGCCCGGACCGAGCAGGCCGTTGTCACCGATCAGGTCCATCGCGAGACGCGCGATGTCGTGACCGATGTTCGTCGAGATGAGCTTGTTCATCATCGTGATGTTGCCGGGCGACTCGCCCTTCGCGTCCTTCGTGAGCGTCCGGTAGCCCGAGTGGTGGTGCGCCGTGACATAGCCCTCCACGGCGGCGAGCCGTTGGCGGATACCCGTATCCTCGATCGCCGGCTTGCCGTCGATCTTGCTCTGCTTCGCGAGTGCCACGAGCCCCGCGAACTGCGCCCGGGTCTGCTGGGTGCTGCCGATCGAGTTGCGCTCGTGTTTGAGTGTCGTGCGCGAGACGAGCCATCCCTCGCCGCGCTTCCCGACGATCCAGTCCTTGGGAGTCCGGACATCGTCGAAGAACACCTCGCAGAAGTCGGCTCCCCCGGTCATCTGGCGCAGGGGCCGAACGTCGATGCCCGGCTGCTTCATGTCGATGAGGAGGTAGGAGATGCCCGCGTGCTTCGGCTGCTCGGGCTCTGTGCGGGTCAGACAGAACATGTAGTCGGCGGTCTTGGCACCGCTCGTCCAGATCTTCTGTCCGTTGATCACCCACTCGTCCCCGACGAGCTCACCGCGGGTCTTGAGCGACGCGAGATCGCTGCCCGAGCCGGGCTCGCTGTAGCCCTGGCACCAGGCCATCTCGCCCTTGATGGTCGGCGGCACGAACTTCTGCTTCTGCCACTCCTCCCCCCGCTCGAGGAGAGTCGGCACGAGCATCATGGTGCCGATGCCGCGGGGCTCCGTCGGCGCCTGCAGCTTGCCGAACTCCTCGCGAATGATCTGGGCCTTCAGGACGTCTGGCTCCTGCTCCGAGCCGCCGTAGCTCTTCGGGATGTTCCGGCACAAGTAGCCGGCCGCGATCGCGCGCTCGCGAAACAGGGTGGCCTGCTCGACCCAACCGAGCGCCGCCTCTTCGCCCTGCAGCGGCCAGCTCTCACCGAGGAACTTCGCGACCTCGTCTCGATAGCCTTCCAGTTCTTGTCCGTAGCTCAGATCCATCGCTGTTCCTTCGAGTCAAGGCCGTCTCGCGCGGGCTCCTGGCCCCCCGGGAGTTCCCATCGGGTGGGCCGGAATCACGAAATCAGCAGGCTGCCTGCCAGATTGTGAAGAGACGGGCTGCCCGGGTCAAGAGCTGCGTCAGCGGCGCGGCGCGAGGCCCACGTGAAGTTGGCCCGGGCGCAGCAACTTGAACACCTCGGCGTGCGCGAAGCCCTCGGGCTCGCCCCAGCGCTGCTCCATCAGGCCGATCCCCGCGTGCAAGCCGGCCAGAGAATCTCCCTGCAACTGCGCCCTGTAGGCGTCGATGGCGCGGTGCTTGCGGGCACGGGTCTCGCTGACATCGAAGGCGGTGTTGGAATCCGTCGTGAAGTAGAGGACGAGCCCGCGAATGTCGTGGGGCACGTAGCCGTCATCGACCTCGGGAAGTGTCTCGAAGCGCGGCATCCCGTGAAACATCACCGCCTCGCCCACAGCGATCCCCGTGCGCAGGTGATCCCGGTGTGCCTCGTGGGGTAGCCAGGGGTCGCAGGTGAAGACGTAGTCGGGACGCACCCGGCGGATGTGCTCGATCACCCGGGTCCGCAGCTCGACCTCGCTCCATTCGCCCGCGTCCGGAAGATCGAGACGGTGCTGAGCGTGAACACCGATCTCGCGGCCCGCCTCGTCCTGCTCCTCGCGGGTCTGGGCCAGGGCCTTCGCATCCGAGAGATCCGGATCGAGCACCCCCGCGATGTTGTCGGTGACCGTCAGGTAGTGGACCTCGATACCCGCATCGGCCATCTGCGCAAAGGTTCCACCGGCCGCGATGTCGTTGTCGTCGTAGTGCGGCTGCACGCAGAGCACTCGCTCCGCCCGGAGGATCTCTTCACGGAATTCCGCGGATCGCGTGGACATAGCGGGCAGTATACTGCCCGGGTGTCGGAAGCTCTGGCCATCCACGGCGGCGACCGGATTCGCAAGCGGCCGTTTGCGAGCTGGCCCGAGTTCGGAGAGAAAGAACTCGAGTCCGTCACGCGCGTGCTCGAGAGCGGCAACTGGGGCGGACATCCCAGCCCGAACGTCGAAGCCCTCGCCTTCTCGCGCGAGTTCGCCAGCTATCTCGGCGTCGAGCACGTCGTCCCGTGCACGAGCGGAACGAGCGCGCTTCTCCTCGCCCTGCAGGCGGCGCGCCTGTCCCCGGGAGCCGAAGTCGTGACGACCGCCTACAGCTTCGTGGCAACAGCCGGATCCATCGCGCAGGCGGGCTACCTGCCGGTGCCCGTGGATGTCGAGGCGGGCAGCCTCTGCCTCGATCCCGACGCGGCCCTTGCCGCCATCAGCGATCGAACCGAAGCGATCCTGCCCGTCCACCTCGCCTGCTCGATGGCGGACATGGATCGTCTCCCGAAGCTGGCCGAGCGGCACGGTCTCGTCCTGATCGAAGACTGCGCGCACGCACCCGGGGCGCGCTGGCGGGATCGCGCCGCTGGGACATTCGGGGATTTCGGCTGCTTCTCGATGCAGAGCACCAAGCTCCTGACTGCGGGAGAAGGCGGCGCGGTCGCGACACGAGACGGCCAGAACGCGGATCGCCTCTGGTCGCTGGTGAACTGCGGCCGCAAGGAGCCGGGCTACGACGACTTCCCCGAGCAGATGCTCGGCCACAACCTGCGAATGACGGAGTGGCAGGCGGCCATCCTGCGCGACCAGCTGCGCCGGCTCGACGACCAGCACGACCGTCGCAGCGAACGTGTCGCTCAACTCGAGGGCGAGATCGAAGCCATCCCCGGCCTCACGGTCCTCGCTGCGGATCCGCGCGTCACCCGGCGCACCCACTACCAGACGATCCTCCGCTACGACGCCGCGGCGTTCGACGGCGTGCCCCGGGACCACGTGTTGCTCGCGCTGCACGCCGAGGGCCTGCCCTGCTACGGCCGCTTCTACGTTCCGATCAACGAGGATCCGCTGTTCGCCTGCGACCCGGCGACCAATCCGGGAGTGGCATTGGGGCTGGATCTTCGCGCTGCGGAGTTCCCGGTGGCGAAGCGGGCCGCAAACGAGACGATCTGGCTTCCCCACGAACTCTTTCTCGGAACTCCCGAGGACGTCAGCGACATGGCCGCAATCCTGGCGCGCGTGCAGGCGAACTCACGATCGCTGCGCGATCGTCCACCCGATCGAAGCCCCCGGCGCTGACGAGCTGGCTGCGGGCGAGGTGGACGGCTTCTCGGGGTCGAACTCAGGGACCGGGTGCCAGGATCGCGAGCAGGACGAGCCGCTCGCTGCCCGTGTTCCGAACGCCGTGTGCAACACCCTCGGGCGCGACCAGCATCACCCCCGGCTGCATCGGGATCTCCTGCGTCTCCAGCAGGAAGACCCCCGTCCCCGCGAGTACCTGGTAGACCTTGTCCATGCCTTCGTGGGCGTGGAGCTTGTGTTCTTGTCCGGGCTCGAACGAATTCAAGCCGACGAGGATGCGCGCTGACTCGAAGATCGTCGCCTTCCCCATCTTCTCGGGGTTGAAGACCGCGTGCTCTTCGGGTCGCAGGGCCTGGGGATGCTGCATCGGAGGACTCCTTCGGAAAGCTCGCGCAAGATAGCGTGATGTATCGTGCACCCGTGGCGCACCCGTATACCGATTCCCTGCGCGAGCGGCTCGAGCGCAACCTCGACGGCTTCGAGCGACGAAGCCACCCGGGCAACCACCTGACGGCCGCGAGCGTGGCACTGGCAATCGTCTCGGACGACCAGGGGCGCGCCTGCTTCGTCCTCACGCGGCGGGCGTCCCAGCTGAAGGATCATGCCGGGCAATGGGCGCTTCCCGGCGGGCGCCGCGAGCCGGGCGAGACCCAGAGCCAGACGGCCCTGCGAGAGTGCTGTGAGGAGGTCGGACTCGAACTCCGGCCCGACAGCCAACTCGGGGCGCTCGACGACTACCCCACGCGCTCGGGCTTCGTGATCACGCCGATCGTCTTCTGGTGTGGGCCGGATGCCGAGATGACGCCGAACCCCGCCGAGGTGTCGGCGATCTACCGCGTGCCCCTCGCGGATCTGGATCATCCGGACGTCCCGCAGCTCCGCTCGATCCCGGAGAGCGACCAGCCCGTGATCTCCGTGCCGCTCCTCGGC
>JAYGDB010000075.1:0-17521 GCA_046583095.1 Myxococcota bacterium | reverse complement strand
ACCTTGTCGCGTCCGCGCATGCAGAAGTCGACGTCGATGTCGGGCATCGACACGCGCTCCGGGTTCAGGAAGCGCTCGAAGATGATCCCGTAGTGGACGGGGTCGACCCCCGTGATCCCCATCCCGAAGGCCACCAGGCTCCCTGCCGACGAACCGCGACCCGGACCGACCGGCACGCCGTTGCGCCTCGCGTAGCTGATGAAGTCCGCAACGATCAGGAAGTAGCCGGCAAAGCCCATCTCCTTGATCACCGAAAGCTCGTGTTTCATCCGGTCCGCGTACTCGGACTCCTGAAGGGGTTCGTCCGGCGCGAGACCCAGGCGCTCCCGCAGACCCACCCAGGCCTGCTCCTCCATCACCTCGTCGAGACTCCTGCCGGCGGGCACCTGGTACTCCGGCATGTGATACGAACCCATCGGGATCTCGACGTTGCAGCGCTCGGCGATCTCTAGAGCATTCTCGATGGCCGCGGGGTGATCGTGAAAAACCTCCCGCATCTCGTCGCCGTCCTTCACGTAGAAACCCTGGCCGTCGAACTTGAAGCGGCTGGGGTCATCGAGATTCGAGGCGGTACCGATGCAGAGCAACGCGTCGTGGTGGGCGTGGTCTGCGTGGGCCAGATAGTGTGCGTCATTGGTGGCAACCAACGGGAGGCCGAGGTCCGAGGACATCTTGACGAGCTCCGCGTTCACCTGATCCTGGGCCGGGATGCCATGGCGCTGCATCTCGAGGTAGTAGCGATCGCCGAAGATGCCCTTGAACTCCTCGGCGACCGACCACGCTCGGTTGGTCTCTCCCTGAACGATCGCCCGGGGCACCGGTGCCGACAGACAACCCGAAGTCGCGATCAGCCCCTCGTTTCGGCTCCGCAGGAGATCCATGTCGATCCGGGGCTTGTAGTAGAAACCCTCGAGGTATCCCTTCGAGACGAGGTACATCAGGTTCCTGTAGCCGGCCTCGTTCATCGCCAGCAGCAGCAGGTGGCTGATGGCGTCGAAGCCATCGGGGGTGCGCTCCCGCCCCTCCTTCTCGAAGCGACTCCCACCCGCGATATAGACCTCGCAGCCGATGATCGGCTTGATGCCGTTGGCCCGCGCCTTCTCGTAGAACTCGACGGTTCCGAAGAGATTGCCGTGATCCGTCTGGGCCACGGCCGGCATGTTCATGGCCTTGGCGCGCTCGAAGAGCGGGTTGTGCTTGATCGCCCCGTCGAGCAGCGAGTATTCGGTATGAAGATGCAGGTGAACGAACGGCTTCGGCATGTCAACGCGCTCCCCGGGCAATGACGAAGGGAGGGACAGCGCCGGTGATCGTCTCGAACTCCATTGGGTTGTTACATGCCACCTTCGAAGAAAGGTTCACTCCCACTCGATCGTGGCGGGGGGCTTCGACGAAATGTCGTAGACCACTCGATTGATGCCCTTGACCTCGTTGATGATGCGGTTCGAGATCCGGCCCAGAACATCGTGGGGGATATGTGAAAAGTCGGCCGTCATCGCGTCGAGGGAAGTGACACAGCGCACGGCGATGACGTTCTCGTAGGTTCGCGCATCTCCCATCACGCCCACGCTGTGCACGGGAAGGAAGATCGCCAGGGCTTGCCAGATCTGATCGTAGAGACCCGCCGCTCGGATCTCCTCGATCAGGATCGCATCGGCCTGCCGGAGTGTGGCCAGGTGCTCCCGGTCGACGGGGCCCATGATGCGGATGGCGAGACCCGGCCCCGGGAACGGATGCCGACCCACGGCCGCCTCGGGAAGCCCGAGCTTGCGGCCGACCTCGCGGACCTCGTCCTTGAAGAGCTCGCGGAGGGGCTCGACCAGCTCGAGCCTCATATCCTCGGGGAGCCCGCCCACGTTGTGGTGGGTCTTGATCGTCTGGGAAGCCCCCTTCACCGAAATGCTCTCGATGACATCCGGATACAGGGTGCCCTGGACGAGGAAATCGACGTCGCCGATCCGGGCGGCCTCCTCCTCGAAGACCTCGATGAAGAGTCGACCGATGGTGCGGCGCTTCTTCTCCGGGTCTGCGATCCCCTTGAGTTCCCGCAGGAAAAGCTCGGAGGCGTCGAGCGAGACGAGCTTGACACCGAGCGACTCCTGGAAGAGCGCCTCCACCTGCTCGCGCTCGTTCGCGCGCATCAGACCGTGATCGACGAAGATGCAGGTGAGCTGTTCGCCCACCGCCCGGTGGACGAGCGCGGCGGCCACGGACGAGTCGACCCCGCCCGAGAGTCCGCAGACGACCCGCCGATCCCCGACCTGCTGGCGAATGGCCTCGATAGCGGCTTCGATGAAGGCGCCGGTGGTCCATGCGGGCGCGCAACCGCAGACGTCGTGGACGAAGCGGCGCAGGATCTCGCTACCCCCATCCGTGTGCACCACCTCGGGATGGAACTGGACACCCCAGATCGGGCGATCCTGATGACGAACGGCTGCAAACGGCGAGTTGCCACTGTGCGCAACCACTTCGAAGCCGTCGGGCAGCGAAAGAACACGGTCGCCGTGGCTCATCCACACCACTCGCTCGCCGCTCCGGTCGACGGAACCAAGAAGAGGATCCTCGAGTTCCACGACCAACTGGGCGCGGCCGTACTCGCGGTCCTCGGCCGATTCGACCTTTCCACCCAGGCGAAGCATCAGCAGCTGCAGGCCGTAGCAGATGCCGAGGATCGGAACCTCTAGCTCGAAAACGCCGGGATCCGCGTCCGGCGAGCCCTCGTCGAGAACGCTCGCGGGACCCCCCGACAAGATGATGCCCGACGGATCGAAAGCCTGGATGGAAGCGAGATCGAGATCGCCTGGATGGATCTCGCAGTAGACGTGGTGCTCCCGAACGCGCCGCGCAATCAGCTGGGTGTACTGCGCGCCGAAGTCGAGGATGAGAATACGCTGACTTCGGAGATTCGATTCCGAGGTAGGGGGGTTCACTGGACTAGGGCTAGTCCTCGCACTGGCTGTTTGGGCTTTCGGGGGATCGCATGCGGCAGCTTACACCGCGGCTACTCGATTCGGTAGTTCGGCGCCTCTTTCGTGACGATCACGCTGTGAACGTGGCCCTCTTGCAGGCCCGCCGACGAGATACGGACGAAGCGGGCCTTGCTCCGCAGGTCCGCCAGATCCGCCGCCCCGCAATAGCCCATGCCCGCGCGCAGCCCACCGTGCAACTGGTGAACGCTCTGAGACAGCGAGCCTCGATAGGGAACCCGTCCTTCGATCCCCTCGGGCACGAGCTTGCTGGCATCCTCAACGTCCGCCTGGAAGTAGCGATCGCGGCTGCCCTCGGCCATTGCGCCGAGGGAGCCCATACCGCGATAGACCTTGTAGGAGCGGCCCTGGAAGAGGACGACTTCTCCGGGCGCTTCGTCGGTTCCGGCGAACAGGGAGCCGATCATCACCGTCGATGCCCCCACTGCGAGCGCCTTGACGATGTCGCCCGAGTACTTGATCCCGCCGTCCGACACGATCGGAACGCCCGATCGGTTCGCCACCGCCGCGGCGTCTGCGAGAGCGGTGAATTGCGGGACGCCGACACCCGCAATGACGCGCGTCGTACAGATCGAGCCAGGCCCCACGCCGATCTTGACGCCGGAGACGCCCGCCTTGATGAGGGCCTCCGTGCCCTCGCCGGTCGCCACGTTGCCGCCAATGATCGGCAACTCGGGAAACGTCCTGCGGAGTTCGTTCACCGCGTCGAGCACCATTTGCGAGTGGCCGTGAGCCGTATCGACCACGACCACGTCGACGCCGGCAGCCACGAGAGCCTCGGCACGCTCGAGCCGGTCCGGCCCGACCCCGAGGGCGGCGCCGCAGCGCAGCCGGCCCAGGGGGTCCTTGCAGGCGTCCGGGTAGCGCTCGGTCTTCTCGATGTCCTTGATGGTAATCAGGCCACGCAGGATGCCGTCGTCGGAAACCACGAGGAGCTTCTCGATCCGGTGCTGGTGGAGCAGTTCCTTGGCGCGCTCCATCCCGGTTCCCGGAGGCACCGTAACGAGATTCTCGGAGGTCATCACCGCCGAAATCTCGCGGTTCGTGTCCTTGACGAAGCGCAGATCCCGGTTCGTGAGAATACCCACCGCCTGCCCGTCCCGGGTGATCGGGACGCCAGAGATCCGGTACCGCTCCATCACCTCGAGCGCCTCGTAGATGCGCTGCTCGGGACGCATGGTGATCGGGTCGATGATCATCCCCGACTCGCTGCGCTTCACTTTGTCGATCTCAGCGGCCTGCTCGGTCACGGACAGGTTCTTGTGGACGATGCCGATCCCGCCGTTCTGAGCCATGCAAATCGCGGTCTGGTGCTCGGTCACCGTGTCCATAGCTGCCGACAGGAGTGGCGACTTGAGCTCGATTCCCGGGGTGAGCAGGGTGCGAATGTCGACGTCGGCCGGTAGGACGTCGGACGCACCTGGAGACAGCAACACGTCGTCGAACGTCAGTCCGTCGCGGATCTGGCTCTCATCCATGTCGTCGATCGCTCCCCGCGCTCGCTCTCAGCACGCATGCGCACAAGAAAGGGCTGTCTTGGGAGCGCGCCAGACGGGCCGACTCGGATGCGGTGGAATGGCGCGCTCCGGTCGTCAGTTGGCGACAGACTCTAGTTCGATGCCCGATGGGGGTCAACCGACGGCTCCCCCGAGCCTCACAAGACGCGCAGCGGATCCGCTCCAGCGGCTACGACGCTTCGCCTCTTCTCTTCGGCGATCGGTGCGTCTCGCTTCAGATCGATCCGGCCGGCCGGCCGCCCCAGCAGACCGCTGGGCGCCCCGATCAGAGAGTGCGGCGTGGCCTCGACGATTTCGACCTCGAGCAGGTCCCCGGGCCCCGCGTCCGCGCTGACGTTCACCACCCGGTGATAGGGGTCGCGACCCCGAAGTTGCTCTCCGCCCTTCCGGCTCGCTCCCTCCACCAGGATTCGTGTGCGGCTTCCAACCCGGCTCCGGTGGTAGCCGAGCGTCAAGTCGCGCTGAAGCTCCTGCAGGGCCATGAGCCGGTCCTGCGCCTCCTCGGGCGGAACGGCGCCATCGAGCTCCAGCGCAGAGGTCCCTGGCCGCGGCGAATACTTGAAGCTGTAGCTATCGACGAACCCGGCCTCAGAAACAGCCGTCAGGGTCTGCTCGAAGTCGTCCCGTGTCTCACCCGGGAATCCCACGATGATGTCGGTCGTGATGGCGATGTCCGGACGGCTGGCCCGCAGGCGCTCCGGAATAGCCAGAAACTCCTGCCGCGAGTAGCGACGGCGCATCCGCTCCAGAACGGCCGTCGAGCCACTCTGGAGCGGCAGATGCACGTGGGGGCACAGGCTCTCGAGCTCGCCGTGCGCTCGAACGAGGTCTTCGTCGTAGAACAGCGGGTGCGGGCTGATATAACGGATGCGTTCGATGCCCGGGATCGCATCGAGACGGGTCAGCAACTCCGCAAAGGCCAGCGTACCGGTGGCTGCCGTCTGGCCCCGGCGCAAGTCGTGGCGCCCATAGGCGTTCACGGTCTGACCGAGGAGGGTAACCTCGCAGACGCCGCGATCTGCCAAGGAGCGTGCCTCGGCAACGATGCCGGCGGCGGGACGACTGATCTCGCGACCCCGTGTCAGCGGCACGATGCAGAAGCTGCAAAACATGTCACAGCCCTCCATCACGGTGAGAAAGGCGCGTCCGGTGCCCGGGCCCGCGTAGGCGGCGTGCTGCTCGGGCAGGTCGAAGCGATCCAGCGAACTCGACTCGGAGGTTCGAGCCGACCGCTCGCCGGCCAGCGCCGCTTCGACCATCGCGGGCACCCATTGCAGATTGTGGGTGCCAAAAACGAAATCGAGCTGCGAAAAGCGGGAGAGGAGCGCGTGGCCCTGCTGCTGGGCCACGCATCCGCCAACTCCGAGCACGCGGCCCGCGCGGCGTCGCTTCCAGTCGCGTAGCTTGCCGAGATCGCTGTAGAGCTGATTCTCGGCCTTGTCACGAATCGAACAGGTGTTGATGACGAGCAGGTCGGCGTCGTCGGCCGTGGCCGCTTCCGAGAGGCCCGCGTGGTACAGCAGATTCGAGAGCTTCTCGCTGTCGTGGATGTTCATCTGACAGCCGTAGGTCACAACCTTGAAACGCCGTTCCTCGCGACTGTCCGCCTCACGTTGCATCGACCTCTCCGTCCCCCAAGGCCGGCGAACCCTACCGGATCGCCGATCCACGTCCAACGCCCGCCGGGGGCCGATCCAGGACTCCCAGACTCGCCCTCTCGGACAGAATATTTCGCACTAAGTAGCCGGAAAATCAGGTACTTCTAGCACCTCAGAACGACGTTGCGGAATTTTGGTTTGACAATCCCGGGGACACCCGCATAATGGTATAACTGCATTTCAGCAGAGGATATTGACAGTTCCGGAGTGGCGGTGGATTGGTCATTTCTCACGAAGTGGCCAACCTCTCACCCCCCAAAATGAGTCCACCGCCCCTCCCCTGTGGAACGCCCCGTCGGCCCGCCGACGGGGCGTTTTTCGTTTCAAGGCCCGAACGACTGGGTGGCGAACCCAACGATGCGACGGATCCCATCCAGGCTCGTGTCACCCCCGGCGACTCCGTTGCAGCCACGAGAGTGCCAGGCCCGGTTGCGACCCACGAACTCCTCGCGGCCGGTCGGATCCCGCGCCCGATAACGCAGGCCGCTGGTGGGGCCACGGAGCACCACGCCGTGCTCCTGGAGGGGGCTACAGAACGATCTGATCGACGATCTTCGCCAGTTGCCGCAGGTTGCGACACTCTTCGACGACGTCGCAGTACGGTAGGTAGCGGTCCATCACGCTGTCGCCGAACCCCCAGGCACTGGGGCTCTCGGGATTGAGCCAGACGACGTTCTTCGCCTTGTTGTGGATGTCGCGCAGGCACCAGGCCTTCGGATCGTTGTAGTTGTTGCGGGCATCGCCCAGGATCAGCACGGTCGTGCGGTTGTCTACCGCCGACATGTGGTTCTTCCAGAACTCGTGGAAGGCGAAGCCGAAGTTCGAGCGCGTGTATACGTTGATGACGTCGCCCCCATCGAGCGCGTTCTCGATGGCCGTATTCACGTCCTTGTCCTTGAAGACGGGCGTGACGTCGCCCAGCTCGGACACGAAGACGTAGGACTGCATCTTGGTGAACGCTTCCTGCAGGCTGTACATGAACTGCAGCATGAAGCGCGAGACGTTCGCAACCGAGGAAGACACGTCGCACAAGATCACGAGCTTCGGTCGATCCTTGCGGCGCTGCTTGAAGATCACCTCGAAGGGGATGCCACCCCGGGCCATGTTGCGACGCAGGGTCTGGTGAAGGTCGAGCTTGCCGCGCTTGAGCCGCTTGCGGCGGATCGAGAGCACGTTCTTGATCCGCTGCGCGAGTCGCGTCACCACCTCGCGCATCCGGGCGATCTCTTCCTCGGTCAGGTGGTAGAAGCTCTTCTCCGTGAGCATCTCCCGGCGGAACTTCTCCATGTAGTCGTGGTTCTGGGTCTGGAGTTCCCTCTCGGTGAAGTTCCGGACGACCTTGCGAAGGGTCTCCATCAGCTTCCCGATCAAGTCCCGCAGCTGCTCGATCTGTTCCGGAGAGAATCCTGCGGCCTCGAGCTGCTGGGCGAGGTCTTCGAGTTCTTCGCCGGCGCCCTCGGCGCCCAGGCCCTCCATCGTGCGGCGACTGAAGAAGCCTACTTGGAGCATGTTCTCGATTCGCTCGGTGCCCGCCTGCTCGGCGGCCTGCCGGATCAAGTTCTCGAGCTGCGCCAGATCCTGGGTGAGCAGAGCCTTGGCGAGATCCGAGAGGTCCATGTCGCCGTCCATCTGGCCCAGCATCTCGGCCAGCTGGCGCATGAGCTCCTCGAGGTCGACACCCCCCTCACCCATCTCACCGGCCATGTCGCCGAAGGCTTCGCGCAAGTTGTCGTAGAAGCCCGACCAGAACAGGTCGAAGAGCTCGTCGTAGGTGGGGATCTCGTCGCCGCGCTTTATCATCGAGGCACGCAGCGCGATCTTGAAGAGATCGCGATCTGCGAACGAAAGCTCGTCCACCGCCGTGAAGGCATCGATCGCCTCGGACACCGAGACCCGAACGCCGCTCTTCCGAAGCAGGTTCGTGAACTCGACGATCTTCGCCTCCATGCTCAGTGGAGAATCCCCTTCTTCTCGGCGGAAGGCTCCGGGGCCTGCACGGGCTCTTCGGCGGCCGCCGCCGCGGTCTTCTTCTCGAGGAGCTTGCCGAGTTCGCTCTGGGCCTTCTTCACGTCGCCCTCGTACTTCAAGATCACGCTGAGGGTGTCGTTCACGAGCTCGTCTTCGAGATCGTTCGCGTTCAGAGCGAGTAGCGCCCGGGCCCAATCGAGGGTCTCGCTGATGGAGGGCGTCTTCTTCAGATCGAGATCCCGAATCCGGTTCATCACCGTCACGACCTCGTCTGCGAATCGTTCGTCGATACCCGGTACCTTGGTGTTGAGGATCCGCACCTCGAGCTCGTGGCTCGGGTAGTCGATCCAGAGGTGCAGGCATCGGCGCTTCAGGGCGTCGCTCAACTCCCGAGCATCGTTCGACGTGAGGAAGACCAACGGCTGTGTCTTCGCCTTGAGGGTCCCGATCTCGGGGACCGTCACCTGGAAGTCAGACAGGATCTCGAGCAGGAAGGCCTCGAACTCCGGATCCGACTTGTCGACCTCGTCGATCAGGAGCATCACAGGCTCCTCCGCGCTGATGGCCTGCATGAGCGGGCGCGGGACGATGAAGCGCTCCGAGAAGAAGACCGAGTCCTCGGCTCCGATCTTCTCGGCCGCCTCGCGCAGGGTGGTCGCGCCCTCGATGGTCTCGGCGACCTTGTCTTTGAGGATCTGCGTGTAGAGCAGTTGCTTCGAGTACTCCCACTCGTAGAGGGCTTTCGCCTCATCGAGACCCTCGTAGCACTGCAAGCGAATCAGATCCCGACCCAGAGCCGCCGCGACGACCTTCGCAAGCTCGGTCTTGCCCACGCCCGCTGGGCCTTCCACCAGCACCGGCTTGTCGAGCCGGGAGGCAAGATACACGACGGTGCCAATTCGCTTGTCGCAGATGTACCCCTGCTTCTCCAGCTGTTCAACGACGTTGTCGACCGATTCGAACATCTATGACTCCTGGGTGCTGGTGTGGGTGGCTCGGCCTGACGCCTCGAGAGCGTTCATCCCATCAGGTGCAGAACGTGGCCGAGCTTTTCCTTCTTCGTGCGGAGATAATCGAGGTTGTTGGCGTTGGGCTCGACCTCGAGCGGGACCCGCTCGACGATCCGCAAACCATAGCCTTCGATGCCGGCCCGCTTGCCCGGGTTGTTCGTGATCATGCGCATCTCCTCGACTCCGAGATCCACGAGGATCTGGGTGCCGACCCCGTAGTCCCGCATGTCGGCCGCGAAGCCGAGCTTCACGTTGGCCTCCACGGTATCGAGACCCTCGGTATCCTGGAGATCGTACGCGCTGATCTTGTTCTTGAGACCAATGCCGCGGCCTTCCTGCCGCATGTACAGAAGCACTCCGCTGCCTTCCGAGGCGATCATCTTCAGGGCGGACTGGAGCTGCTCGCCACAGTCGCAGCGCAATGACCCGAAAGCGTCCCCGGTAAGACACTCGCTGTGAACGCGGACGAGCACCGGCTTGGTCGAATCGATCTCGCCCATCACGAGCGCCATGTGGTCGACGTGGTCGATATCGTTCTCGTAGACGATGCACTTGAAGTCGCCTGCAACCGTGGGCATACGGGCCGAGGCGCCGCGGCGAACCAGGGTCTCGTTCCGTAGCCGGTACTGGATGAGATCGCGGATCGTCACGATCTTGAGATCGTGCTTCTTCGCGTACGAGGCGAGATCGTCGAGCCGCGCCATCGTGCCGTCGTCGTTCATGACCTCACAGATCACCCCCGCCGGGCGGAAACCCGCGAGGCGGGCCAGATCGACGGAGCCCTCTGTCTGGCCGACCCGACGCAGCACACCCCCCTCCCGAGCACGCAGCGGGAAGACGTGCCCCGGGCGAACGATGTCGGCGGGGCGTACGTCCTCGCGAATCGCCGTCTGGACCGTGTGCGCACGATCGGCGGCGGAGATCCCCGTCGTCACCCCTTCCCGCGCCTCGATGGAGACCGTGAAGGCAGTGCCATACGTCGCCGTGTTCTCGTGGTCGGGGACCATCATGGACAAATGGAGCTTCTGCATCTGGGCTTCTTCCATCGCAAGGCAGATGAGCCCACGACCATGGGTCGCCATGAAGTTGATGGATTCCGGCGTGACGGCCTCAGCCGCCATGCACAGGTCGCCCTCGTTCTCGCGGTCCTCGTCGTCGACGAGGATGACCATCTTGCCGGCGCGGATGTCCTCGATCGCATCCGAGATGCTGCTGAGGACGGTCCCCGCGGTGCTGGGGTCGAACTGGGATTCGGGGTTCTCGGGGGTTGCCATGAGGGCGTTACCTCGCGCGGGATCCCGTACGGACTGCAGGATGCGGTTCCGGTGGGAGCCTAGGCAGGGGCCGGATCATGCCCCTAGGGGTAGGCACTCGCTCAAATTATCAGTCGTTGACTGGGGTGTCAATTAGAGCGCCAGGCGGCGCTCTCAGCTCCGGCGGATGCAGAAGTTGTTGAGGACACCCTTCAGGAAGTCCTCTTCAGACACCCCGAATTTGAGTTCGAAGTCGTGCCTGTCGCGCAGGCTGCGATACAGCCCGCGCATGAGCTCGCGCAGCGTCTCGACGACGCCCTCGCCGCGCAAGGCTACGGCCGGATGGGTCAGGATGTCCCCCCACTGGTCCTTGATCTCGGAGAGGGGCTTGATGTCCGCGCAGTCACGCTTGTTCCACTGCACCACCTTGGGCAACGCCTCGAAGTCGATCCCGTGGCTCTTCAGGTTCGCCTCCATGTCGCGCCACGAGTACGCGTTCGCGCTGGCCGAGGCGCGCTGGGAGTCGGCGACGAAACAGATCGCGTCGGCGCCCGCCAACACGACCTTCCGAGTCGACTTGTGCATCACCTGGCCCGGCACGGTGAAGAACTTCATCCTGATCGAAAAGTCCCCGCCCGTCGCGAACTCGATGGGCAGAAAGTCGAAGTAGAGGGTGCGGTCGTCCTTGGTGTCGAGAGTGACCATCTGGCCGCGCGAGGCCGGATCCATCATCGCGTGCAGCTGCTGCAGGTTCGTTGTCTTCCCGGACAACGCAGGACCGTAGTAGACCACCTTCATGGTGATCTCCTTGGTCGCCATGTTGATCTGAACCATCTGCCTACTCCCGGTCCGCCGCACCGCACGCGAGGACACAACCTCCTGAGTCATCGGCAGGATGGGCGCGGGGGTGTAACGGGCGCTTGCAATCGTCCCCGCGCGGAAAATCAGCGGGGAGTGAAAGCTTCTAGCAGGGTGCGAGCGGCGGCCGCAGGCGTGGTCTTGAGGGCCTCCACATCCCGCTCGAGATCCGGAATCTCCCGACGCACACCCGGATGCGATCGGAATCCCTTCTCGAGGCCCTCTTCGACCAGGGCCCACATCCAGTCTCGCGCCTGCGAGCGGCGCTTCCCTTGCAACTCGCCCGACGCCTCGGCCTGCTCGCGGTGGGCGAGAACCATCTCCCAGATGTCCGAAACACCCGTCCCCTCCAGCGCGCTGGCCGTCACGACCTGCGGCTGCCAGGCGGTGCCTGGCGCGCGGATCAGACCCAGTGCGCCGCGGTAGCTCGCCAGGGTTCGCTCGGCCGCCTGCTTGGTATCGCCGTCCGCCTTGTTGACCACCAACGCGTCGGCCAGTTCGATCACGCCCTTCTTGATGCCCTGCAACTCGTCCCCGCTAGCGGGCAACAGCAGGACCAGGAAAAAGTCGACCATGGAGGAAACAGCCACCTCGGATTGCCCGATGCCGACGGTCTCGACGAGCGCCACGTCGAAGTCCGCTGCCTCGCAAACGATGATCGCCTCACGGGTTCGCTGGGCGACCCCGCCCATGGATCCGCCGGACGGAGACGGGCGGATGAACGCGTTCTCGTGGACCGCGAGCTTCTCCATGCGCGTCTTGTCACCGAGGATACTGCCGCCGGTCACAGGGCTGCTGGGGTCGACCGCCAGCACGGCCACCCGCTGACCCCGCTCGACCAGAAGCAGCCCGAGCATCTCGATGAACTGGCTCTTCCCAACACCGGGCGAACCCGAGACGCCCACCCGGATCGCGCCCCCCGAATCCGGGACGAGTTCTTCGAGGATCGCCTGCCCAAGCACCGCGTGATCCTCCCGCGTGCTCTCGAGCAAGGTGATCGCGCGCGCCATCGCGCGACGATCGCCAGCGCGAATGGCGTCACGCCACTCCCGAGGCGTCCAGTCGCTCATCCCCGACACTCTCGGATCACCTGCAACACCTCGCCGGCCGCCTTGGGGATCGCCGTTCCGGGTCCGAACACCGCGGCCACCCCCTTCTCGCGCAGGAACGGGTAATCGCGGGGAGGGATCACGCCGCCGACGATCACCGCGATGTTGCTGGCCCCTTCAGCCTCGAGAGCCTCGATCAGGAGCGGCACGAGCACTTTGTGACCGGCCGCCTGGCTGGACACGCCCACCAGGTGTACGTCGTTCTCGACGGCCTGGCGGGCCGCCTCGGCGGGCGTCTGAAACAGCGGGCCGACATCTACGTCGAAGCCGATGTCTGCGAAAGCCGTGGCGATCACCTTCATGCCTCGGTCGTGTCCGTCCTGTCCGAGTTTCACGACGAGCATTCGCGGCCGGCGGCCCTCCTGCTCTCCAAACGCCTGGACATCCCGGCAGACCCTGTCGAAGTCCTCGTCTCCGCGATACATGGCGCTGTAGACCCCGGAGACGGATTGGGTGTCCGCGCGATAGCGCGTGTAGACCGTCTCGAGGGCATCCGAAACCTCGCCGACACTGGCTCGTGCACGCATCGCCTCGACTGCAGCCTCGAGCAGGTTGCCCTGCCCCGACTGCGCGAGAGCCGTCAGGTTCACAAGAGCCTTCTCGACCGCCGCCGAATCCCGCTCGGCACGGATTTTCTCGAGGCGCCTCACCTGGGCCTCGCGGACGGCCGTATTGTCGATGTCCCGAACGTCGAGTTCCGGCTCGTCTTCGAGTTGGTACTTGTTGACTCCGACGATCACGTCGTCACCGCGATCGATGCGCGCCTGGCGCCGCGTCGCGCACTCCTCGATGCGGAGCTTTGGCATGCCCTTCGTGATGGCCTTGGTCATGCCGCCCATCTCTTCGATTTCGGCAATGACCTTGCGAGCCTCGGCCGCAACGCTCGCCGTCAGCGACTCCATGAAGTAGGAGCCACCCCAGGGATCGACAACCGCGCCAATGCCCGACTCTTCCTGGAGGATGAGTTGGGTGTTGCGCGCCGTCCTCGCCGCCGCGTCCGTGGGCAGGCTCACCGCCTCGTCGTAGCCGTTTGTATGCAGAGATTGGGTGCCGCCGAAGATCGCGGCCATCGCCTCGATGGTGGTGCGAACGACGTTATTCATCGGGTCCTGCTCGGTGAGGCTCGCACCCGAAGTCTGGCAGTGGGTGCGAAGCATCAGGGAACGCGGGTCCTTGGGCTCGAAGCCCTCCATCAACTCGGCCCACAGCAGGCGGCCGGCCCGCATCTTCGCAATCTCGAGATAGAAGTTCATGCCAATCGCCCAGAAGAACGAGAGTCGTCCGGCGAAGTGGTCGATGTCCAGACCCTTCGAGAGCGCGGCACGGACGTATTCGAGGCCATCCGCCAGCGTGAAGGCCAACTCGAGCACCGTGCTCGCTCCGGCTTCCTGCATGTGGTAGCCGCTGATCGAGATCGAGTTGAACTTCGGCATTTGGTTCGCCGCGAACTCGATGATGTCCGCCACGATCCGCATCGAGGGCTCCGGCGGATAGATGTAGGTATTGCGGACCATGAACTCCTTGAGAATGTCGTTCTGGATCGTCCCGGCGAGTTCCTCGCGCGCGACACCTTGCTCCTCGGCGGCCACGATGAAGCAGGCAAGTACGGGCAAGACCGCTCCATTCATCGTCATCGAGACCGTGACGTCCGAGAGGGGGATGCCATCGAACAGGATCTTCATATCCTCGACCGAGTCGATCGCGACCCCGGCCTTCCCGACGTCACCCGCGACCCGGGGATGATCCGAGTCGTAACCCCGGTGGGTGGCGAGATCGAACGCCACCGAGAGGCCCTGCTGCCCGGCGGCCAGATTGGCGCGGTAGAACGCGTTGGATTCCTCGGCAGTGGAGAAGCCCGCGTACTGGCGAACGGTCCAGGGACGATTCGTGTACATGGTCGCCCGCGGACCGCGCAGGAACGGCGGAGCACCCGGCAGGCTGTTTACATGCTCGAGACCCTCGAGGTCTGCCGCGGTGTAGAGGGGCTTGACCTCGATTCCGTCGGGGCTGGTCCACCGGAGCTCGGACGGATTCTTGCCGCGCAGTTCCTTTGCGGCCAGTTCGCTCCAGCGCGCCAGATCTGCCTTCTCGTCGTTCGCTGCCATGGATCTCCTTCCCGCCTCGCTACATCGACCGACGGTAGCGCCCGCCGACCTCGAACAAGGCCTCGCTGATCTGGCCGAGGCTTGCAGTCTTCACGGTCTCCATCAGCTCTTCAAAGATGTTCTCGCCCCGGGTTGCCGCTGCCGAGAGGCTCCCGAGGGCCGCCGGCGCGGTGTCGCGCCAGCGCGCGTGGACGGCGGCGAGATGGCGAAGCTGCGCATCCTTCTCCTCGGCCGATGCGCGGATCAGGCTATCCGGTGCCGGCTCGACGGACTCGGGCTGCGGACTCTCGAAGGTGTTCACACCGATGACGGGCAACTCACCAGAATGCTTGAGTGACTCGTAGTGGAGGCTCTCCTCCTGGATCTTGCTGCGCTGATACAGGGTCTCCATCGCGCCGAGCACCCCGCCCCGCTCGGACAAGCGCTCGAACTCTTCGAGGACCGCCTCTTCGACGAGATCCGTCAAGGCTTCTGTCAGATAGCTCCCCTGCGCCAAGTTCTCGTTCTTGAACACCCCAAACTCGCGCGCCAGGATCAGCTGGATGGCTACCGCGCGGCGGACGGACTCCTCGGTCGGCGTCGTGACGGCCTCGTCGTAGGCGTTCGTGTGCAGGCTGTTGCAACCGTCTTGCAGGGCGGTCATCGCCTGCAGGGTCGTGCGGATGTCGTTGAACGACATCTCCTGGGCATGAAGCGAGCGACCGCTCGTCTGGATGTGGTACTTGAGCTTCTGGCTGCGCTCGGAGGCCCCGTAGCGCTCACGCATCGCGACCGCCCAGATGCGTCGGGCGACCCGACCAATCACGTTGTACTCGGCGTCGAGCCCCGTGCTGAAGAAGAAGGAGAAGTTCGGCGCGAACTCGTCGATCGACATCCCGCGGGCGAGGTACGACTCGCAGTAGGTGAACCCGTTGGCGAGCGTGAAGGCGAGCTGCGTGATCGGATTCGCCCCCGCTTCGGCCATGTGATAGCCGGAGATCGAGACCGAGTAGAAGTTCTCTACCTCGTTCGCAGTGAAGTACTCCTGGATGTCCCCCATCACCTTGAGCGAGAACTCGGTAGAGAAGATGCAGGTGTTCTGTGCCTGATCTTCCTTCAGAATGTCAGCTTGGACGGTGCCCCGAACGCGGTGCAGGGTATCTGCCTTGATGCGCGCGTAGGTGTCTGCATCCACCGCCCGGTCGCCCGGGATGCCCAACAGCCCGAGACCGTGGCCGTCATGGCCCTCGGGCAGGTCGCCTTGATACGACGGCAGATCCTCGAAGCGCGCCCGGACAGCCTCGAGCCGGCCGGTCTCGCGCAGGTGCCGTTCTACCTGCTGATCGATCGCCGTGTTCAGGAAGAACGCGAGCACCGTGGGCGCCGGTCCGTTGATGGTCAGAGACACCGACGTGGTGGGCGCACACAGGTCGAAGCCCGAGTAGAGCTTCTTCGCATCGTCGAGCGTGCAGACCGAGACGCCGGAGTTCCCGCACTTGCCGTAGATGTCCGGGCGTCGATCGGGATCTCGACCGTAGAGCGTCACGCTGTCGAAGGCCGTCGACAGCCGAGTCGCCTCGTGACCACGGGACAGATAGTGGAAGCGGCGGTTCGTGCGCTCCGGGCCGCCCTGGCCCGCGAACATCCGCGTAGGATCTTCTCCCGTCCGTCGGAACGGGAAGACGCCCGCGGTGAACGGAAACACGCCGGGGACGTTCTCGTTACGGAAGAACCGGACGAGCTCGCCCCAGTCATCCGTGCGCGGAAGAGCCACCTTCGGAATCCGCGTGCCGGAGAGGGTCTGCGTGTGATTCTCGACCCGGAACTCGCGACCGCGCACCGCGTAGGCCTGCGTCTCACCCTGGTACTGCTCCCGCCTTGCAGGCCAGCTGGCAAGCGCGTCGCGCAGTTCGGGGGGCAAACCGGCCACTGCGGCTTTCTGCCGCGCTTCGAGATCGCCCACGGCGTCCGTGTCCTTGCGGATCACCTCCAGAGCGCGCCCCAAGGCATCTGCAACCCGCGCCTGCTCTGCCAGTACCTCGGTCTCTTGCCGGTACCCGCGCACCACTTCGGCGATCTCCGCGAGATAACGCCGACGGGCCGGCGGAACCAGCGGTGTATCGACAGGCTCGGGTGCCTGGCGCTGCTCGTGCCCCTCTGTAAGCAGGAACTGCTCACCTGCAGTCTCCACCAACCGAACGCGCAGGTCCTCGAAGAGCCGGTCAGCACCCGGGTCGTCCCACTGGCGCGCGATCGTCGGGTAGACCGGGATCTCCGCGTCTGCTCGCTCCGGCGCACCGTGGTTCCGCCTCCACTGCTTGCGGACGTCCCGGAGCGCGTCCTTTGCCCCGTAACGATCGAACTTGTTCAGCACCACGCAGTCGGCAAGCTCCAGCATGTCGATCTTCTCGAGCTGAGAGGGGGCGCCAAACTCCGGTGTCATCACGTAAACGGAGTGATCGACGAGATCGATGATCTCCGAGTCGCTTTGACCGATTCCCGCTGTCTCCACCAATATCAGGTCGAAGCCCGCCGCCTTGAGAACCAAGATGGCGTCGCGCACGCCTGCCGGTACGGCGCGATGGGCCTGACGAGTCGCCTGCGAGCGCACGAAGACGCGCCCATCAGCGATCGCGTTCAGGCGGATGCGGTCCCCGAGCAGCGCACCGCCGGAACGGCGCCGACTGGGATCCACGAGCAGCAGGCCGAGCGAGAGATCCGGGAGACGCGCGTGAAAGCGGCGAAGCAACTCATCGACGACGCTCGACTTCCCGGCGCCGCCGGGGCCCGTGATACCGACCACCGGCGCAACCCGCTCCGCGCTGCGGCGCTCGAGCTCTGCACGGATGGGCTCCAAGCCCCGCGACTGGTGTTCCATGCAACTCAGCAGGCGGGACACCCGACCCGGGTCGGATGCGTCCACCGCCCTGGCCTCCTCGAGCAGCTGCGACGGCGAGTTCCCCACCCCCCGCCGAGTCTCGCTCCGACACTCCTCGATAATCAGGTCGATCATTCCTTCGAGGCCCAGGGAGCGACCGTCCTGGGGACTGAAGATCCGGGCCACCCCTGCCTCGTGA
>JAYGDB010000078.1:0-75856 GCA_046583095.1 Myxococcota bacterium | reverse complement strand
TGAAGACCCCCGGCCAGGGGGACAACGCGGAGCGCGCCGCCCGTGACGAGAATGGGGAGCGCATCAACCGTCCCAACCGCGACGAGAATGGGGAGCGCACAGACCGCCCCGAGCGCCCTGAGCGCCCCGAGCGCCCCGAGCGACCCGACCGCGTCGAGCGCGTCGAGCGCCCCGAGCGCCCCGAGCGCCCCAATGAAGACTAGGACTGAAAGGACGCGGGGGCGGTTCGCACCGCCCTCGCCCGTCCTTCGGGGATAGAGCCTGCCACCCCGGAGGAGAGAGGCACCGAGAAGAAGACGCCAACCCAGAAATTCGAAATGAGGACGACAATGCGACCCCAAGCTCTCTCGATACTCCTGATCGCTCTCTTCGTGGCGGGTATCTCCCAAGCCGGCGAGGCGTCCGAGGGGGAGGAGCAGTTCCGACGCTTCTATGCCACGGCGGGCGTCGGCTTCCACTACAGCACGGGTGACTACGGCGACCCCGAGAAGAGCCACGTCTACGCGCCCTCGCTGTTCGGCAAGCTCGAGTACGAGCCGCAGGATCGCCACAGCGTCCAGTTGACGCTCTCCGTCCCCTATGTGGTGCTCGACGGCGACGTCGTCTTCGGTGAGGGAGCGGGAGCCGGGGGCGCCGACACATCGTTTCGGCACGGGATCGGCGACATCACCACCACCCTCACCTACGCGTACTTCGTGCCGGAGGGCTTCGCGCTCCCGACGATCATCGAACCCTCGATCAAGTTCAAGATCCCGTCGGGCAGCGAGAACAAGGACATCGGCACAGGACACACCGACGTGACCCTCGGCCTCGAACTCACGAAGGTGTTCGGCTCCCTGAGCGTGTTCGGGAGCGGGGCGTACCGCATGAAGGGGGGCAGCTACAACGATATCTGGCTCGCCTCCCTCGGAACCAGCGTCCGGCTCGCAAGGCTCGTCAGTGTCGGCCTGGCCTACGATTTCCGACAGGCCTCGACGAATGGCATCGGGGACTCCCACGAAGTCGTTCCGATGGCGTCGTTCCGAGTGAGCGAACGGATGCGCTTCGGTCCGTACGGGGTCATCGGCTTGTCGACCAACTCGCCAGATTGGGGGCTCGGCGGAATGTTCACGGTGAACTTCTAAGAGGCGCAGCTTGAGTCCGCTTCGCAAGCTCGCCTTCGCCTCGATCCCGCTCGTAGCGTTGTGGCTCTTGGTCGAGGGTGGGCTCCGGCTCGCGGGCGTCGGATCGACGCTCGACCGCGAAGACCCGTTCGTCGGCTTCGAGTCGACGATTCCGCTCTTCGTCCTCGACGAAGACAATCGCGGCCGACCGATCTACCGGACCGCGGACAACAAACGCCGCTTCTTCAATGCACAACGCTTCCTGGTGGAGAAGCCCGCGGATTCGAAGAGGGTCTTCTGCCTCGGGGGCTCCACCACCTACGGGCGTCCCTACAGCGACGCGACGAGCTTCTGCGGTTGGCTTCGCGAGGCGGTCGTCGTCCTCGATCCCGATGGCCAGTGGGAGGTCGTGAACGCCGGAGGGATCAGCTACGCGAGCTATCGCGTCGCAGCTCTGATGGATGAACTCGTCGGCTACGAGCCGGATCTCTTCGTCGTCTACACGGGTCACAACGAGTTCCTCGAGGAGCGCACGTACAGCGCGCTGCGGGACACGCCGGCCTGGTGGCGCGGGATCGACCGTCGCCTGCGCGGGCTGCGCAGCTACGCGGCCGTCTCGCGATTGATACGACCCCCGGAGCTGCTCTCCGCTGAAGTCGATGCTCGACTCGACTCGAGTATCGGTCTCGACGCCTACACTCGAGACGACGCCCTCGCATCCGCGATCGCCCTTCACTTCCGCGCCAACCTCGAGCGGATCGTCGAGAGCGCGGCTCGCGCGAGCGCCGAGCTCGTGCTCGTGACTCCGGCCGGCAACCTCGCCGACAGTGCGCCCTTCAAGAGCGAACTCTCTCCGGGTCTTTCCGCCGAGGCGATCCGTGCCTTCGACGAACATTTCGAGCAGGGGAGGGCGAAGCTTCGGAGCGGAGATGCGGGTGGGGCCGTGAAGGCGCTCTCCCGCGCGGTCGAGATCGACGGGCGATACGCCAAGGCTCGTTTCGAACTCGGTCGAGCGCTCCTGTCGTCCGGCGATTCCAAGGCGGCCACGCGCGAGTTCGAGGCGGCGCGCGACGAGGACGTATGCCCGCTCCGGGCTCGAGCGGAGATTGTCAGTATCTCGCGCGCAGTGGCGGCCGAACGTGAGCTCCTGCACATCGACTATCCGCAGCTACTCGCGGCGGTGTCCGGCGACGAGCCGCGTCCGGAGGGCGCCGACTGGTTCCTCGATCACGTCCACCCGACGATCGAAGGCCATCAGCTTCTCGCTCGTGCACTGCTCGACCGCCTGCACGAGATCGGCTGGCTATCGGTCGATCCCCGGTCGGCGAGTCAGCGACTCGATCAAATGCAGACTCGCGTGGTGTCCGAGCTCGACCCCGAGCGTCACGGTGTGGCCCTTCGAAACCTCGCCAAGGTGCTCAGCTGGGCGGGAAAGACCGACGAGGCCGGCCGCGCGGCCGCGCGCGCCCTCGAGTTGCTTCCCGACGACCCGGAGAGCCTCTTCGTACTCGCGATCGAAGCCTCCGAGTGGAACGAGCACGAGCGCGCGATTGCGCTGCTGCAGGAGGTCCTGTGGTACGACCCCGATTGGGTGAAGGCGCGGCTCAACCTGGGTGTCGAGTTCTCGCGCGCGGGACGGCTCGAGGAAGCTCGGAAGGAGTACCTGCGCGTCCTCGAGCTGGCGCCCGATCACCCGTCGGTTCAGTTCAATCTCGGGAACGTTCTCTCGCGCATGGGCCGTCGCGAAGAGGCGATCGTCGCGTATCGCGAGAGCTTGGTGGTGAACCCCGAGGACGGAGACGCCCGGCGGCTGCTCGCCCAGCTCACCGGAGAGGCGGCGCGACCGTGAGCAACGAACTTCCCGGCCAACCCGGTGACTCCGGGTCGCTCACGCTTGCACGCGCGGTCCGCGGCATGCTGCGTCCGCTGGTGCGGTTACTGGTCGAGAAGCAGCTCAGTTTTCAGTTGCTCTCGAATCTCCTGAAGGGCTTGTACGTCGAGGTGGCGGAGCACGACGTCGCCCTTCCGGGGCGCGGGCCGAGCGACAGTCGCATCAGCCTGCTCACCGGGATTCATCGGCGGGAGGTGAAGCGCCTGCGGACCGAACTCCGACACGACGACCGCATCCCCAGCGTGGTCACCCTGGGTGCCCTGCTGGTTTCGCGCTGGATCGGCGAGGCCGAGTACCTCGACCCAGAAGGTCAGCCACGTGCGCTTCCACGCCGTGGGCCGGGGGCGTCCTTCGAGTCGCTGGTGGCGTCCGTCAGCACGGACCTTCCGCCCCGGAGCGTGCTCGACGAATGGATGCGCCTCGGGGTCGTCAGCGAAGACGAGAACGGGATGCTGCGCTTGTCGGTCGATTCCTTTGTGCCCGAGAAGGGCTTCGAGGAGAAGGTCCACTTCTTTGGTCGCAACCTCCGAGATCACATTGCGGTAGGCACCCACAACATCCTCGAGGACGGTCCTCCCTTCTTCGATCGCAGTGTCTATTACGACCAGTTGAGTCAGGCGTCGGCAGACGAGCTGGCACAAATGGCGCGGGAGGATGGGGCCGAGTTGATCCGGCGTGTCAACCGGCGTGCCCTGGAACTCCAAATCGAGGACGCCGAAGAGTCGCGGGAAGCGACTCATCGGATGACCCTGGGCGCATACTTCTACGCCGCGGACGAGCGGAACGAGAACGGAGACGATGATTCGGATTGAACAGGTTCTGCGTCTCGTGCTCGTCGTTGGTCTTGCCGGGCTCGTTTCGGCCGAAGAGCTCCCCCCTGCCTCGCCCTGCGAGCTTGCGGCCAGCCAGTTGCACCCGGGAGGTAGCGGCACCGGCGGGACGGGTCTTCGCGGCGACGAGGGCAGCGGCACCGGCGGGACTGGCCTCTCTGGATATGCGAGCAGCGGCATGGGCGGGACGGGCCTTCGCGGCGACGAGGGCAGCGGCACCGGCGGGACCGGGATCCTCGGCACGATCACCGGTTTTGGCAGCATCTGTGTGAACGGCTTGCGGATCGGCTATGACGATGCGACCCCGGTGGTACGCAACGGCGAGGCGGCGGCCGCAAAGGACCTCGAGGTCGGTCATGTGGTGCGCGTCATCGCCGAGTCGGGAACACCACTGCGCGCTCGCAGGATCGTGATGGAGAGCGCGCTCTCGGGTCCGGTGACGCGAGTCGATCGCGAGGCTCGCCGGGTCTGGGTGATGGGCCAGCCGGTCGAGCTTTCGGATGACGGAGTGGTCGCTGCGCTGGAGCCGGGAGACCGAGCCGATATCAGCGGCCAGCGGCGTGCAGACGGCGTGGTCGTTGCGACCCGAATCGATCGCAGCGAGCCAGAAGGGCTCGCGTCGGTCGTCGGCGTCGCCGAGTCGGTTTCGGGCAATACCGCGTATGTCGCAGACCTGCGGGCGAAGGTTGCATCGGGCGCCCAGGGGTTCGAGAGCGGCGACCGTGTGGTCTTCCGCGGGATCTGGAACCCTCGCACTGGCACGCTCGAAGACGCGAGCGTTACAGCGGCGTCGGTCGATGCGCCGGACGTGGTTCGACTTTCGCTGCAGGGCTTCGTGCGGCCGGATCGCGCGGGAGCCGACTTCCGGATCGCGGGAACGTCCATCGACGCCTCGGGACTCGCGCCAGCCGATCGCAATCCGGGCCGCGACAGAATAGTTCGCGTGGAGGGGCGGCTCGATTCGAAGGGCCGACTGCGCGCGGCGCGGATTCGCGTCGAACGTCTACAGCGGAGTGACCGCATCGACTCGGTACGCTCCGGCAAGGGCGAGCAGGGCGACCGCGGCGATCGGGGCGACCGCAGCAGTTCGGGGCGCGGCGAGCGCCACGAACGGTCCGAGCGAGCGGATCGATCGGATCGGTCGGATCGGTCGGATCGATCGGATCGATCGGAACGCGGGGACAAGTCCGGTTCGCGCTAGACTGGAGACGCTCTAACGCGAGCCCGATGTCGGTTAGAATCGGGGTCCCGTCGGTTGGAGATCCCCATGGTCGAGTCGATGCTGAATTACCTGGCGCCGATGAGCGAGCGACCCGTCTATTGGCTCACGGAGCCGCCCAAGGGGATGCGCTGGCGAAATACGAAAGGCGATCGCCGCGTGCTTCCGATCCGCGACGCGCGGGCCCTCGATCCCGCCCCGTCCCTGGATTGCGAGGGCTTCACTCTCGTGCATCACGAGACTGCTGCGCTGAACCTGTACGACCCAGACTCGGCTCGCACGGTCTACTACCCCGAGGTGGAGAAGTTGGTCGCCGGGGTGACAGGCGCGCGACGCGTGCTCGCGTTCGACCACAATGTGCGCAATCCCCAGAAGGCCGAACGCGGCGAGGACGGTGCCCAGGCTCCCGTCCGCTTCGCCCACAACGACTACACGTTGACCTCGGGGCCGCAGCGGGTTCGCGATCTGCTGCCCGACGAGGCGGAGGATCTGCTCACCCGGCGCTTCTCGGTCATCAACGTCTGGAAGCCGATCCGGGGTCCCGTCGAGGAGACGCCCCTCGCGTTCTGTGACGCCCAGACGATGAAGCAGGACGATTTCGTCGAGACGAGCCTCGAGTACGCGGATCGCACCGGCGAGGTCTACTCCCTCCGCTTCGATCCGGCTCATCGCTGGTACTACTACCCGGCCATGCGGGCAGACGAGGTGATGCTCCTCAAGTGCTACGACTCCGCAACCGGAGTTGCCCGCTTCACCGCCCACAGCGCGATCGACGATCCCACCAGCCTCGAAGGTGCCAAGCCGCGTGAGAGCATCGAGGTGCGGACCCTCGCGTTTTTCTAGCCATCCCAGGAAGGAAGTGAAGTGGAGAAGCTCGTCTATCTGATCACGCGGGAGACCGACGTCCCTGGAGCCGACCTGCGCGGCGCGCTGATCGAGAAGGCTGTACCCGCTCTGCGCGAGGCGGGTGCCTCAGGGATCAGCGTGAACGTCGACGACGAGGGCGTCGCCGACGGCTCCGGGGTGAAAATTCGCCTCTCGGATCCGCCGATCCGCGCGATGGTCTCCTTCTGGATGCAGAACGCCGACGACCGCAGTCCTTGCGAAGCCGCCCTGGACGCCGAGGCAGCAAGCCTGGCCGGCTACCTGGTCGTCGAGTCTCGACCGCTCGTCCACGAGCCGCCTGTCGGCGAGCGGGCCAAGGGCGCGAACCTCGTCACCTGCATCAAGCAGAAGCCCGACATCTCGTATGCAGAGTTCATCGATCGCTGGAACATCGAGCACAAGCGGGTGGCCATCGAGACGCAGTCGACCTTCGCCTATGTGCGAAATGCGGTGGTTCGTCGCCTCACGGAAGAGGGCGCAGACTGGGATGGAATCGTCGAGGAGAGTTTCCCGATCGAGGCGTTGACCGACCCGCTCGCCTGGTACGCCTGCGACTCGAAGGAAGAGCACAAGCGTCGGCTGGCGCGCATGATGGACAGTGTCAACGCCTTCCTCGATCTGAGCGCCCTCGAATCGACGCCCATGTCGGAGTATTTCCAGGGATAGCTCCGTTCCAGCCAAGGCGGCCGGCCGCCTCTACTCGATCGCTCACTCCGCCTTCGTTTCGGCGACCGGAGCCTTGTCGTCTATCTCTTCTCTTCATACCTCCGACGGGATGTCGAAGTAGTCCACGTATCGCGCGACACGTTCGCGAGCCTCGCCGACGTCCAGGCCGGTGTCTTCGAAGCGATGCGCGTGCTTGCCGTGCTCTTCGTCGGAGTGCTCGGCGAGGTATGCGCGCATGCGGGCGTCGGCGGCGTCGGTGTAGTCGAGGCCGAACTTCGCGTAGATGCGTTGGATCTGTGCGAACGGATCGGCCATGAAGTCGTGGAAGTGGATGTCGATCACCTGGTCGGGCGCGATCAGCCCGCTCTCCCGGGCTTCGATAGAGGCGTCGTAGGCCTGGGCGTTCAACTCCGACCACTCGCGCGCGATGTCGTGAGGATCGACGCGGTCGCTCGCGAGGGCCCGCAGCGTCGTCAGCAGGCTCGTCAGCGAGGACACGATCTGGAGAGGATCCCGGTGGGTCTGGATCAGGCACGCGTCGGGATACTCGGCGAGCAGCGAGTCGAGAGCCCAGAGATGTCCGGGTGTCTTCAGGATCCAACGATCGGCCGGGCACCGCCACTGCAGAACCTGGAGGAAGCGGCGGTGCAGTCGATACGCGGGCCTCATGTCGGCGTCGCGATGGAACCAGGCCGTGTAGCTCGGGAGTCGGAACGACGCCTCGTAGAGCATGCTGGTGAACTCGAGAGACGTCATGGAGACGTCTTCCTGGGGCAGTTGAGCGTCCATTCGGTGCATCTTGCGAAAGCCGGGAATCAGCCGGTCCGTGCCGGCGAGGGACTCGTTGCACTCCCGGATGCGAGGGTCGCTCGCGTAGCTGGCCGTTTCGGGCGGGGGCGTCGGAGAGGTCACCTCCCAGGTCAGGGGTACCCGCACGTTCGGATCCTGGGCCACCAATTCGTGCAGGATGCTCGTCCCGGTTCGGGGCATGCCGACGATGAAGACCGGCCGCGTGATTTCACCTCGGGTGATTTCGGGCTCTCGTGCGATGCACTCGTTCAAGCGGAGTCGGTTCTCGAGTGCGCCGGTCAGCTGCTGCGCCGCGATGTCGTAGCCGAGGGCGGTCAGACCGGCGTCCGCCTCGAGCGAGGCGATGAGATGCTCGAGTGGTTCGCGGAAGGTGTCCGGGCCGAAGTCGGACAGCCCGGTGTTCGTCCGCGCTCGCTGCATCAGGGTGTTCGCGTCGAGGCGCCCGACGGGAACGCCGACCCGGCTTGCCAGGCGGCGGAGGCCGTTGTAGAAGCGAACCGGGAGAGGAAGGGAGGGAAGGCTGACCATGACATCTCAGGCTAGCAACTCGCTGCTACCGTCGAGTGATGGAAATCCAGGACCGTGTCGCGATCGTCACCGGAGCCGCCAGTGGAATCGGACGTGCGACGGCCGTGGCTCTCGCGCAGGCCGGTGCCCGAGCGGTCGTACTCGCAGACCTGCAGGAGGCCGAGCAGACTGCGGCCGCCGTCACCGCCGCCGGTAGCGAGGCGCTCCCCCTCCGGACGGACGTCGCTGACCTTGATTCACTGCGGAAGCTCTTCAGCGAGACCGAGAGCCGCTACGGCCGGCTGGACGTGCTCCACAACAACGCGGGCATGGGCGAGGGATCGGGGATGTGGCCCGATGTCGAGCCGGAGCGCTGTGCCGCGATCGTCGATGTGAACCTGCGAGCTGTGGTACTGGGGACCCAACTCGCACTCGAGCCGATGAAGCGCAGCGGTGGTGGCGTCGTCATCAATACCAGTTCGGGTGCGGCCTTCATGCCGCTCCCCCCCCAAGCCGTCTATGCGGGCACGAAGGCCGGTGTCGTGAACTTCACGAACTCGTGCACGCACCTGGCCGACAGCTACGGCGTTCGGGTCAATTGTGTCTGTCCGGGCATCGTTGAGACGCCGATGATTCTCGAGACCGGTGACGGTCGGATCGCCGACTGGCTGCGGCCCTTCTATGACTCCATTGTGCCGTTTCAGCCGGAAGACATCGCGGCCGCCGTCCTGGATCTGATCCGGGACGAATCGAAGGTCGGCGAGATCGTGAACCTCGAGAACGAGCCCAGGGACGAGGTCTGAGAGCTACGGCATCTCCAGCAGCTCGATGATGTGAGCGCCGAACTCCGCCGGCGTCTCGAGATACGCGAAGGCGATGTCCGGCCCGAAGCGCTTGTACATCAGGGTCTCGAAGCCTCGCCCGCCCAGCTCTTCGAGCTTCGCGTCGATGCCGGTCACCCGGAAGCGGACGTGGTGGAGCCCTTCGCCGTGGCTCTCGAGATGCTCGGACCACGGGGAGTCGCCCTTCACGGGCTGGATCAGCTCGATTTCGACGGGGCTGGAGTTGTTGACGGCCATCTTCATCTCGAGATCGGTGCTGGCACCCCGCACCGTGCAGTCGTCGAGCGTCTGCTCGCTCACCGTGAAGGGCCCGAACAGCGCCTCGTAGCGCGGGATCGCGCGCTCCATGTCCTCGACGATATAGGCGACCTGCTCGATCGACCCGAGGCCGAGATCGGCGAGTTGTTGGGGGTTCGACATGTCTGCCTCCCGTGCGAGAATCCAGGGCCAGCCATTCTATCGCGACTCTCGAGGAGAGCGCCCATGCCGACCCCCGTCCATCACTCCCGCCCCGGTGGCTTCGGAATCCAACCGGCGTCGATGCCTGAAGCGCGACAGCTCAACGAATTCCTCTACATGTCCGAGGGACTGTCGAGCAGCTACCTGGTGGTGACCCGCGAGGGCCGGGTCGTAATCAATACCGGAATGGGCTTCGAGGCTCCGGTCCACAAGCGCAACTACGACGCCGTCGACGACGGGCCCGTCCGATACATCCTGCTCACCCAGGCCCACGTCGACCACGTCGGGGGGGTCGATCTCTTCCGCGAAGAAGGGACCGAGATCGTCGCCCACGAGGGAAACCAGGCCTACCAGGACGAGGACGCGCTGCTGCGCCGTGTCCATGGCGGGCGCAGCAGCTTCGCGTTCGCCGCGACGCTCGCGAAGGCGGCGGAGTATGGGAAGACGAGTGGTCTGGGTTCGAACGCCCAAGCCCGGCCCACGCCGACTCTCACCTTCTCGGACCGCTACGACTTCGAACTCGGGGGGATCCGCTTCGAACTCCTCCACGTTCCGGGCGGCGAGACCACCGAGTCGATGGCGGTCTGGCTTCCGCAGCACCGCATCTGTCTCGCAGGCAACCTGTTCAGTGCCCTCTTCGGGCACGTGCCGAATCTCGTGACGATCCGCGGCGATCGCTACCGCGATGCATTGGCCTTCATCGACTCGCTCGAGCGGGTGCTGGCGCTCGAGCCCGAACGGCTGCTGGTGGGTCACGGTCCGCCCATCGAAGGCGCCGACGTGATCCGCTGGGAGCTGGAGCACCTGCGCGACGCCGTCCGCTTCCTGCACGAGGAGACGGTGAAGCGGATGAACGACGGCGTGGACGTCTGGACGGCCATGCGCGATATCCAGCTACCTCCCGAGCTGTCGATCGGCGAGGGCTACGGGAAGCTTTCCTGGTGCGTCCGCGCCATCTACGAGAACTACCTCGGCTGGTTTCACCACGAATCAACCACGGAGCTGTATCCGGTCCCGGCAAACAGCGTGCACGGGGATCTGGTGGACCTGGTGGGGCCGGACACGATCGCCAAGCGCGCCCGGGAGCGGCTCGACGCCCAGCAGCCCATCGAAGCGATCCATCTCGCGGAGGTCGTGCTGAACGTCGATCCGAGCCACGGCCCCGCCCTGGACGTGAGCATCGCGGCCCACGAGCAGCTCGAGGCCGAGAGCGAAAACTTCTGGATGCTGTCGTGGCTGCGCCGGGAGATCGCAACGATGAAGGAGCGACGATGAGCGGGCCCGCGAGCTTCGACTTCAGGGGTACCCGGGTGCTAGTGACCGGCGGCTCGAACGGCATCGGGCTGGGGATCGCCCACGGCTTCGCCGAGGCCGGCGCCGACGTGCTGATCACCGGAACCCGCGCGTCGGCCGGCGACTACGACCACGACCTCTCGGCGTTCTCGTACCGCGGCGCCGACATGCGCGATCCCGAGTCTCTCGACGCCCTCGTCGATTCACTGGACGGCCTCGATGTGCTCGTCAACAACGCCGGTGCGAACCTGGTGGCGCGCGACGAGTGGAAGCCCGAGGTCTTCGAGGAGGCCGTGCGCATCAACCTATTCGGCGCGTTCCAGTTGGCCGTTGGCTGCAAGGATCGGCTCGCGAAGAGCCGCCTCGAGGGAGGCGGCAGCGTGCTCAACATCGCGAGCATGTCGGCGTTTGTGGCCGTGCCGCTGGTGCCGGGCTACGGGGCCGCCAAGGCGGCGATCGTGCAGATGACGAAGAACCTCGGTGTTGCCTGGGCGAAGGACAATGTCCGGGTGAACGCGGTCGCGCCGGGCCTCATCGAGAGCAACATGACCCGGGTCATGAAGGGGGTGCCGGCCCTCGAGCAGCCCGAGATGGATCGCACGCCGATGGGCCGTTGGGGAACCCCGGAGGACATCGCGCCCGCGTACCTCTTTCTGGCCAGTTCGTCAGCCAGGTTCATCACCGGGCAGACCCTGTGTGTCGATGGAGGATACTCGGCGAAGTGATCGCAGTGGCTCTGCTGCAGTGCAGCGGCGGCCCTGCACGGATGAGAGGTCGGGAGGCCTCGAGCGGCGTTCTAAACGATCAGCGGGGCCGGCACGCCTCCTGCAATCCCTTCCGGGGAACGAGCAGGAGGTGCCGATGTCACAGGGGATTTACACCAGCATGAGTCAGATCGACGAAGTCACTGAAGACCAGCGGATTCGCCGCGGCGACACGGGGCTGAGGATCCTCCTC
This sequence comes from Myxococcota bacterium, assembly GCA_046583095.1. GTDB lineage: Bacteria > Myxococcota_A > UBA9160 > UBA9160 > UBA4427 > JAJDAN01. Next base: position 64,394 of record JAYGDB010000078.1, on the reverse strand, counting down.
AGCCTGCTCTTCGCGCTGATCGGCGGCGTGCTCGAGACGGTTCTCTGGCTGATCGTGTTCTTCCAGTTGATCGTCGCGCTCGCGACCCAGCGCCCGCCGAGCCTGCGCGTGCGGGAGTTCGCGAACCGAATCCTCTCCTACTACTACAGGCTCGGACGCTATCTGACCTACAACGAGTCGCGGGTGCCGTTCCCCTTTTCGGATTTCCCGGAAGCGATCGAGGGGGACGCCTGGGACCCCGATGAGACGGAGTCCCAGGCTCTCGGGATCTCGCGGCGCGAGTCGGAGCCCGGCCTCGAGGACGAGGAAGACGACGCGTACTAGCTGGCGAATCTGAAGACTCGCCGACGATCGATTTTAGACCCGCTCGCCGCGTCGCGTGGCTGGTACCCTCTCCTCCTCGAGAGAGGAGAAGAGCATGTTGGATCGATCTGCCGTCTCGTTGGAAGGGAAGGTCGCCATCGTCACCGGCGGTGGTGGAGGCATGGGGAGGAGCATCTCCGAGACCTTCGCGGCCTACGGTGCCGCGGTCATCGTCGCCGAGCAGGACGCGGGACGAGCCGAGGAGACTGTCGCCGCAATCGAGGAGCGGGGCGGCCGGGCCCTGGCTCACGTGAGTGATGTTCGGATCCAGTCCCAGGTGGACTCGATGGTGGCGGCCGGTGTGCGGGCCTTCGGCCGCATCGACGTTCTCGTCAACCTCGTGGGTGACTACCTGGGTCGCGGCGGCGCTTTCGTGCGCAGCACCGACGACGACTGGGAGGTGCTCTACGACATCAATCTCAAGCAGGTCTTCCGCTGCACGCGCGCGGCCCTGCCGCACATGCTGGAGCACGGAGACGGCGGCAGCATCATCAACTTTTCGACCATCGAGGCGTTTCGCGGGATTCCGGGAGCCGCTGTCTACTCGGCGTTCAATACTGGGCTCACGGGGTTCACGAAGAGCCTCGCCCTCGAGCTCGGCCCCAAGAAGATCCGGGTAAACGCGATTGCCCCGGAGACGACCGATACGCTGCAGATTCCAGTTCAGCGCTGGATCCCGGAGCAGCACCGGGACCGAATCCCGTACTGGATTCCGCTCGGGCGCTTCGGGCGCCCCGACGATGCGGCGGGTTGCGCGCTGTTTCTCGCGTCGGATCTCTCGAGTTGGGTGACCGGCACGACGGTGCACATGGATGGTGGCGCCCTTGCCGCCGGCGGCTTCTACCGCGCGCCCGACGGGCGCTGGACGAACACGCCGATCGTCACCGGGGGCGGACTCAAGCTCGGGGGCTGATCAGAGCGGAAGCTCCTGGCTCCAGACCAGCACCAACTCGCGATGGGCGATCCGCCAGCCGGCGGCGTCGCGCCGGTAGCGGTCCTTGTAGCGGATCCCCCAATCGAGCTTGTGGGGTTGCCCGTCCTTCTCGTGAATGTGGTTCGCGATGCACCAGGTGTCGCCACTGGCCTCGTCGCCGTGGATTTCGACGACCTGCCCGTGCATCGAGTGCAGCGTCGCCGAATACTGCTCGATGGCTTGCATGCCCTGTCGGATCAGCTCACGACCAGAGAGCTCGAAGCCCGGCCCGACGAGGGTGGCGTCTTCGGCGAATACGTCGTCGACGAGCGCGTAGTCCCGGTCATCCGGAATCTGCGCATAGCGATCGACCAGCTCTCGCAGTGCGAGTCGGTCCGCGAGCTCGCTCGATTCACTCATGCTTCTCTCCCGCGAGCCGATTCACCCACCCTTGCCTACATGAAGCGTCTGACGAGCTTCGTCAACGTCTTCCCGTACGGCGGGTACATGAGCTTCGGGTCGAAGCGCGTGCCGCGGGTCAGCACTGACTTGCGGTGGCTGAATGCCTCGAAGGTGTGCCGTCCGTGGTAGGCGCCCGTGCCGGAGGGGCCCACACCGCCGAAGGGCAGTCGTGAGTCCATGATGTGGAGAAGGGTGCCGTTCACGCAGGCACCGCCGGAGCTGGTCCGCGCGAGGACGTCTTCCTCGACCTTCTTGTCGTTCGTGAACAGGTAGAGGGCCAGGGGTTTCTCACGTGCGTTCACGAAATCGACGGCCTCGTCGATGTTGCGGATCTTTCGGATCGGCAGGATCGGCCCGAAGATCTCCTCCTGCATGAGCGACGATTCGTCGTCTGCGCCCCGGAGGACGGTCGGTGCCACGTAGCACTGCTCACCGTCGAGTTCGCCGCCGAAGGCCGGCGTGCCGTCCTTCATCAGGGTTGCGAGGCGCTCGTGATGGCGATGGTTCACGATGCGGGCGTAGTCCGACGTGCTCTTCGGGTCGTCGCCGTAGAAGTCCCGAACCGATTTCTCGAGGGCGGTGACGAGGGCTTCCTCCCGCGACTCGTGCACGAGCACATAGTCGGGTGCAATGCAGGTCTGGCCCGCATTCACGAACTTTCCCCACGCGATGCGGCGTGCCGCCGTCTCGATGTCCGCATCCTCGTGCACGATGCACGGGCTCTTGCCGCCGAGTTCGAGGGTGACCGGGGTGAGGTGCTTCGCGGCCGCTTCCATCACGACCCGGGCCACGCGTCCATTCCCGGTGTAGAAGATGTGATCGAAACGTTGATCGAGGAGCGCGGTCGTCTCGTCCACTCCGCCTTCTACCAGGGCGATCGCCTCGGGATCCATGTACTCGCCGATTCGCTTCGCAAGCACGGCGGACACGTGCGGCGTAACCTCGGAGGGCTTGAGCACGACGGCGTTCCCGGCCGCGATCGCGCCGGCGAGGGGCGAGAGCAGCAGGCCGACCGGGTAATTCCAGGGCGAGATGATCAACACGACGCCCAGCGGCTCTCGGATCACGCGGGCCCGGCCCATCACCGGCAGCCGTCCGACGCGCTCGGGTCGCGTCCACTTCTTCAGGTTCTTGAGGGCGCTCTTCGCCTCCATCTTGCCCTGGGATACGTCACTCGTGAAGGCCTCGAAGGTGGGCTTGCCGAAGTCGGCGTGCAGAGCCTCGACGAACTCGTTGGCGTGGTCGTCGTGCATCGCGATGAGCTGCTTCAGTTGGTCGCGCCGCCACTCGAGAGGCCGGGTGCGTCCGGCCTCGAAGGCCTGCCGCAGGCGTGCGACCTGGGCGGGGATGGATCCGATCTCGGTGTGGGGTTCGGGGAGCTGTGTGGCGGCACTCATGGCGAGTTCTCCTGTGGATCGTAGGAGTCTACCTCGCTTTCGCCGCTACCATCGGGCGTCCCGATCGGCTGGGCGCCGCACGCTCTAGCGGCGTTGCTCCTCCGGCACGAACGGGTCGCTTCCCGTTCCAGCCTCTGCGGGGCGAAGCGGGAGAGAGGGAGCCGGATGCGGCAGTTCGAAGATCTCGTTGCACCGGGGCGGGTCGCCGTCCTCACGATGGAGCTCCAGCGGGGGATCGTGGGGGATCTCTCCTGTCTGCCGCTGCTGGCGAAATCCGTCGCCGAGGCCGGGGTGCTCGCGAACACTGCCCGCGTCCTCGAAGCTGCGCGCGGGTGTGGCATCCCGGTGATCCACTGCACGGCGGCTTTCCGTCCGGATCGGGTGGGCTCCTTCGACAACGTTCCCCTCGTCAATCAGCTGCTGCAGAACCCCGATCACCTGCGGGTCGGTTCGCCGGAGGTGGAGATCTGTCCGGAGCTGTGTCCGGCGCCGTCGGATCTCGAATCCCAGCGTCTCCACGGGATCTCGCCCTTCCACGGGACGAGCCTCGAACCGATGCTCCGCAGCGCGGGTGTGACGACGGTGGTGGCCACCGGCGTATCGCTCAACGTCGGCATCATCGGGCTCACCATCGAGGCGCTCAATCACGGCTACCATGTAGTGCTGCCGACGGATTGTGTCGCCGCGCATCCGCTCGACTACGGACGCGCGGTCATCGAGGGAACGCTGGCGCAGCTCACGACGCAGACAACGAGCGCGGATCTCGCGAAACGCTGGCGGTAGATGCCTGAAGCAGGTGACTTCATCTCGAGGCTGAACACGATCTTCGCGGCGATCGGCGGCTGGTCGTATGACCATCGCTGGATCGTCTTCGCGTTCGCCGGGGTCCTGCTGGGCGGCAGCCTGGTGCTGGCGGGGCAGGCTCGCGTCGACAACAGCTACGAGAACTACTTCGACCCCGAGGACCCGATCTACCTGGCCTACGAGCAGTACCGGGAGGACTTCGGCTCGGACGAGATCTCGTACATCCTCTACGAAGCACCCGACTACGAATACGGTCCTTGGAACCTCGGGGTGATGGCGAAGATCGTCGATCTCACGTCCGTTCTCGAGGACGAGGTGCCCTTCATCTACGAGGTCGAGAGCCTGGCGAGCGCCGAGTTGATGGTCGGCGTCGAAGGTGGCATCGAAATCCACGAGCTTCGAGATGGCCTGCCCGAGACCCAGGAAGAACTGTTGGCCCTGCGGGACCGATACCTCGCGAAGCCCATCTTCGTGGGGGGGCTGCTGAGTTCGGATGCCAGCCACGCGGCGATCATCATCCAGATGGACCGCTCGAGTACCGATCCGCTCGAGGAGATCCGTCTCGATCCGGACGGCGGCAACGATCTCGACAACGTCTACCCGCAGCCGACGGCCGCGGCCATCTCCGAGATCCTCGCTCGGCCCGAGTGGGCGGGAATCCGCTTCTACCACTCCGGCGATGTCCCGCTGAACGCCACCTACAACATCATCATCGGCGAAGAGAGCACGCTGCTCCAGATGATCACGATTGCGGTCATCGCGGCACTGCTCCTCTTCTTCTTCCGTTCCTTCGTGGGGGTGATCGGACCGATCGCGGTCGTGCAACTCAGCGTGATGATGGTGGTGGCCTTCGTGACGGCGATTGGCTGGAAGCTCGACATGAGCTTCGGCAGTGCGCCCACGCTGATCACCGCGATTGGTATTGCCCATTCGGTCCACATCCTCTCCGAGTTTCGCGCCCGCTTCGCTGAGATCGGCGATCGGCGCGAAGCGCTCGTCCGCACTCTCTACCTCGTGGGGACGCCCTGCCTGCTGACGAGCGTCACCACGGCGATCGGCTTCCTGGCGATGTTCTTCGTTCCGATCAAGAGCATCTCCCACATGGCGGTCTTCAACGCTTTCGGAGTCGTGGCGGCCTTCGTTCTCTCCTTCACCTTGTTGATGGCCTTCCTCTCCTTCGGCCGACGTGTTCCCGCGCGGCCGCTCACGGACCGACAGCGCCTCGAGGCCAAGGGGGGTGCGTGGATGCACGCGTGCCTGGAGGCAGTCTGCGTGTTCGTCGTGAGGCGGCGGATCCCCATCCTGGTGTTCTTCGGGGCGGTCTTCCTGCTCTGCGGATCGGGTCTGGCTCGATTGGTCGTCGACTCGAATTGGCTCGATGACTTCTCGGACCGCATGCCCCTCAAGCAAGTGACCCTACGAGTGGACGAGGTGATGGGCGGCGTCATGAATCTCATCCTGCTCTTCGACGGCGGCGCGCCCGAGTCGATCCAGGAACCCGCGTTTCTTCGGGACATCGAGCGCCTGCAGGAGTGGGCGAATGCGCGCGACGATCTCGTCCGCAAGAGCTACTCGATCGTGGATATCCTGAAGGACCTCAACCAGACCTTCCACGCCGACGATCCCGCCTACTACAGGCTTCCGGAGACCCGGGAACTGGTCGCGCAATATCTGCTCTTGTACGAGACCGCGGGTGGAGGTGAGAGCGACGAGTACGTGTCTTCCGATTACCGGCGAGCGGGGCTGGAGCTGCGTCTCAAGCTCGCGCCGACGAGCAAGACCGCCGAGCTCGTGCGGGATCTGAAGGCCGAGCTGGAGGCGCGTCCCCTCGAAGCCTCGACGATGAGCGTGACCGGAATCGGCGCGTTGTGGGTCAAGCTTCTCGACTACATCGTGCAGAGCCAGATCCAGGGCTTCGTGATCGCGTTCTCGGTCATCGGTGTGCTGATGTGTCTTCTCTTCTGGTCGCTGAAGACGGGCCTCATCTCGATGCTTCCGAACCTGTCGCCAGTCATTCTGACCCTCGGAATCATGGGCTGGACGGGCATCGAACTCGATTACGGCAAGGTGTCCATCGCGGCGGTGGCCATGGGGATTGCCGTCGATGACACCATTCATCTCGTTTCGCGCTTCCGGCACGAGTTCCGCCGGCTGGGTCGCTACGAGGATGCGCTCTTCGCATCGATGCAGGACGTCGGGCGGGCGCTGGTGATCACGTCCATCGCGCTGGTGCTGGGTTTCCTGGTACTCGTCTTCTCCACGCTCGCCAGCCAGGCCACCTACGGCATTCTACTTGCCACGACCATCGTCACGGCGCTGATCGCAGACTTCCTCCTGATGCCGGCCCTGGTGCTCAGCTTCCATCCCTTCGGGCCGGAGGAAGGCAGCGAAGTACGCGCCTCGGCCCGCGAGGCAGCCTGACCGCGGTGCAGGGGGCGATCGAAGAGTGCGTCGCGGGCGGGGAGCGACGCGACGGTGCGAGTCAGGGCGCCTGTTCTCGCGCCTGAGCCGACGCAAGTGTGGCGAGCTTCGAGAGGGAAGACGCTCCCCGGCTCTCTCTCTCGACGGCGTCGGCGATGCTCTTCGAAATTGCGTCCTTCGACTCGAGCAGCAGGGCCAGGCTTGCAAGCCGGACGTTCGCGTCCTGATCCAGGTCGCCGATCGCATTGGGATCCCCATGGATGCCCACGAAGCCGAGTCCCGCGATCAGGCGCCCGATCACCTCTGCGAAGCGTGAGCGGCTCCGCTGTGCCTCGGTCTCCGCGGCGCGCTCGGCTTCGACGCTTTCGTTCTCGCGCGAGGCCTCCGCTTTTGCCCGTGCCTGCTCGCGTCGAGCCCGGTTTACTTCGTCGACGGCCGATTGTTCTGCGGCCTCGGCTGCGTCACTCGCCTCGCGGTACTGCTTCTCGCTCGCCGCGAGCAGGTCGTTCAGCTCGTGCTCGACCCGGCGAGCCTCGGCACGCGCTGCTGCATGCTCTGCAGTGCCGGCGCGGCGGGCGGCGTTGGCGCGCTCGACGGCCACGTTGAGCTGGCTCACGATGTCGTTTCGCGTGTCGAGGGCGGCGCGTTGACGCTCCTCCTCGCGGGTGACCGCCTGGTTGGCAAGCCGGATGAGCCGATTGGCGTCGACGACCACGGCCTCGGCCTGCTCGATCTTCGCGGACGCCTGCTGCTGCGCCTCGCGCGCGACCTCGGCCCGACGTGAGGCGGCGCGGACCTTCGACACCTCCGTCTCGAGGACCCGCACGGCTGCGCCGCCGAAGGCTGCGGCGAATGATCCGTCGCTGTCCCGCGAAGGCAGCCGGCCTTCGGCGCTGGCCTGCCGGTACCCGTCGAACGCGTCTCCGAACGCGTCAGCCGTCTGGACCTCGGCGAAGATCTCTGCGAGGGCCGCGAGTTTCTCCCGCGACGCTTCGTCGTGGGCCAGCTCCTCGGGGCCGAGTGAATCGAGGGCGCGCTGATACGCGGGGCGATAGGCCGGTGGATATCCGAGCTTGTAGTAGGCGTCCCGGATCGCCCGGCGCAGTGACACCGGGTCTTCGGGCGGCTGCTCCGCGACCACGCTGGGGATGATGTTGGCCTGGAAGAGGTGCAGGACTCGGTCGGGGTGCTCGACGCTGCCCAGGATGGTCTCGAGAGCGTGGACCGCGCCCGTTCCCCGGGAGAGGATCGTCGTCGCATCCGGGAGGGGATCGGGCGGTGGCGGGGCGGCGGCAGCCATCAAGGGCTTGTAAGCGGCGATCACGGAGTCCGCCGCGGTCCATAGCACCATTCGATTCGAGCCCATGCCCCGGCACAGCACCCGGAGCGTCTCGAGGAGTGACTCGGGATCCTCGGGGAGCCCGAAGGTCTCGAGCAGCAGGTGCAGGTCGTTCTTCATCAACGCGAGGAAGCGGCGCGACTCGAAGGCTCCCTTCTCCATGGCTTCGAGTTCGTCGCGGACGGACTGGTAGGCGGCTGTCGCGCCGAGGGACCTGAGCTGGTGGTTCCGCACCCTCGTCTTGGCCGCCTCCTGGGCGTAGCGGACCCGCACGTGAGAGATCCGGAGGTCCCCGTCGCCAAGGCCGAGCACCCGCGCAATCCGCGGACCCAGGAATGCCGCGTTTCGGCCGATTCGTTCGCGCACCGATTCCGTTCGATTCGCCATCTTCGTGTGCAGGCGGTCGTACACGTAGGAGGGGAGCATTCTTGACTCGGCCAGGGCGAGCGAGATCCAATAGCGATTCTCGGGGTCGCCCTTCGCGACTGCGATCATCCGGGTCCAGACAGGCGTGGGGCCTTGGCCCGCCAGCAGCGAGATGTGACTGCGGCTGAGCAGATAGTAGGCGTGGACGACCCGGTCGAAGTCTCCGCTCGAAAGCTCCGTTTCGAAAAACGCCCCGGCCGTGTCGTCGCTCAGCTCACCGAGGCCCATCTCGACGAGGCGTTCCGCGTACCATGCCGGGAAATGGTTCGCGTGGGGCGAGTAGGCGTCGAAGAGGGCGTCCTCGATCGACGTGTAGGCGGCAACGAGCTTTGGGTAGGCGTCGAGCGCCGCCGCCGCTTCGCGCTTCTCGAGCCCGGTCGAAAAGGCGCCTCCCGACGCGCGGTCGAGTGCGGCCGCGTAATCGGCTTCGGATTTGATGCCCACGGCCTGCGCCGCGGCTGTCTGTGCGATCATGCTGGCGAGGAGTGCGATCCAGGGGATGCGGAGCCGGCCGTGCACGCTGGGAGAGTAGAAGAAGGAAGCCGGAAGGGGAGGGGTCATGAAGAATGTACTGCGGGCGGCGTCCGGGCTGTTCGGGCTGCTCTTCCTGGTGAGTGCGATCCGGTGGATCGTGGACCCGGCGGCCGCAGCCGAAGGTCTCGGCATGCCACTTCTCGACGGCGTAGGTCGGAGTACCCAGATCGGTGACATCGGCGCGTTCTTCGTTCTCGCCGCCGCGTTGATTCTTGCTGGCACCCTACGCGAGAATGCCACGCTGCTGCGGACCGCGGGGCTGCTGCTGGCGAGTGCCGCGGTGCTGCGTACGATCGCGTGGATGGCGCACGGTGCGCCGCCCGCGACCGCATTCATCGCCGTAGAAGTAGGGGTGGCCGCGCTTCTGGTTGGAACGGCGTCGCAATTCTCTTCGTCGGGGTCTTCGGACTAGCCGGCGAATCGGATGTTGCGGAGCGTCGCCCCGATACTCGAGTCACGCTCCGGGTAGAGCTTGCGATATGATCCGCCGCCACCGCGGAGGAGCCTCCTGATGTTCCGAGTTCTGATCGGTCTCGTCGTCGTCGTCGCGATCGTGCTGATCGGCGTGTCGATCCTGGGTCGTGGCGCGTTCGTCGACACCCCCGGGGCCGGAAGCCCGGAGTCCCGGGCCGTCGCCTCCCATGTGGTGGCGGATCGATCTCAGGCGATCACGGGCGCTGCGGTGGAGATCGGGGTAGCCCAGCCGAAGCAGATCCTGTTCGGAGATCTCCACGTCCACACCACGTTCTCGTTCGATGCGTTCCAGCTCAGCCTGCCGATGGCGGGTGGCGACGGCGCGCATCCGGTCGCGGACGCTTGTGACTACGCGCGCCACTGCGCCGGGCTCGACTTCTGGTCGATCAACGACCATGCCCTCACGCTCACGCCGCGCCGCTGGGCGGAGACCGTCGAGTCCGTGCGCCAGTGCAACGAGGTGGCGGGCGACCCATCGGCGCCCGATCTCGTGAGCTACCTCGGGTGGGAGTGGACCCAGGTGGGGACGAAGCCCTCCAACCACTATGGCCACAAGAACGTGATCCTGAGACACCTGGACGACGACCGGATTCCGTCGCGTCCGATCAGCGCCGGGACGCCACCCGGAATGCCCTCGATGTCGAATTCGGCGCGTTCCTCGCTGGTATTCGGGTTGCTGGCCCTTACAGCGCGCGAGACTGGCGGGCCCGAGTTGGCCGAGTACATGACCGAGACGACGGCCGTGCTCGACTGCCCGATGGGTGTTCCGGTTCGCGACCTTCCCCTCGATTGCAAGGAGGTCGCCCCGACCCCGCGCGATCTCTTCGAGAAGCTCGACGACTGGGGTCACGAGACGATCGTGATCCCGCACGGCACGTCCTGGGGTTTCTACACGCCCCTGGGCTCGTCCTGGGACAAGCAGCTGACGGCCAAGCAGCACGACCCGATCCGCCAGAGCATCGTCGAGGTCTTCTCGGGCCACGGGAACGCCGAGGAGTTCCGGCCGTATCGCGAGGTGCTGCTCACGAACGACGAGACGGCCTCCTGTCCGGAGCCGAACGAGAACTACCTGCCGTCCTGCTGGCGCGCTGGCGAGATCATCGCAGAGCGCTGTCTTGCGGAAGGAGTGCCTGAACCCGAGTGCGCGGACCGCGCCGCCGAGGCGCGCCAGCATTTCGTCGACGCGCCGTTCAACGGCGGGGCCCGGGCGATCCCCGGCACCGAGATCGCCGACTGGCAGGACTCCGGCCAGTGCCGTGACTGCTTTCAGCCTGCCTTCAACCACCGCCCCCGGAGCTCGGTTCAGTACATGCTGGCGCTCGGCCGCGAGGACGATTCGGGCGATCCCCTGCGCTTCCGTTTCGGCTTCATCGCGTCGAGTGACAACCACTCCGCCCGGCCGGGCACCGGCTACAAGGAGGTGGCGCGGACGGAGTTCACCGAGTCTCGTTTCGGAAACTTCCTGGATACGCCCATGGCAGGCGGGCCCGTCGAGGAGCCCGTCGCGCAGTCGCGAGAGGTTGAACTCGCGTCGCTGATTGCCCCGTTCCTGGCTTTCGAGACCGAGCGGGGGGCTTCCTATTTCCTGAACGGCGGGCTTGCGGCTGTGCACGCGGAGGGACGCGACCGAGGCGCGATCTGGGAGGCCATGCAGCGCCGCGAGGTCTACGGCACGAGCGGGCCGCGGATCCTGCTGTGGTTCGACGTCCTGAACGCGCCGGGTGGCCGCCCGACGCCGATGGGGAGCGAGGTCACGCTGGCCGAGTCGCCCATTTTTCAGGTACGCGCCGTTGGATCGTTCGAGCAGAAGCCGGGCTGTCCAGCGGACGCAGTCGACGCGATGGCTCCGGACCGTCTCGCGCGCCTATGTCAGGGCGAGTGCTACCACCCGTCGGACATCCGCCGGCCCATCTCGCGCATCGAGATCGTGCGCATCCGGCCCCAGCTGAGCGCGCACGAAGAGATCGCACCGCTCGTCGAAGATCCCTGGAAGGTGCTTCCCTGCGCGGGCGATCGGTCGGGCTGCCAGGTCGCGTTCAGCGACGACGAGTACGTGTCGTCCGGGCGCGACGCGCTCTACTACGTGCGAGCCATCGAGGCGCCGAGCCTGGCGGTCGATGCGGATCCCCTCGGCTGCAGCTATGACGAGAGTGGACGCTGCGTCGATGTCAATCCCTGCTTCGGTCGCCCGAGCGCCGACGAGTGCCTGTCCGAGACCGAGGAGCGGGCCTGGTCGTCTCCGATCTTCGTCACCCAGCCGTCCCCGGATGCGGGTGCGTGACACGAGCTAACGTCCCCGCGTGAGTCCCGGAAGTGTCATCGTCGACGATTACTGCCACCGCACCGGTGAGCACTGCGCGTCGACGGCGCTTCGCAACATCCTGGCCCACAACGGCACCGACCTCTCCGAAGGGATGATCTTCGGCCTAGCTAGCGGTCTCGGCTTCTTCTACCTCTGTGCGGAGGACACGAGTCCCTCGCGAATGTTCCACGGCCGCACGGTGACCCTCGAGAACGATCTCGGGCTGAACACGGGCATCGCGCTGGTCGATCGGATCGAGCCCTCGGACGAGGTGGCTTGGACGACTCTCCGCGATTCGATCGATCGCGGTCAGCCCTTGATGGTGTCCACCGACACCTTCTACCTCGGCTACCAGAACACCTCGAGCCACTTCCCCGGGCATCGTTGCGTCGTGGTCGGATATGACGACGACTCCGAGACGGTGCTGATCGCCGATCGGAAATTCGAGGAATACCAGCGCTGCTCCTACGAGGAGCTGAGGCATGCGCGGAACGCTCCCGACTATCCCATGTCGAGCCGGAACCAGTACGGCGAATGCAACGGCCCACTCGCGCTGGGGTGTTGCATCGAGGAGGCGATCCCGAAGGCGCTCGAGCGGAACGCACGCGGGATGCTCGAGCCCGACGATGCCCTGCCGTCCGGAATCCCGGCGATGCGAAAGCTGGCGGCAGAATTTCCGTCCTGGGCCGCTGCGCAGGATTGGTCCTGGGCGGCCCGTTTCGGATACCAGGTCGTCATCAAGCGCGGCGCGGGCGGGAGTTTCTTCCGCTCCCTGTACGCGGACTTCCTGCGGGAGTCCGCGCTGCACGTGCCGGGGTTGTCCGACGTGCTTCCGGCCGCGCGGATGGATGAGATCGCCGCTGGCTGGCGCGAGGTCGCCGCACTCCTGAAAGACCAGAGCGAGCGCGAGAGTTGCGAGCCCGCGCTATTCGAAGAGGCGGGCCGTTGCGTAGCCTTGTTGGCCGACGCCGAAGAGGGCTTCTTCGAAGACGCGCTGCGTTTCTCCGAATCCCGAGTCTAGCTCTCTCTCGATCTCGAGAGTTCGCGCCCGAGCATCCTCCGGATCCGCTGCTCGTTCGTCGGGAGCGCCCATGCTGGGCATTCTCTAGGCTTCTCGCATGCCGAGCGACCCGGTCGACGTACTGATCATCGGCGCCGGTGCGTCCGGTGCTGCGCTGGCCTGGAGCCTCTCGGACACGCGCATGAGGATCGTGTGTCTCGAGCAGGGCGACTGGATGGACCCCGCCCAGTACCCGAGTGCCGGTCTCGACTGGGAGAGCCGTGGCTTCGGCGACTTCGGGCTGAGCCCGAACGCGCGCGGGCGTCCGGCCGACTACCCGATCAACGACTCCGAGTCGCCGATCAAGATCTCGAACTTCAACGCGGTGGGCGGCAGCACGATCCTATACGCCGCCCACTTCCCGCGGCTGCACCCTTCGGACTTCCGGGTGAAGACCCTGGACGGTGTTGCAGACGACTGGCCGCTCGACTACGCGACCCTGGAACCCTACTACGCGGAAAATGACCGCATGATGGGAACTGCGGGTCTGGCCGGGGACCCTGCGTATCCGCCCAAGCAGGTCCCGCTTCCGCCGGTCCCCTTCGGCAAGCTGGGTCACACTCTCGCCCGCGGCTTCAACCGGCTCGGTTGGCACTGGTGGCCGTCGGACAGCGCGATCGCCACCCAGGAGCACAACGGCCGGGCGCCCTGTATCAACCTGGGCCCCTGTATCACCGGCTGTGCCCAGGGAGCGAAGGCGAGCACGGACGTGACCTACTGGCCCGCCGCAGTCAGGCAGGGCGTCGAGGTCCGCACCTGCTGTCGGGTGCAGGAGATCTGCGTCCGCGAAGACGGCATGGCGGACGGCGTTCTCTACTACGACGCCGAGGGCAACCTCCACGAGCAGAAGGCGGAGGTGGTGGTCGTCGCCTGCAACGGCGTCGGCACGCCCCGGCTGCTGCTCAACTCGAAGTCGAAGCTCTTCCCGGAGGGTCTCGCGAACTCGAGCGGCCTGGTCGGGAAGAACCTCATGTTTCACCCCTACGCGATGGTGACCGGCATCTTCGACGAGCCCCTCGAAGGCTACAAGGGCCCGACGGGCTGCTGCCTGATGAGCCAGGAGTTCTACGAGACGGACCCTGCTCGCGAATTCGTGCGGGGTTACTCGTTCGAGATGTTGCGCGGGCGCGGGGCCGTTGCCACCGCGCTTGCCGGGATGTCCACGGGCGAGGTGCCGTGGGGTGAGGGGCACCACGAGGCATACGCGGAGCTATTCGACCGCAGCGCCGGCATGGTGATCATCTGCGAGGACCTTCCCGAGGCCTGCAACACGGTGACCCTCGACCCGGAGTTGACCGACGGCAACGGGATTCCCTGCCCCAAGATCAGCTATCGCCTGGGCGAGAACAGCCGGAAGATGCTCGAGCACAGTGTTGCCCGCGGACGCGAGGTATTGGAGGCGTCGGGCGCGAAGACGACCCTCACCAACGCGCCCCTGGAGCCGGCCGGCTGGCACCTGATGGGGACGGCGCGCATGGGGCGAGACCCGAGCACGTCGGTGGTGAACGAGTGGGGCCGCTGCCACGACGTCAAGAACCTCTTCATCATCGACGGCAGCATCTTCGTGACGGCCGGCGCGGTGAACCCGACGAACACGATCCAGGCTCTGTCTCTCTATATCGCAGACAACATCAAGAAGAACCTCGCGACCCTCTTCGATTGAACGGGGCCTTCGGCCCAGAAACGGAGTGCAAGGTGCTCTCGGACCCACAGACCCGTACCCTGGTGAACGTTCTCGATACGATCATTCCTGCGAGCCGCCAGCGTGGCATGCCGGCAGCGGGCCAGATCGGAGTCGCCGAGCACGTCCTGCAGGCGACGGACCTCCTGCCGGTCGTCGCAGCCGGACTCTCCGCGTTGATCGACGCGGGCTTCGACGATCTCGATCCGCCCCAGCGCGTGGGTGCCTTGAACGAGCTGGCGGGCAGCCAGCCCGGCTTCCTGCCGCTGCTGGTGTTCCAGGCCTATCAGGGCTACTACCAGAATGCCGCCACCCTCGAGGCGCTCGGATTGCCGCCGCGGCCGCCGCACCCGCTGGGCTACGAGATCGAGGAGAACGACCTGAGCCTGCTCGAGCCAGTGCGTGCGAGGGAGAAGCTCTACCGGGAGGTCTAGAACCCGGCGCGCGGACTCCAATGACGAACAAGTCGAAGAAGACAACGCTGAACGGACTGGGCTCGGTGGCATCGCCGGAGCTGGTCGCACTCGGTGGCAGCGTTCGTTCGCTGGTGGACGCGATGCTGCGCATCGACGACGCACCCGATGAACTCGAGCGGGCGCGGGCCCAGCTCGACGTCATTGCCGAACGACTCGCGACTTCAGCGCGTAGCAGCGATGCCCTCCGGCTCGGACGCGATGACGAGCCGGAAGACGCACGCCCCTACTTCATCGATGGCGTGATGCTCCCGCCCTATCACCCCCTCGCGGCCGACTTCGAGATCCAGACCGAGGACGCGGTGACCACGGGCAGCGTGACCTTCGGGGTGGTCTTCGAGGGGCCGCCCGGTTGCGTGCACGGGGCCCACGTCGCGGGTTTCTTCGACCAGATCCTCGGCTGTCACAACCTGGCGCTCGGGTTGCCGGCGATGACGGCGTCTCTCAGCGTGCAGTACCGGCGGCCGACGCCGCTCTTCACGCGGTTGCTCTTCGAGGTACGGATCCGCGAGCAGAAGGGGCGGAAGGTGACTGTCCGGGGCGCTCTGCGGGATGGAGACGGTGTCGTCGCCGAGGCCGACGGTCTGTTCGTCCTGCCGAACTCGGGTATCACCCGGGACCTGGGCCAGATCGTGCGTGAGCCCTCTCGCAGCACATCCCGGGGTCGAAGCTGATGGACGTCTTCGAAGCGATGGAGACGTGTCGGGCGATGCGATACCTGAAGCCGGACCCGGTACCCGAGGATACGATCCGCAAGTTGATCCACGCGGCCACCCGGGCCTCGAGTCCGCGCAACAGCCAGCCCTGGGCGTTCGTCGTGCTCCAGGCCGCGGACGCAAAGGCGCGCATCGGCGAAGCGCTGCGCGAGGTGATGAGTCCGGTGATCGAAGGGATTGCCGCGAAGGAGTCCGACCCGGTCGTCCAGCGCACGTACACCGGTGTGAGCCGGCTGCTCGAGACCTTCGAGAGGGTTCCGGTCTACATCTTCGTGTGCGGCGTCTCGGACGGGCGCGACGCCGAGCTGGTGGGAGCCGCGGTGTATCCCGCTGCCCAGAACCTGATCGTGGCCGCACGTTCGCTGGGTCTCGGAACGACCTTCACGACATTTCACACGCTGATCGAGTCGACGGTGCGCACCGAACTCGGCCTGCCCGACGAGGTGAGCCTGGGCGTGATGGTGGCCCTGGGCTGGCCGGAGCGCGCCTTCGGCCCCGTCAGGCGCCGGCCCCTCGACGACGTGCTGCACTGGGATCGCTGGTAGTCGACGGGTTCGCTCGAGTCAGAAGGGCCCGTTCGGCTCCAGCCCGAGCAATACTCGTCCGTAGCTCTCCAAGCGCCCATCCAGGTCGAAGATCGTATGGCTGGAGAGCGTATCCACGTCGCGCTTCGCTCGCTGGAGTGCATGCGTGAGAAGATGCGCGCTGGCGCCGCTGGCCTCAGCGATGCTCCCGATCACCCGCTTGCTGCGGTCGACCGCGTACGCGAGGGAGGCCACCCAGCGGTTCCGATCCTCGGGTGTCGCACGCTCGCGCAGCTCCATCACGTTGGCGGCGACCTTTCGGAGGAGGTCCTCGGCCTCGCGTGCCTCGATCTCGGCGCGTGCCAGGCGCACCTGGGCCGTGGCCTTCTCGGACTGCCTCGTGGTGGTCCCGTACAGGACCCGTTCCTGCATGCGTTCCCGAAAGCCGTGCACGGCTGCCCGCGCCTGCCCGACCGCGGGCATCGACGCCGCCAGGGCAAGGATCGGAATCATCGGCGTCCGGTAGAGAGGGCCTTCGTGGAGTTTCGAGCCCGGAGCCGCGCCGCTCAGCATCTCGAGAAAAGAGACCGATCGCTCTTCCGGGACGAACTGATCGTGGATGACGATGTCGTGGCTCCCGGTCCCGCACATTCCATCCACGTACCAGGTGTCCGGCACCTCGACTTCTGACTTCGGCAATGCGAAGAGTCGCAGGTCGACGGCCTCGTCTTCGCGGTTGACCCGACCGCCCACCAGCACCCAATCGCTGTGCACGACGCCCGTCGCCCAGCCCCAGCGACCCTTCAGCCTGAATCCGGCCTCGCTCGGCTCGGCGACGCCGCCCATCGAGACGCTGCCAGGGGCCAGTACATAGCTGCGGTTCGCGAAGAGCTCGCGCTGGAACGTCTCCGGAAACTGGCAGAGCATCCAGTTGTGCTCGATGTAGAAGGTGGCCACCCACGACATCGACGCGTCGCCCTCGGCCAGCGCGAGCCCGACCTCGACGTAGGTGTCGAGATCCAGCTCGCGCCCCCCGTAGCAGCGGGGGACCATCAGCTCGAAGATCCCAGACGTCTCGAGGGCCGCGATCACCGCGTCGTGGGGCTGTCGCAGCTGTTCGGCCTCTGCAGCGTGCTTCGCGAGGAGGGCCGTCAGACCTCTGGCACGCTCCACGAGCTCCGCGCCGGGTTGCGTCATCACGCCACCATAACCGAAGCGCTGGCATCCCGTGCAGGTCGGCGCGCTACAGTGTGATCCGAAACGGGTCTCAGTGCTCGCGCGCGGCTTTTAGTTGCCAGCACTCGACCGCCTCGGGCACTCTACGCGACCCGAAACGCCCTATCCAGGAACCTTCAGCCACAGGAAGAGAGCCTCGCCTATGCATACCGAGATCTGTGGGAAACTCGGGATCGAGTTTCCGATCTTTGCTTTCACCCATTGCCGCGACGTGGTCGCAGCCGTTTCGAACGCCGGCGGTTTCGGCGTGCTCGGCGCCGTCGGCTTCTCACCGGAGCAGCTGGACGTCGAGTGCAGGTGGATCGACGAACACGTAGGAGGCAAGCCTTACGGCGTCGATCTCGTCATCCCCCAGAAATACGAGGGGATGGACGAGATGGATCCCACGAAGCTCGAAGAGCAGCTTCGCGCTGCGATCCCGCCCCAGCATCGAGAGTTCGCCGCGAAACTTCTCGCCGATCACGGGGTGCCGGAAGTGCCGTCCGACGAGGCGCATCACGAGCTGCTCGGGATGAGCCTCGCGACGGCGACCCCCCAACTCGACGTTGCGCTGCAGCACGAGAAGGTGCGCGTGATCGCGAATGCCCTGGGCACGCCGCCGCCCGAGGTCGTCGAGCGGGTCAAGAAGAGCGGACGGCTGATCGGCGCGCTGTGCGGCAAGGTTCACCAGGCCGTTCGCCACAAGGACGCGGGGCTCGACTTCATCATCGCGCAGGGAACTGAGGGCGGTGGGCACACCGGTGAGATCGGAAGCCTGGTGCTGTGGCCGCAGCTCATCGAGGCCGTCGCGCCGGTTCCGGTCCTGGCGGCCGGGGGCATCGGGACCGGGCGCCAGATGGCTGCAGCCCTCGCGATGGGTGCGCAGGGCATCTGGACGGGATCCATGTGGCTCACCGTTCGGGAGGCCGAGTGTCCGCCGGCCCAGATGGCGTCCTACCTGGATGCGACGAGCCAGGACACGGTGCGGTCGCGCTCGTTCACCGGCAAGCCCTGCCGCATGCTGAAGAACGACTGGACCGAGGCGTGGGCTGCGGATGAGACGCCCGATCCTCTGGGTATGCCGCTCCAGAACATGGTGACGATGGATGCCATCGTTCGAACCAGCCGCTACGCGTCGTCTCCCCAGGCCCAGGCCGTTGCCTTCAATCCCGTCGGCCAGGTGGTTGGCATGATGAACGAGGTGCGCTCGTCTCGCGAGGTCATCATGGACATCGTCGAGGATTATCTCGATACAGTGGATCGCCTGAACGCCTTGCAGCCGGAGTAGTTCGCCATGAAGTGCCCCGGGATCGGGTCAAAGGTCGATCTGCGGTGAGTGCCCGTGCAGCGGCCGTCGCGTTACTCGCTGTCACCGTGCTCACGATTCCGGTTCCGCTCTTCGGACTGGACGGGAGCTTCGTTCCCGTCGCGCGCTACGCACAGCTGGCCGTAGTGCTGCTCGCGGTGATTGTCCAGGAAGGCGCGGGGGGCATGGTCGGTCTCTTCGCGGGGCTGATCGTCGGGCATGTGGCCGTCTACGGAGCCCTGCTCGTAGGGGTGACCTGGCTGGTTCGACGCTTCGTCCTCGACCGGCTGTCGCCGCGAGGACGGGCCGGGGTCGTGGGTGCGCTGGCCGTGTGCCTGCTCGGGGCCGCCAGCTTCGCGCCCCTCTACGACAGCCAGTTCCACCACGAGTCGGCGCACGCGGGCTTGTGGGAGCTGTATCGATGACTCGGGCCGGCGCGGCTCTCCGCTGGAGTCTCGCGGTGCTGCTCGGAACCCTCGTAGCGACGAGCGCGGGGTCCTTCGAGCGAACCGAGTCGCGTGAAGCCTGCACGAGCCACGTCGAGCAACGGCAGCCCTTCTTCGGTGACACCCACGTCCACACGGCACTCTCGTTCGATGCGTGGGGCCAGGGCACCCGGGCACGCCCCGCGGACGCCTACCGCTTCGCAAAGGGCGAAGCCATCGGCATGCAGCCCTACGACGCCGAGGGCCGGCCGGCGCGGCAGCTCCAGCTCTCGCGCCCACTCGATTTTGCAGTGATGACCGATCACGCGGAGCTCTTCGGGGAGACCTACATCTGCGGGGCACAGACGGCTGTGGGCCACGACTCGCTCATCTGCTGGATCAACCGGAAATTTCCGAAGCTCGGATACATGACGGTGAACAGCCGCATCTTCTTCTCGGTCGGTGCGCCGCGCTACTCGTTTTGTGGCGACGACGGCTCACGCTGCACGGAAGCCGCGAAGGGTCCGTGGCAGGAGACCGTCGAGGCTGCTGAGCACGCCTACGACCGTACCTCCGCATGCTCGTTTACGAGCTTCATCGGCTACGAGTGGACGGGCATGCCGCAGGGACAGAAGATCCACCGCAACGTCGTGTTCCGAAACGAGAAGCACCAGGCCGTCCCGACGAACTTCATCGATACGCCCACCGCCGAGGGGCTGTGGCAGGCGTTGGTCGCCCAATGTCTCGACCGGGGCGACGGCTGTGACGTGATCGCGATCCCCCACAACTCGAACGTCAGCAACGGGCAGCTCTTTCGCATCGTTCGGGAAGACGGCGAGCCGATTCGTCGTGAAGACGCCGAGCGACGCGCGCGACTCGAGCGTCTCGTCGAGATCACCCAGCACAAGGGAGACTCGGAGTGCGGCGTGACGTCCGAAGACGAGCTCTGCGCGTACGAGAAGCTGCCGTTCGCGAAGCTCGGCGAGGAATCGACCGGCGTCCTCGGCGGTACGCCGATCCCACCCCTCACCTACACGCGGGAGGCGCTCGCCGAGGGTCTGGTGCAGCAGCGGCGCCTCGGGGTCAACCCGTTCGCGTTCGGGTTGATCGGCTCGACCGACACCCACCTCGGCGCCGCCGGCCTCGTCGACGAGCGCGACTTCGTCGGCCACGCCGCCGGCATCGTCACCCACCGACTCGAGACACCGGCCATGCCCGAGTCGCTCTGGTACAACCCGGGCGGTCTCGCCGTACTCTGGGCGGAGGAGAACTCGCGGGACGCGCTCTTCGAGGCGATGCACCGGCGCGAGGCGTACGGGACGACCGGTCCCCGCATCCGGGTTCGCTTCTTCGGAGGCTGGGGGTACGACGAGGGCCTGTGCGAGCGCCCCGACTTCGCAGCCGCTGGCTACGCGGGTGGCGTGCCGATGGGCGGTGATCTGCCCGTGCCCCCGAGAGGCGCAGGGCCGCCCCGCTTTGCCGTCTCGGCGCTACGGGATCCGGGAGTCCCCGGCTCACCGGGCGGTCTGCTCGGGCGTATCCAGATCGTGAAGGCCTGGGAGGACGCTGGGCAGTCCCGGGTTCGTGTCTTCGACGTGGCGGGTGCGGGCGGTGATGCCTCGGTCGATCTCGCCACCTGCGAGCCCCGGGGCTCCGGCAGCGACTCGCTGTGCGAGGTGTGGAGCGATCCCGAGTTCGATGCCGGTCACCACGCTCTCTATTACGCTCGGGTCGTCGAGAACCCATCGTGCCGCTGGAACGGCTACCTGTGTGCGACGGCGCGAGTCGACTGCGCGGATGTGCGCACGGTCCCTTCCGGTCTCGAAGGCTGCTGCGACGAACGCTTCCCGAAGACGATCCAGGAGCGCGCCTGGACGTCGCCCATCTGGTACCACGCGCCGGAGTAATGCTCCGGTAGTCCAGCCGCCTGCTAGGTGTTCTGAATCGTGAGGCCGCCGTCGACGGGAATCGTGGCGCCCGTGACGTAGGACGACGCCGGGAGTGCGAGGTTGAGCGTCATGTGCGCCACCTCTTCCGGGATGGCGTAGCGCCGGAGCGGGACGCGACGCCTGGCGAACTTGTTGCGGGCTGCTTCGGGGATACCCGCCGTCATGCCGGTGAGGATCGGGCCCGGGCAGATGCAGTTGACCGTGATGCCGTGCGCTCCGAGCTCGATCGCGAGCGATCGCGTGAGCCCGATGACGCCGTGTTTTGCGACCGTGTAGGGTCCAGCTCCCCGGCTCGCGCCGAGCGCCTCGGTGGAGGCGATGTTGATCACGCGTCCCTCGCCGCTCTGCTTGAGATGCGGAAGCGCGTGGCGGACGAGCCGGGCATGGGCGGTGAGCATGACGTCGTAGGACTTCTGGAGCGCTGCGTCGTAGTCCTCGGACTCGACGGGGGCACTCGTCGAGATGCCGGCATTGTTCACGAGAATGTCGAGTCCACCCATCTCGCTCGCGACCTCGGCGACGACCCGAGCAATCGCGTCCGGGTCGCCGACGTCGAGCGCCCAGGCCTTGGCTTCGCACCCGGCCTCGCGAATTCCGGCCGCCACGAGCTCGGCGCTCTCGAGGGTGAGGTCGGTGACGATCACCTTCGCGCCCTCGTCCGCGAAGAGCTCCGCGGTGGCGCGTCCCATCCCGCTTGCCGCACCCGTGACGAGCACCACCTTTCCCTCTACCGAGCGACTGAGCTGACTCAAGCGGGCCATCGGTTCTCCTTTCGACCAGGCGATCAGTATAGGTAGATGGGCAGATCCTCGGGCGCCCGCTCATCCAGCCGCGATGTTCGGGGTTACCGGTGCTTCTCGAGAGCCCTGCGGTAGCCCGAGTACTTCGGCTGATCGACCGCGACCTTGTCGAGGGTGGTGGTGCGCAGGTGGGCGACGAGGTCCGCGTCGTTGATGGCGAGATCGCCGTTTCGGATCCTCCGACACAGCTCGCGGTTCAGCTCGTCGAGGCTGCCTTGCGTGCCGAGCAGGGCCTGGAGTCGCTGCTGCTCGGCTGCCTCCGCTTCGGGGCCCAGCTCGAGCTGGCGCGCGACGATGGCCAGGGCATTCGCGGCGACGCGGGCGTGAAACGCGTTGCGTCCCTCGAGGTTCGGTAACGCGTGCTCTTCGAGGAACTCCCGGACGGCGGTGACGAGTTCGGCGGTGGTGGGCGGATCATACATGGCGGCCTCACGGTGCAATCAGCTCGAGCAGGTCGATCTCGGTCTCGGACGTCCGGCGTCCGATCGCGGCGCGCTCGACGGAACGGTCCGGTCCGTGCCGGAAGCCGAACAGCATCATCGTGCAGATGACGCCCCACTTGAGGGCTCCCACGACCTCCCAGAAGCGAACGCGCGTGAGATCCACCGTGCCGCCGCCCGCCGACTCGTATCCCTCTACGAGCTCTTCGCGGGAGCCGAAGCCGCCGACTGGCGAGTCGATGCGGCCGAAGCGCCAGGAGTTCACGCAGATCCAGCCGAGGTCTTCCATCGGGTCGCCGACGTGGGCGAGCTCCCAATCGAGCACGCCGCGCACGCCGGTCGTGTCGATCATCAGGTTACCGTTGCGGAAATCCCCGTGAACCAGGCTCGATTCGACCGACTCGGGCAGGTTCTCTTCGATCCAACGGAAGGCGAGTTCGAAGACCGGATGCGGGTCGTCGAAGCCATCGTAGATCCCGCGGTATTGCTCGAGCTGCGCTTCTGCCGGGGCGACCGGCAGCTCGGGTAGTGAGTCACGGGCGATCCCGTGGATGCCCGCCAGGATCTCGCCGCACTGCCGGGCGA
Organism: Myxococcota bacterium; assembly: GCA_046583095.1. GTDB lineage: Bacteria > Myxococcota_A > UBA9160 > UBA9160 > UBA4427 > JAJDAN01. The sequence goes on along the minus strand of JAYGDB010000078.1, from coordinate 41,785 downwards.
GCCGCGGCCGGACGTCGGCCAGTGCTTCGTCCCGGAAGATTCGCTGTGGGATGGTCTCGCCCTCGAGGCGCTCCATGACGAAGCCCGAGCCCAGGTCGTCTGTGGGCATGAGGACGCATCGAACCACCGGTACGGGCAGCTTGGCGTCGGCAGCGAGAGCGAGGAGCTCGGCTTCGCGCTCGAGGTCGATGGCCCCGCCGAGCGCTTGTTGGGTCTGTCCACGTGCCCGCCTGCGCAGGATCAGGGGCAGCCTTCCGTCGCGGGTTTCGGTATCGAACGACCAGGTCTCCTGGCTCGCGCCTCCGGACAGTCGTTGCAGCCCCGATACGCCGGACGCGCCGGGGATCCGCTCCTTCACGACCGATTCGAGGCCTGCTGCGAGTGCATCGATGTCCTGACGGGGCACTCGTCGAGTCTAACCTGCCGTGCAGCCGTCTGCTGGGCTGGACCGCGGAGGACACGCTCGCTGACTCGACACGAGATAGTGTCCAACGAGCTTCACTATAGTCGCTGCATGCACGGCCCGACCGGTCCCCCCTCGCGAAGGCGATCGCTCCTCTCTTACGGCGTCGTGCGCTGGGCGCTCGCAGCGACCCTGGGCACGATCGTCACGGCGGGTCTCTTCGTCACGATGATCCAGCTGATCGATGGATCCTGGATTCTCGAGAGGATGATGCGCATCTTCCCCCTGGAGCAGACCGAGTTCGTCGATCCCTGCGAGGTGTGGAAGGCGGAGCAGATCCTCGTGAGCATCGAGGGGACGGTCGGTTATCTCGGGCGGACAGGCTTCGTAGCGCTCCCCGACGCCAAGATGGTTGGCGAGCACCGGTATGCGCCTCCCCAACGGGTCGAGGTCTCTGGCGCCGGTGGCTTCCGCTTCCTCACGCCGTTCGAAGAGCAGCGCCCGGAGAGGTGTGCGGAGCCGGAAAGCCCGCAGGCTCCCTCGCCGAGGCTCCTGATCCAGGCTCCCGGCTGTTCGCCGCGCAGCGTCCCCGTGACGCGGAACTGGCTTCCCCACCGCGTGCTGCTCGACTGCGAGGCGCGCTCCTGATGCCCGCTGGGATCTGCCTCGACGCCGACGCTCCGTCACCGAGAACCTCCAGCAGCGAGGAGATCTGAGTCATGTCCGAGCCTTTCTTTTCCGACATCGAGCGGATCCCCTACGAGGGACCCGACTCGGAGAACGACCTGGCCTTCCGGTACTACGACCCGGATCGACTCGTTCTCGGTAAACGGATGCAGGATCACCTTCGCGTGGCGGTCTGCTACTGGCACAGCTTCTGTTGGCCCGGCAGCGACGTCTTTGGGGACGGCAGCTTCGATCGACCCTGGCTCGCGACCGATGGAGAAGCCCTCGCCCAGGCGGAGCACAAGACCGACGTCGCCTTCGAGTTCTTCTCGAAGCTCGGTGTCCCCTTCTTCTGCTTCCACGACCTGGACGTGGCACCCGAGGGCGCGTCCTTCCGGGAGAGCTGCGACAACCTCGACCGCATCGTCGACCGCATCGCCGCTCGGATGGAGTCGACCGGTGTTCGCCTGTTGTGGGGCACTGCGAACCTCTTCGGCCATCCCCGCTACGCGGCGGGTGCGGCGACGAATCCCGACCCGGAGGTGTTCGCGTACGCGGCCGCCCAGGTGAAGCACGTGCTGGAGGCGACCCAGCGTCTCGGCGGCGCCAACTACGTGCTGTGGGGAGGGCGCGAAGGTTACGAGACGCTCCTCAACACGGATCTCGCTCGCGAGAGTCAGCAACTCGGCCGCTTCATGCGGCTGGTCGTCGAGCACAAGCACCGGATTGGATTCGAGGGCACGATCCTGATCGAGCCCAAGCCGCACGAGCCCACCAAGCACCAGTACGACCACGACGTCGCCCACGTCCTGGCGTTTCTCGAGGCCTTCGGCCTCGAGAACGAGATCAAGGTCAACATCGAGGTCAACCACGCCACGCTGGCGGGACACAGCTTCCAGCACGAGATCGCCTTCGCGATCGCGAACGGAATCTTCGGCAGCGTCGACGCGAACCGGGGCGACCCCCAGAACGGCTGGGACACCGACCAGTTCCCGAACGACGTCCTCGAGATGAGCCTCGCCCTCTACGAGATCCTGAAGGCCGGAGGTCTGGGGACCGGCGGTTTCAACTTCGATGCCAAGCTCCGGCGCCAGTCGATCGATCCCGATGACCTGTTCCACGCCCACATCGGCGGCATGGACACCCTGGCACGCTCACTGGTCGCTGCTTCGCACATCCTCGAGGAGGGGCTTCTCGTGCGCGCGGTGGAGGAGCGCTACGCCGGTTGGGCCGACGCCCTCGGTCGCGACATCCTCGACGGCAAGCAGAGTCTCACCGACCTTTGGCAGCGCACGCGCGAATCGACGACGAGCCCCGAGCCGGTCTCCGGCCGCCAGGAGCAGCTGGAGAACCGGGTTCGAGACGGGATCGAGCGCTCGCGTTAGCGCTTCGGGCCTCCCATCGTGCCCGGCCAGCGGGATCCGCCGATCGTGTCGACGAACGGCCAGAAGGCTTCGGGATCGAGGGGGCCTTCGAGGGTGATATCGCGCCCCAAGAAGCTCGGCGTATCGAGGTGCGCAGAGATCTGCTCGCGCAGCGGCAACAACTCGGCGATCGGGTCCCAGGGACTCGCCGCCAGGCTGAGAGTGCCTTCGAGTTCTTCGAGGTGCTGGGTCCCGTAGGTGCTGTGCACCTTCACGACATGGGGCGGGAAGTCGTAGCTCTTCTCGGCGCCGCCGACGGCTCGGGATACCTTGATCCACCACTCGTCTTCCGTGTACTCGGCCGGGATTTCGACCGGGCCCTTCACCTTGCCCTTGAACTCGAGGAACGTGTAACCCTGGTGGCTGCAGCGCGCAGTCACCTGGTCGAGCATCCGGTAGTAGGCGATCTCGGCCGGGAACTTGGGCTGGCCGTTCATGTCCCGGCTGATGAAGATCGCGGCCTCCTGGTCGATTCCGAGCCCGAGGGTGTACATGCCCTTCTGTCCCTTGTAGTCGGCATCGACACTGATCAGCACGCCGTACTCGGGTTCGTCCGGAACCGGCACGCAGTAGATGTTGAGGTGGACGTTCGGCTCGTCGCCCGGCTCGATGCCCGGCGGCAGTAGCGCTGCGACCCGATCCTTGTCGCTGCGATAGAGGATCTTGAGGATCGGCCAGTTGATGATGTCGCCGGGGTTGATCTGGGGACCGGGCATGGGATTGCTCCTCGTTGTGGGTTGCGGAGTCAACGTCGATGCTACCACTTCATCGGTGTTCGAGGTCAAGCGGCATTGCGCGGCGAGCCGCTCTCGACCCCGCGACGAGCAGGGCTGCGAGCAGGACGGCGGCGGCGATGGAGACGAATGCGCCGGCTCGGAAGCTCCAGGGCTCGAAGCGCATCTCCACCTGCCACGCTCCGGCTGGCAGTGCAACTCCTCGGAAGAGCCCATTCACCCGCAGAACCGGGGACTCGATTCCATCCACCCATGCGCGCCAGCCCGGATACCAGGCATTGGCAACGACGAGCATCGCGGGGTGCTCGGGCGCGACCTCGAAGCGCAGCACCTCCGGGCGCTCGCGGATCATCTCGACCGCTTCGATCTCGGCGGGGCCATCGAGCGGCTCCGACTCGGCTTCGACGACGGTCGCGTAGTGGCCGTCGAAGCCGGATGTCAGGAGTCTTTCGAGGTCTTCGCTGGTTGTCGCGCGTTGGGTCCGATAGGCGAGGTAGGCCCGCGGCAACGCGTTCTGGTTCTCGTAGAGGTATGGGCTGAGCTTGCGTAGGGGGTGCTTGGGGTATTCCTTCAGGAGGTGCAGGCCTTCGAAATCGAGAGGGGCCGGGCTGATCACGAAGCGAATCGCCGCGGCATCGACGAGGCCGGCTCCGAGTTGCTGGGGTTGGTCGAAGTGCACGAAGCGATTCAGCGGCCGTCGGTCGAACAGGCGGTGGTTCTCGACCAGGTTGACGAAATCGAGGTAGCGCAGCGGGACGAGCGGGTTGTAGCCGCCGACGCCATCGGGACCCAGCATCAGCGGCAGGTTCCTGGGACCGAACCCGAGTAGCAGCATCCGCTCGTCCGGGTTTCCGTAGAGGCCCGCGCCGAGATCGGCGAGCACCGGCATGCTCCCCGCGAGGTGCTCGTGGCTGGGCGGCGGGGGTGCTTCCCGGAGGACATCGTCGAGCGGGCTGAAGGCGAGGAGGTCGAGAACCACGAGGGCGGCGAGGCCGGGCTGGAGAAGCTGCGGGCGGCGCCGGCTCGCGATCCACAACCCGAAAGCCGCCGCCAGGACGAGGGTTCCACCCAGGCTCGCGAAGCCGGGCGGCGCCGGCGCCAGCCAGAGAACCAGGCCATGGGCTGCAGCGGCGACGAGAAGCAGAGCCGCGAAGAGACGCTGCAGCGGAGAGGTCGGGTCTCCGAGGCGCTGAAGGCCCAGGGCTGCCAACAGCGCGAGGCACACCGTGCCGGGGCCGAGCGCGCGACCCATGCCGCGCAGGACGCCCAGCGCGTCCGGCATCCACGAGTACAGCAGGGGATGGAGGCTGCCGTGCTCCCCCATGGCGACGACCGCGATTGCGATCAGGCACAACGCCAGCGCGACGGGGACCACACGACGCACACCCGAGAGCGCGACGACTGCCAGGGGCAGACTCAGCGCGCCGACGTAGAAGGATGTGGCGTCGAAATCGGAAGCGCCGCCGAGCAGCGCCGGCGCCGACTCGAAGAAGGTGCTCAGTAGCTGCAGTGGCGGTACGGATCCCATGGAGCCGAACGCATAGGTCATGCCGAGGGCCCGGGCGGTGTAGGGAAAGTGCGCGAGGGTGGGGACTACGACCACGGCAGCGAGGCAGAGACCGAGGAGGGGGGAGGCGAGCGAGGCCGCGACTCCCCGCAGCGCATCCGGGCCACCTCGGTCGCGTCGCGCGTCCAGGCCGAGGCCGGCGACGTAGAAGCCGTAGACGATCACTGCGCCGAACAGCACCTGGAGCGTGCCTGCGAAGATCATCATTGCAACCGGGACTGCGGCCACTGCGATACGACCAGGCGTCCGCTTCAGGAAGACACGATGGGTCACCCACAGCCAGGTGGGAACCCAGGCCAGGATCGCGAAGAGACCGGGATGCTGGATCTCGTGGGCGAAGTAGCCGCAGAGCGAGACGATCAACCCCGACATCCAGGCGGCCGGCCACGCGCAGCCGTGAGAGCGCGCCAGCCCGGTCGCACCCGCTGCTGCCAGCAGCGAGTGGAAGAACAGGAAGACGACGTACCCGAGGTGGGGACCGAGCGCGACGACGAGCAGGGTGCCGGGATACCACGCTGCGGTCTGGGGATCGGCGAAGAACGGAAAACCGAGATACACCCGGTCGGTCCAGAGGGGCAGGCGGCCGTCCGACCAGGCGCGCGCGAGTTCCAAGCTGACCGGGTAGTGGTACTGCTCGACATCGCCGGAGAAGGGGCTGTGGCTGCCGTCGAGGAAGCGACGCCACGCGATCGCCAGGACGAAGAGCGTCCCGGCGGCCCAGCTTGCGGTGGGCCTCCGTGCCAGGCCCCGCAACACGCTCGTGAGCGTGTTCGTCAGGCGGACCCCTCGAGGACCTCTCGCACCCGTGCCAGTAGCGCCTCGGGCATGAACGGCTTCTTGAGGAACCCGGAGGGATTGCGGGTCGCCAACTCCTCGGCGACTCGCTCCTCCGAGTAGCCGCTCACCAGCACGATTTTCGCGTCGGGCTTCGTAGCCCGAATTGCATCGAAGGTGTCGGAGCCGCTCAGGGTGGGCATCGTACGGTCGAGCAGGACGACACGGATCCTGTCCGCGTGCAGGTTGAAGAGCTTGACACCTTCGTGGCCATCGCCGGCGGTGAGCACGGTCATGCCCGCCCGGCGGAGCACGTCTTCGGCGAGTTCCCGCACGCCCTCGTCATCGTCGATCACCAGTGCCGTTCCGGTCGTTTTCCAGCCCTTGATCGGGGTCGGCTCCAGATTCGGCTGGGGGATCTCGCCCGAAACGGTCGGCAACAGCACCCGGAAGCAGGTGCCCCGGCCCACTTCACTCTCGACTTCGATGGCGCCCCGGTGCGCCCGGACGATTCCCGCCACCGCCGCCAGGCCGAGGCCGCGTCCCGCGAACTTGGTGGTGAAGAACGGGTCGAAGATCCGAGCTCGGGTCTCCTCATCCATTCCCGCGCCGGCGTCGCTGATCTCTAGATAGACGTGTTGACCCGTTTCCATCGTGTCGGCGAAGAGGGCATCCGCCGGCGGGGTGTCGAGGTCCACGACTCCGGTCCGCACGGTGACCTTCCCCGCGCCATCGCTCTGCGACTCCGCGGCATTGGTGACGAGGTTCATCACCACCTGGCTGATCTGCGCCGCCTCGACCTCGATGGTCGGAAGATCTCTCTGCAGCTGGAGGTCGAAGGTCGTCTTGCCAGCCACCGACGAAGAGACGAGCGCCTGCATTTCCTCGACCAAGGCCGACAGGTCGATCCGTTCCACGCGCAGTGGGCTCTGGCCCGCGTAGGAGAGCATCTGGCTGGTCAGCGCAGCGGCCCGCCCCGCCGCCTGCTGGATCTTGTGCAGCCGTTCGCGCACCGGCGAATCGGGTGGCAGATCCTCCAGCCCGAGTCGTGCGGCACCGAGGATCGGCGTCAGGAGGTTGTTGAAGTCGTGGGCGATCCCGCCGGCCAGCACGCCCAGGCTCTCGAGCTTCTGGGCTCGCTGCAGACTCTCTTCGAGCTTTCGTCGCGTCTCCTCGGCCGCGCGTCGCTCGGTGACGTCGCGGCTGACCGCTGCGTAGCGGACCTCGCCGTCAGCCCGCGTGTACGGAATCCCCAGCGTCTCGAGCCACACCCAGTGGCCGTCGCGGTGGCGAAGTCGGCACTCCAGCGGCGTGCGACTCATGCTCCGGTCCGGTCGAAGCCCCGTGTCGCTGGCTGCGAATTCTTCCTCGATTTCGCGGGCGAGTCTCACTTCGTCGTCGGGGTGGATGAGTGACCAGGCCGAGAAGTCCATCAAGTCTTTCGCCGTGTACCCCAGCACATCCTCGCAACCCGGCGACATGTAGGTCGGTTCTCCGGCCCGATTGATCTCGCTGATCATGTCCCAACTCACCTGAGCGATTGCGTTGCGGCGAGTCTCGCTCTCCTCGTGGGCGGCCTCGGCGTTCTTGAGATCCGTGATGTCACGGTTGAGCGTGATGGTGTGGAAGTCGCCGCCCTCGATCGGATACCAGCCCAGGATGCAGCTATCGATCCAGAGCCAATGACCCTGTTTGTGCAGGGTGCGGGCGACGTTTCGGACCGGCTCTCCGGTCGTTCGTAGTTGGCGGCCGGCGTCGAGGATGGAAGCGAGATCATCCGGATGCATCTCCACGCTCTGGTTGAGGCATTCCTCGACGGAGAAGCCGAGGATGGACTCGACGTTCGGGCTCGAGTAGACCATGCGGCCGTGGTTGTCGAACTCGCAGACCCAGAGGTCGAGGTGCTCGAGGGCACCCATGATCCGATCGAAGCGCTCCGGTCGGACGGGAAGCGGCGCGTCGGATTTCGCCGGGGGCATCAGGCGCTCGATCAGAGCGTTCAGCCGATTAACGGGTTTCTCGTGGTTGCGGTTTCCAGCGCTCATCTTGGCGACTCCCGCTGTTCCCCCCCCTCGAAAAGCATACAGGACCCACGGCGAGTCGGCGCTGCTACTCGGCTGGGAGACCGATCTGGCGGATTCGTGGGAGTTCACTCCCGCAGCGGGGGTCCATTCGGCAACGTCTCCATGCGTTGAAGAGCCCACGGGAGTCGAAAGGCGCTCCGTGGTGGTAGAAGCGGTCGAAGAGGTCGAGCACCCAGGTCGCCGCCTCGAAGGAGAGGGGGATACCGGTGATCCCAGTCGGTCCGAACAGCGGAGAGATCTGCTGGAGGTTGGCCTCGGAAAACGACTTGGCATGGCTCGCGTTCTTGCTGCGGAGCTCGTAAAGGAGTCGGGCGAGGGCTGGGGAATCCGGCTCGTCATGCCTCCAGCGGGCCGTCCAGGTGAGACACGGGGTGATGTAGTGGTCGCAGGTCTCTCTCGTGATGGTTTCGAGAGCCGTGGCTCGCGCGCCCTCCGGGAGCCCCGCCAGGTAGCGGCGGACGAGCGAGTTCTCGGCGCCGGCGCGAGCGCCCGCGCCGCGATTCGTGGTTGGCAGCCGCCCGGTCTCACCCGCGAAGAAGGCCTGGGCGGCGGAGTGGCTCAGGATCGGATGCAGCAGCGTGTGGACCCGCGGCGGGAGCTCGGTTCCCGCGAGCGCGCCGGCGGGGATCACTTCGTGGGCGAGAAGTTCGGGGAAGCTGTCGATGCCGAGGGTGGCGAAGAGGCCAGAGTAGTCGTCCTGTCCGAAGCGCCGCTCCATCGCGACGAGATCCGGGACGGCCTCGTCGTCGTTCCAGCCGACGATGATGACGTCGCTAGGTGTGGACGCCCAGACCGATACGCGCTCGAATGCCTGTCGGTAGGTGTTGAGGACGAGTGCGACCGTCGCGTCGTCCATCTCGTAGAGATGGAACCACTGCACGTAGATTCCGCCCGGCGTCAGGCGGTTGCGAGCCGCTTGCAGGAACTCGCGGCTGTAAAGCATCTCGACGCCCGCGACCCACGGATTCGTCGGCTCGGAGACGATCACGTCGTAGCGGCCGGAGCTGCGAAGCAGCGCACGGTACGCATCGCTGCGGATGATTCGAGTCTTCGCACTGCCCGCTGCGTGGAAGTTGTAGGGCTCGAAGAGGGGTGCGGCTTCGATGACTCCCGAGGAGATCTCGGCGACCACCACTTCCTGTGCGCTTGCAAGCTGCGAAAGGATTCCCACCGTATACCCGGTTCCGTATCCGATCACGAAGGCGCGCTGGGGCGAGTCGCTGAGGATCGCGGGCACGAGAGCGAGGAGTCCCATTGTCAGCTCATCGCCCGGAAGCTTCCCATCCGACTTGCCGTTGTTGATCACCGCGATGCCCCTCTCCGGCCTGTCCGGATGAGCAATCACCGCGACCGAGCTGGACGGATCGTCGTCGTAGAAGGCGATCTCCATCCCCCCCCGCGAGATTGCCCAACCCCACTCGATGAACGCATCGGGCCCGAGCCCGCGGCTATCGCGCACAGCAGCTCCGCGAAACAGGCCGCTGGTGAGCTTTGTTGCTGGCCACGCAGGGGCGAGGAAGAGCAGCGCGAGCACGGCCGCGAGCGCTCCGTAGGCCCAACGCGCGGTTCGGGGATGGACGAGGTGGGTCAGCAGTGCGGCGCCGATCGCCAGGGCTCCGACCGCGATCCGATAGGTGTGGTGGAGGTCGAGCCACAAGAGGAGCAGGTAGCCGCCGAGCAGGGCACCGAGCAGCGACCCCAAGGTGTTCCAGGCGTAGAGACGACCCGCCGTCGTGCCGAGTTCGCCGACCTCGCGTCGGAGGTGATGGAAGATGAGTGGCAGGCTTGCGCCCGACAGGCTCACGGGAAGGACGAGCAGCAGCAGGCTCCAACAGAAGATGCGGAGATGGAAGGGGTAGAAGTTCTCGGCTGCACCCGGGTAGTCGAGTCGCACGCGCGAGGCCCAGTAGGGTGCGTCGGGGACGGAGGTGTAGGCGGCCAGCAAGATCACGACGAGCAGCCACTGGGATGCGACCAGGTAGCTGGGGCGGATTTCGCGGAGAGCGGTCACGGCAAGGCTTCCGAGGGCGATGCTGAGAACGAATACCGCCACGACCATCGCGAACGTGAAGTGCGAGGCGCCCAGGGAAAGCGCGCCGATCCGGTTCAGTGCGGTCTGCAGCGTCATCATCGAGAAGCCGCCCAGCCCCGCGACCAGCGCATAGCGGTGGAAGTGCGCGGGAGCGGTGCCCTGGCCTCGAGGGTCAGATGTTCGGGCGGCGCTCGGCAGCCTTCCGAGAAGCATGAAGACGATCCCGGCCCCAATGTTGACCGCCCCCATCGCGACGACGCAGTCGCGCAGGCCCAGCTCGGGAATCAGGTACAGCCCGGCGGCGAGGGCACCACCGAATGCGCCCACGGTATTGAACCCGTAGACGAACGCGTGAAGCCGCGTGGCGTCGTCGAGAGAACGCGAGAGGCCCTGGGTGAGCAGCGGAACCGTCCCGCCCATCAGCAGGGTCGGCGGACCGATGAGCAGCACCGTCAGCAGGACGTCGATGGCGAAGGTTGCGCCTTCAGCCGATCCGGGCAGCCCCAGCGAGAGCACCTGAACGCCGGAGAAGACCCAGGGGAAGGCCAGGGCGTAGACCCCGATCCCCACCTCGACCAGGCCATAGGCCTCGAGGAGCGGAGTGCGGCGCCCCGCCTCGGCCGAGCGTGAGACGAGCCACCCTGACACCCGGCCGAACAGCGCGTATCCCAGAGAGAGTCCGCCCAGGAAGATCCCGAGAACCGCGGCGGTTGCTTCGGCGTGAGAGCCCAGCAGCACAGCGAGGTAGTTCTGCCAGGCGACTTGATAGACCAGGGCCGTGAAGCCGGTCAGAACCGTGAGGGCGAGGGCAGCCGTTTGGACCACGTCGAGAATCCTCACTCAAGCAGCGTGCGACTGCTATCTGTCGCGATAGCGGATCGCTGGATCCGAACTTACACTCGCGCGTCATGAAGACGACGATGTATGGGGCTGTCGGGCCCTGCGTGACCGCAGGGCTTCTGCTTGCTTTCTCGATCGCTGCCTGTGGTCCCGAGCCGCGGGCTGTCGCGCCTCCGCCGAAGGGGGTCGAGTCGAAGGGGGCGATCGTGCTGGCGCTCTCCGAGCGCGACCCCTTCAAGCGGATCCAGAAGCTCTCCCATCTACTGCCCATTCTCGGGCCTGAGGCGATCCCTGGGACCATCGCTGCACTCTCCGATCCGTCCGTCGATGTTGGCGCCGCAGAGATGGAGCTCCTGGTGCGTGTGTGGGCAAAGTACGAGCCCGCGAAGGCTTTCAGCTGGGCGCTTACGAGGCCCCCGGCCGGTTTGCGCATGGCGGCGGGCATGTCGGCCCTGGAGACGTGGGCCAAGCAGGACCCTGCCGCCGCGTTGAAGGGATTCGCTCCGCTCATGGTCGCGCCGAGCCTGAACACAAAGGCCCTACAGGTCGCCTTCGTGCGCGGCTGGTTCGACTCGGGCGAGCCGGGTCTGACGGACTACATCCGGAATCTCGGCATAGGCTTCGAGCGGCAGCGGGCCTTGTCGGTCTTTGCACGCAAGAAGATCCAGCAGGATGGGGCCGAGTCCGCCATGCGCTGGGCGGAGTCGATTCCCGACGAGCCCAAGAAATTCAAGCTGAACGCCTTCCGTCAGATGGCTTCGGAGCTCACCAAAATCGATCCAGCTGCCGGCGCAGCCTTTTGCGAGGCCCATTGCGACGGGCCCTTCGGCTCGGACATGCTGAAGATGATCGGAGAACGCTGGGCGGCCCACGATGGTCCCGCGGCTCTGCAGTGGCTCTCACATGCCCCCGCCGGCAGGGTGCGAGACGCCGCCGTCCGCGATGCATATCGGCGGTGGATCTACCTCGACGGCGACGCCGCGTATGCTTGGGCAGCCTCGATCGGCCGCGAGAACACCGAACCCTGGTTCGGAGCTGTTGCCGAACTGTACTCGATGCGGATCTCCTGGGAGACGCCCGTCGAGGCCATGGCGTGGGTTGCGCTCATCGTGGACGAGGACCGGCGTGAGCTGTCGTACATTACGATCGCGAGGCGTTGGCGCGAGAAGGACGAGAGCGCAGCCGATGCCTGGATCGCAGGGTCGCCGCTTTCGCAGGAAGCGCGCGAGAGGGCCCACATGCCTCCGAAGAGAACCGTCCTACCCCGGGACAGGAAGCCGAAGGCCGGGGAAGATAAGGCGAAGGCCGGGGAAGATAAGGCGAAGGCCGGGGACGAGAATCGCCGCAAGCGCTGAGGGGCTCGGCCGGCCTACCAGGCGCGCCAGACGATCTCTTCGCCGGTCGCGTAGAGCCGGCAGGGCATCTGCAGGCGCCGAGTCGCTCGCTTGCCAGCACATACCTCGAGGGCCCGCGCCTCGGCGGCCTCCTGAGAGGGCTCTCCTCCCGCGGCGCCAGCGACCCAGAGCCCGTCGGGATCTCCAGCGATCGCGAGAGCCCGCTCTCTCGGCAGCGCAGTGAAGTCCCTCCAGAGCTGCTCGATGCCACGGTGGGGGCCCCCCGCCCGCCCGTCCGCGCACGCGAGGGCCGCCACAGCTCCCAGTGCCAACGCCAGCAGGACGAGCCGAAAGCCGAGAGTGAAGGTCGGGAACGTGCGGATGCGTCGGCTAGAGGAGAGCAGAGAGCCTCCAAAAAAGAACCCGGGGCGGACCGTCATCGGCCCGCCCCGGGAAGCTACTACCTGGCTCAGCTTTCGATCAGCTAGCTGCTAGGCGTCGAGCACGCCACACGCCGGCACCCGTGAGCAGCATCGCGAGGACGCCGATGCCCCAGCTCGAGAGCCCCGGCGTATTGCCGCCGACGGTCAGGTTGAGCCATCCGCGGTTCGCGTTCGGACCGCTGACGGTCCGCTCGCTGAGCCCACCCGCAACGAGCGAGATCGTGCCGACCCCGTTCACGCGGTTGTCGCTACCCGTCATGAAAAAGATCTCGGCGGAGCCGACCGCGGCGGATTGGTGCACCTCGAGCATGCCGGTCGTCCAGGGACCGCCGAAGCTGGTTGCCGGATTCGAGAGACCCACACCGAGGCCAGGTGAAGTCACGCTCAGGACCACGCCCGCAGGATTGACCACGGCGTTGCGAAGGCCGCCCGGCGCGGGCTCCGGAGTGCCCGCAGACGTGTCTGCGACGCCAAAGGGTCCGCCTACGACACCGGTACCAGCGGGGGTCGCGAGGGCGAAGATGACCACGCACGGTGCCCCACCCGGACCGGTCGGGGCCGCGTGGTCGCACGGTGCTTTCGGAGCCGGAACGGCCGCCGGGAACGCAATGTCAGCGATGCCCGCACCCCTACCGCGCATGGCGCCACCGAACTGGGCGCCCGTAGCAGTGTATTTCAGGAAGCCGTTACCCGCGTGGCTCCCCCCTGTGGGCGGCGGGAGCTTTCCGGGATCCGTGCAGGCCGGATTCCCGCTGGCGGTAACCGACTGGCCCGGGCACCACGTCACAGTCGGGAGACCCGTTCGGCCGCCGGCCATGAAGGTGTCGCCGCTACCGAGACCACCGGGTCCGCCGTTCGGGGCCGGGAACCCGATGGTGATGTCGGTCAGGACCTGGAAGACCTTCGAGTTCAACCCGTACACGGGCAGATTGAAAGGCGGCCCGTCGAACAACATCGCGTCCGGGGGGATCGTCATCTTCTTGGGGTCGGGACCGGAGGACTGCACGATCCGTGCCCCGGCGACTACCGGAACCTTTCCGTTCGGGGCCGCCGTGAAGCCAATCGGAATCGGAAGCCCGTCGCCGATCTGGATGCGGAGATTGCCGGTCAACGGGTAGGATCGTTGTGCCTCCGCGCTGGTCGCGAAGACGGCGACTAGCAGGCAGGCGAGACCCAGGATCGACACCTTGAATGACATGAATGCTTCCTCCGTTGGGGAATGTGCTTCTATCGGCACCCAGTTCAGGCGCCGTGAACGATCAAATCCATTGGTGTAGAATGCAAGTTCCGAGCCTATCTGAAACACGAGTGATTTCAAGTATTTAGATTTGTCATGTTCACCGCCGATGGCAAAATTCTTCCACTTCTGTGGAATTTTGGTTCTCAATCCTGAGTTGAGTTAACAGGTGCTCTGTCCTCCCCCCGCCTGCCGCTGCGCAGGGCCCGAACTCGGGCCTCCACGGCTTCCGCGAGGTCGGGTTCGTCGCGGCGCCGATGCACGCGGCCCAAGAGGTCCAGCGCTTCGATGCTGCGGCCGAAGCGCACCGCCCTGTGGGCGAGTTCGGCCGTGCGTTCGTCGGCTTCCCCGCGCTCGAGTCGCATCTCGACGAGCGCGGCGGCAGCCCGGGCCTCGTAGGGATGCTTTGCGAGCAACTCCTCGAGGCGGGCCTCGGCTTCCGACGATCTCCCGGCTGCGACCAGTGTCTGTGCCGCAGCCCAGCCCGGGTCTGGATCCTGGGGCTTTGCGGCGGCGGCGCGCTCGAACAGGCCGAGTGCCTCGTCTGGCGTCTGGGCAAGCCGGCCCAGGCCCGAGAGCGCGCCAGGGTTTCGGGGATCGCGCTCGATCGCAGCCCGGTAGGCGCTGCGAGCCAGGCTGTCCGTCTCGCCGCTGAGCTCGAGCCAGAGGCCGTGGATTTCGTGGAAGGTGGCCACCTCGGGGTGCTTCGAGAGAGCCTCTTCGACGGTCGGTCTTATCTCGTCGCCTTGGTTCATCTCGATGGACAGGCGAACTACGGCGCGCAGGGCGTCCGCGTTGTCCAGTGCCGTGAGGTCCACGCCGGGCGACGTGCCCAGCGAGCGGAGAGCGGCCCCGGCACCTGCCCGCTCTCGAATCCCCTGCAGGGAGCTCGCCAGCGCGGTACCCAGGAGTTGGGGGCTACCGCCTCGAATTCGCTGGAGCTGCTTCAACAGGGCCGGTCCATTTCCGAGCAGTGCCCACAGCCGCAGAGACAGCAGCTCTCCTTCGAGGTCGAGGGGCGCGTGCTCGGTCCGCAGTCGAAGCAGAAGCAGCGCCTCCGAGGGGCGTCCTTCGGCGAGATGGAGCCGTGCGAGCCGGTTGCGGGCATCGGTGGCACTCGGGGCGACGCGGATCGAGTAGCGATAGGCCTCGATGGCCGCGTCGAAGTCGCCAACGGCCTCTGAGGCGAGTGCCGCGTGATAACGGGCGAACGGGTTGTTGGGCCACAGCCGGAATGCATCCCCGAAGTGCTCGAGCGCCTTGGCGGGATTGCCCTGCTCCTGCGCGACCCGGGCGCGGATCATCGCCACGTGGGCCTCCAGGCTCATCTCGTCCGCGATTGCCAGCGCCTCGTCGAACTTCCCCGCCAGCAGCAGGGCGTCGGCGTACTCGAGCAGCAGCTGTGGATGCGCGAGCCCCGTGGTGCGCGTCAGCGTGACGGCGCGTTCCTGCGCTTTGGACGCCTGCTCGTGATTCCCGATCTCCTGGAAGTGCTTGGCGAGGTCGAACCATCCGAGGGCCGCGACCTGGGGATGCTCCGACTCGGTGGCGCCTCGAAGCGTCTGCTCGCTCTCGTCTGCGCGGCCCGCGACGCGGAGCCGGTTCGCCAGCTGGATGCGGTAGCTGCGGGACTGCGGATCGGCCTCGTGGGCCGCCTCGAGGATCTCTTGGCTGCGATCGTACTCGCGTCTCGCGTCGAAGAACTTCATCCCATTGGTGACGACGTTCGCGTGCTTGGGGAAGCGCTCGAGGCAGTCCCCCCAGAGCTCGCGAGCGCGCTCCTCCTGGTCGCCGTCGTCCGCGAAGATGGCAGTGGTGGCGCAGTACCAGGCCTCGCTGTTCGGACCCATGTGACTCTTCTCGATCTGCTCCCCCAACTCGTCGAGGGCCGCGGCGGCTTCATCGATCCGCTCGAGTCCGAGGAGGGAGAGAATCCTCGGCTCCATCGCTTCGGGGGTATCGGGCTCGAGTTCCAGGATCCGATCGACGTCCGTGAGGGCCGCTTCCCAGTGGATCCGCGAGCGCGCGTAAGCATTGGCGCGCAGGAGCAACACGTCGACGTTGTCGGGATCGCCGTCGAGGATCTTGCTGGTGACCTCGATGGCTCGATGATGGTTGCCAGTGGAGACCGCATTGTATGCGAGCAGCCGTCCGGCCCGTTCGAGCCACTCGGGGGCGTTCATCGCCTCGCTGAGGGACCACTCGGCCAGGCCCGCCTGGCCGGTTCGAGAGAGTGCAAGCCCGTAGAGGTAGTTCACCTCGGGATCATCCGGGTCGTCGTTCATGATCTCGCGAAGCGGCCCGATCGTCGCTGCGAAGTTCCCGGCATCCTGTTGCTGTCGAATCGGTTCGAGGGAATCGGACGGATCGCAGCCGATCACTGCTGCACATACCGCCAGGCAGGCTGTGAGGACCGGAAGCAGCGGGATAGGGCGGTTGGCGGGCATTGGCGCGGCGCGCAGTATAGTCACTGGCCCGGATCGAACCATCTCCAGCTGCCCGTCGAAGGGCTCCGACCCAGCCAGGTTCGTAGCGACGTGGATGGCGACCGAAGGGTTCTTAGGCGGGCTGCTAGTCTGCGCGTCATGCCGAAACCGCTGCTCGATCGTCCCTGGCCGTGGGTCGTTGCAGCAGGCGTGCTCGTGGTTGCGTTCGTCCTGACCGTGGTGGATATCCGGATTGGCGATCCGGACCCACGGCCCGTGGGTTCGGCAGACGACATCGAGCAACTCGCCGAGCGCGACGACTTGAACGTGCTCTTCATCCTGATCGACACCCTGCGAGCCGATCGACTCGGGAGCTATGGCTACCTGCGGGATACGAGCCCGGAGCTCGACCGACTCGCCGCGAACGGCGTCCGCTTCAGTCGCCACATGTCGCAGTCTTCGTGGACGAAGTGCTCGATGGCGTCGTTGTGGACCGGGCTGTATCCCGCGCGAACGGGGATCACCCGTTACAACCACGTGATTCCCGACGCCGCAGAGCTCCCGGCGGAGCTTCTCAAGCAGGCCGGCTTTCGTACCGTCGGCATCTACCGGAACGGTTGGGTGGCCCCGACCTTCGGCTTCGACCAGGGCTTCGACGTCTACATCCGGCCCGCCGGCCGAGGTTTGCCTCCTTCGGTTCGGATCGAGAATCCCACCCTCACCCGCAAGACCACCGATGAGGACGGGTTGGCCTCGGCGCTCGAGTTCCTTCGGGTCCACGGGCACGAGCGCTGGTTCCTGTACCTGCACCTGATGGACGTCCACGAGTACCTCTACGACGAGGAGACGGCTCTGTTCGGGGGAGCCTATTCGGACATCTACGACAACTCGATCCGCTGGACGGATCGGGTGGTCGGCGTGTTGATGGCCCATCTCGCAGACCAGGGATACACAGAGAACACGCTCGTCGTAGTCGGGTCGGACCACGGCGAGGCGTTTCGGGAGCGGGGTATCGAGGGCCACGCGCGGCGCGTCTACAGGGAGACGACGGAGGTGCCGTTCATTCTGTCGTTTCCATTTCGTCTGGAGCCCGGCATCGTCTTCAGAGGGCGCACGCGCAACATCGACGTCTGGCCGACGGTCCTCGAGTTGATCGGCCTTTCGTCTCCTGCCGAACGCGACGGGCACTCCCTGCGGCCACAGCTCCTGGCCAGAGCACGCGGAGAGGTCATACAGGAGCCGGATCCCACCGCCGTCGCGCAGCTGGACCAGAACTGGGGACAGCGAACCCGGCGCCCAGTCGACTCGCTGGCGGTCGCAGACGGGCCGTTGCGATACGTTCGCTCCGAAGAGCGGGGCCGGGCGATCGAGCAGCTCTTCGATGCCCGTGTCGATCCGGATGAGCTCGACGACCGGGCCCAAGAGATGCCGGAGGAGCTCGCGCGCCTCCGCGGGCTAGCGGATGCCTACCTGCAGATGCGCCCGCCCTGGGGTGAATCGCCAACCCGCGAGATCGAGGAGCTCGAGCTCAACCAGCTTCGCGCCCTCGGCTACGCGATCCCCTAGCGAGGAGTCTTGGGTCGGGCTTCTAGAAGTGAACGGCGAGCGAGATCCCGTAGGTCCGCGGGTCGCCGACGAAGTAGATCGTGGTCTCTCGGAACGCGGTGCCGTCGAATGCGAAGGTCTTGTAGTTCTCGTTCGTCAGATTGCGGACCCAGGCGGCCAGCTCGACGCGGTCCGTAGGCTGGTAGGCGAGCCGCAGGTTGTGAATCCAGTTGGCCTTCTGGCCGATCGTGTTCTCGGGCAGGATCAAGATGTCCTGGTTGTTCGGCACCCCGCGCCCGCTCGTTGCATCGAAGTATCTGTCGTCGGTCCACGCGCCGTCCCAGCGGCCAACCAGCTTGCCGAACCGGCCCAGCTGGATCTCCTGCTCGGCAGTCAGGCTCAACTTGAACTGCGGCGAGTTGAGTAGGCGGTGGCCGGAGTTCTGGATCACCGAGCGGAGTGTGATCGCCTGGTCTCCGATCGTCTGCTGCCTGAGCTGGATCTGGACGAAGTCGATGAACTCGCTCTCGAGCCACCCGAAATTCGCGTTCAGGTAGGTACCGGGCCGGGGCTGAAGCTTCAAATCGAGCTCGGCGCCGAACACCCGAGCGTCGCTCGCGTTGAGGACTTTGAATTCGGGAGTACCCGGCCCGTCCTCGGCGACGAAGAGCTGGTAGTCCTTATAGTCGTAGTAGAAGAGGGAGAGGCCAAGCGCCGCCCGCCCGTCGAACCAGGCGCCCCGCATCCCCATTTCGAACGCGTCGATCTGCTCGGGTTGTGCGAGGGTCACGCCCTCGTTGAGCGAGCTCGTCGCGTTGTAATGGCCACCCTTCCAGCCTCGGGTGTACTTCCAATACGCGTGGGTATCCTCGCGGAACCGATAGGTGAGTCGGATCTGGCCGGTGGGAGCCTGCCACTCGTCCACTCGATTGGTCGCGAGGGTGATCATGGCGCGATTCAGTCTGTAGTCGATCTCCTTGCGATCCCAGTTGTACCGGAAGCCCCCGTCCAGGGTGAAGTCGTCCCAGAACTCGACCTCGGCCTGCAGGTAGCCTGCAGCGCTGAAGATCTTCTGCGTGTAGTTGCGACCGGCGACTGCCAGGACCGAGAGAATGCCGAAGTCGTTCTGGATGGCGACGTTGATCTCCTCCATCAGGTAGAAGGCGCCGACCGAAACATGAAGCGGGATGTCCTCGAAGGGGTGGGCGCCGAGCGAGAGATCCTGGGTGAGCTGCCAGCCGTCGTCGTCGGTGGTGATCTCGAACAGCACGTTGGGGGAGAAGTCGAGATCGACCGACGTGAAGCGGTCGTAGCTGTCGTAGCCGCTGACGGTCCGGAATTCGATGTCGCCTGGAAGGGTCACATTACCTTGGAGCGAGACACCCCAGACGTCGTTCTTCGTCTGGCCCACTCGATTGTAGTCGCCGCGGTGGGGTAGCGGGTCGAAGTTGCTCGCGAGGTAATTGGCCGTGGAGATCCCGGCATCATTTCGGGCGATCTTTCGCTGCCGGATGGGAGGCTGGGTGTTGCCCACGCAGGCAGCGCCGCAGGCCTCGAATTCGGCGGCGAGGAAATCGGTGAACAGCCCGCGCGCGTCGGGATTCACATACTCGCCGCCGTCCTGGCCTCCGAACCTGTTTTCGATCCTGGCCGTCGGGTCCTGTCCTGAGCAATCGTCGATGTCTTGCTCTGGATCGCAGAGCGTCCCCCGGACCCCGATGGACTGTCCGAGTCGGGACTGCTCGTCTCGCCGGCCTCCGTGCAGGTTCAGCACCCAGTCCATGTCCAGGCTCGGCAAGAAGCGCAGGACTCCGCGAGCTGCCCAGTTGTGTTGGTTGTTGATGTCTGTCGGAAGGCCTGGCGGAATCGGGGACGTTCCGTTGCCGCCCTTGACGAAGATCCGGTCCACGAGTTCGCCGCAGATCGAGATGTCCGGGTCCAAGCCGCCTCGCTCATCCGGGTTCCTTACGCGGGACGGATCGACGCCGAGCGCCGCCACAGCGGCGAGGTACCTCTCATGACCGGTGGCCGGGTGGTCGGGGTCGATCGCAAAGCTGTTTCGGAAGCCGGCGTCCAGGACAAACGGCCCCAGGATCTCGCGCTGGTCGAAGGGAGGTGCGCCGCCGCAGCCGTTCTCGCCGAAGCCCTTACGGTCCTGGTAGCGGAATGCCTCCCGCCACGAGAGGATGTCTTGATAGATCGGCGCCTCCACCGCGCCCTCGAGGTCCACAGCATCGAACTTGCCGTAGCTCGAGCGGAGGTAGCCCCCGTAGCCGCCGGAGGGCTTGCGGGCATAGAGCTTGATCGCGCCGGCCGAAGCATTGCGGTACGGGCCGGTACCTTGCGGGCCGCGCTGCACGTTGACGCCCCCCATGTCGAAGAGCGTCCCGAGCTGGAGCGCGGCGGCGTTCAGCGGCACGTCGTCCTGATAGATGGCAACTGCGCCCGACGAGTTCGCGTTGAAGTCGTTGAGCCCCACGCCCCGAATAAAGAAGGTGGGCGTTGTCGCGCCGGCTGTGACGATCTCGAGGTTTGGGGTGAACTTGGCGAGGTCGGCGATGTTCTGTGCCCCGAGGGCCTCGAGGTCGGAGGCGTCGAATCCCTTCACCGAGTCGCCGGCCTGGAAATCCTGGGCACCCTCGGACTCACCGGCGAGAACGACTCGCTCTTCGATGCCCGGGGTGTACTCGGCCTCGCTGGATCGGACCGCTTCGGTCGACTCGGGAGCGTCCGTCGAGTCTTGCTGGGCCCGCGCAACCCCAGCCCCGGCCGTCCAGGCTGCCAACAAGAAGAGGCCCGTGAGAAGCAGACCCCGGATCTGCATGGGTTTCGCGTCGACCTCCCCTCGGTAGATTCTGTCCGGCCGCATGATTGCACGCGGGTTGCGCATGCCACACTCTAGGCGGCCATGCTTCGTCCGGTCAATCTAGCTTCGACGCTGGCTGCAGGTCTCTTGGTGCTTGCGGCGCTCCAAGTGTCAGCGGCATCGGAGCAGGAGAGCAAGCAATCGGAGCCGATGCCGGGCTACGAGTGGCTGTATCAAGAGCTGCGTTTGCGTGACTGGCAGCCCTCCCTGGCGGTGACGAGCGGCTTCACCGTCCAGCGGCAGAAAGCGAGCGTCGACAGCACGATCGACGACGCGGAGGGAGCAGCCATCGGGCCGTTGCAGGAGAGCGCCGACGGTCGGACTTTCGCGGTCTCGCCGTACGTCGGGGTCAACGCGGAGCTGATGACAGCCGAGATCCCGGGCGGCATCCGCTTCTTCGTGAACGGCGAGTACTTGCCGACGTTCGGAGCCGACCTGGATGTTGCGAAGGAGGGCGACCCGAAGGTCTTCGACGTGCCGGACAATCGGATTCCCATCGAGTCACCGCCCGGCTTTCCGCCGAACCCCTGCGAACCCCACGAAATCTCGACAGTCAACGGGAGGCTCGTCAACGTCGGAGGAAACGGACGCTTTGGCGACGGTTGTAGCTGCCCCTTTGGCTTTGGCTGCTTCAGTGAAGAGGGGATCACCGGCGTTGGAGCCAGGACGACTGCAACGGTCGAGCAGGGCGTCTTCGGTGCTGCGATCGGTGTCGCGGTTCCCGCCGAGCTATTCGGCAGGAAGTTGATGTTGAAGGCCTCCTTCGGCTGGATCCGCTACGAGGTCAACGTGACTGGCGCAGTGCTTCGCGCATTCAAGCCCCCCTACGAGTTCAACACGCGACCCCAGTTTGACCAGGACCACCCCTTTGGTCCCAGGGTGAACTCGGGGTCAGAAAAAGAAGCACCGATCCCGGTCATTCGGCTGGTCGAGCTGCACGACAGCTCGACGCAGGCCTTCAACGCGATCGGTCCCGGTCTGGAGCTCGAGATGGAGGTTGTTCAGGCCGGTCCGATCCAGACTTCGCTCTTTCTCGATGCGCGTGGATACCGTGTGCTCGGGGATCGGAAGGTGCGACTCTCCGCCTCGACGAGTGCGTCGTGTCCGAATAACGTGCTCGAGCCTCCCCCTGGCTTCCAATTCCAGGGAGAGGTCAACTTCTTATGCAGTGTCCTGTTCCGGGCACCCGCGCAGGGTGGGGTCGGCCAGTTTGCAACCACCCCTTACAGCACGGACTGGTCCTTCAAGATCGATCCGTGGCTCTATCGCATAGGTCTAGGTTTCCGCTTTCGGTGGACCGGGGAGTAGGAACCTGACGCGAGCCTGCTGGGTTGCTGGCGGTGGGGCCTTGGCGCTGGTGGCGCTCGTCCTCGTGTCCGCGGGGCAGCCAGTCTTCAGTGAAGACACCTGGCTGCGCCTGTCCCTCGGAAAGGTCTACGCGACGGCCGGGCCCTGGCTTTCCGCAGACCCGCTGCTGCATACGGCAATAGGCCCTCCCGAGCCGGCTGCCTGGCTGACGGACATCGGTCTGTACCGGGTCGAGCGGTTGTTCGGCTTCACGGGCCTGCGCGTCTTCCACGTCTTGCTCGTCGTCGCGATCCTCGGCCTGGCCTGGTCGTCGCTCCGACGAACGAGCGGTTCCCGACTGTTTGCACACCTCGGCACCGGCCTCTTCGTCGTTCTGTCGGCCTATCGCCTGTTCCAGCTCCGCCCTCATCTCCTCAGCATGCTGACAGCTCTACTCCTCGTCCGGATCCTGGTCGCGGACGGGCGTCCTCCTTCGCGACAGCGGATCTTCCTGTCGGTTGGGCTCTGCGCCTTCTGGGTGAACGCCCACGGCGCGTTCGTCTTGGGCCCGACGTTGATCGGCGCAGCCGCGATCGGAGCTGCGATCACGGCCGTGGTTCGCAGGGACGCGACGGATCGGGCGCGAGCTGTTGGCCTTGGCCTGGCGCTGGCGTTCGGTCTGCTGGCAACACTGTTGAATCCAGAAGGAGTTCGGCCTCATCTGCTCTACCTGGCAGCCGGCGCCGAGACGCCTGCTCTGGGTGTCGTCGTCGACGAATGGGCTTCGGTCTCGCTCTTCCAGCTGCCGCTGGCGAACCTGCCGCCCAGTCTGTTGTCGTGGCTCGTCGTCTGGAGCCTGCTCGTGCTGACGCCCGTGGCCGCGGTTCTGGGGCTGCGCGGCTGGCGCTCGGGTCGAGGCGCGGATCTTGCGCTGGCCGCGCTCGCGATGGTCTCGCTCGTCGGTCTTCTCTCCGCGGTTCGTCTGTTGTGGCTCGGGATCTTCCCGTTGCTCTTCCTCGGGCACTGTGCGCACGTCCGTGGGTTCTTCGGAGATCGTTCGCGTCTGGTTCCGGTACTGATCGCTGCGCTCGCCGTGCTGCTGGTGCCGGCCTTCGTCTCATACGGAGATTGGCCGATGATCTCCCGAGGCGTGCAGCGCGTGCGCTACGCCGAGCCCTATCCGGCGACGAAGAGCTACGCCCATGCGGTCTGGTTCCTGCAGGATGCCCAGCTCGAGGGGCGTCTCTTCAACGGCTACGAGAGCGGGAACTTCCTCGGATTCTGGCTGGCTCCGCGCATGCAGGTCTTCGTGAACGGCTCGCTCAACTTCCCCAAGCACATCATGCAGGCGCGTATCCAGATCGAGCGTCGACTCGGTGCGACGCCGGCGGAGTCGTTCACCGACACTCTGGACCGGCTCGGAATCGACGTCTTCTTCGGCACCGGCCTGCCCGTGGTGCGGCCGCCGAATCGTCCTGCCATCCACACGACCACCCATCTGGAAGCGACTGGCGGCTGGCTGCTCGTGTTCCGAACCCCGCGAAGCGCCGTTTACCTGAGGGACAACCCGCGCAACCGGGCCAACCGGAAGCGCGTGGCCGACTACTACGCGGGCCACGGGGTGCCATTCGATTCCGACCGCGGCTTGGACCTGGATCGCGTGATCCGCGAGGCGCCGGCGTGGGCCGTAGATCACGGCGTCGTGCCGACGCACCTCTCTCGTCTGGAGGCCGGGGCACGCTCCTCGGGTTCGCGCCGACCGGCGGCACTGGAGCACCTCGGAGCCCTGTACGCGGCGCTCGGCCTGTACGAGCGAGCCGTGCAGGTCGATCGCGCCCGGATCCTCGTGGATCCACAGGCGCGGTCTGCTGCGCGTCGCCTGGTGTGGTCGCTCCTGCACGCGGGTCGGCTTGCCGAGGCGCGGCAGGCGGCTGTCGATCTCGCAGGCGAGGACGACTGGCTGTCGAAGGCCTTGGTGGCCGTCGTCCGGTCTAGGGCAGGGTCGCAACTCGGGTCGCCCGCGCCGGTAGCCGTGCTCCCGCTATTTTCCGCAGCCCAGGCCAGGCAGGTTCTGACGGGCTTGCGTGAGCCCGTTTCCCGGTTGCCCGCGCGCTGAGGGTCCGAACGGGCGCAGTGCACCCGGCCCAAAGGTCCGTAATACTCGCCGATCCGATCGTGTCCCCCCGACCGTCTTCAACCCCAGGTCCGGGTCGCCGTTTCGGTCAGGAGACAGTCTCATGAAATGGTCAAGCCACCGGGTTGCGGTGGCCGTCAGTCTAGGAGTCCTAGGGCTCTCCGGGAGCGTTGCCGCGCAAGGCGCGGTCGAGACGCCGGACGAACCCGCCGCCCCGGTCGCGGAGCACGCGATCGACGATACGACGCAGCTCACCGATATGGTTGGCGTCCGCAGCGAAGGGAACGATTCGGCTGCAGCGGTGCAGGAGGAGATCGACACGATCAGCGACGAAACCGGTGCCCTGGTCGCGCACTTTCGCACCACGCTCAAGCAGATCGACGCGATCGACCTGTACAACCAGCAGATGCGCGACCTGATCACTGCACAGAAGCAGGAGCTTGTATCGCTCGGCGAACAGCTTCACCGTGTGGACCGGGTTGGCCGCAACGTCACACCGCTGATGCTGCGCATGATCGACTCGATCGAACGCTTCGTTCGACTCGACGTCCCGTTCCTACTGGAGGAACGGGAGGCGCGGGTCGCCGGGCTCGGTCAGACCATGAAGCGCGCAGACGTGACGGGTGCCGAGAAGTTCCGGCAGATCATGGAGGCCTATCAGATCGAGAACGATTATGGGCGCACCATCGAGGCCTATCGCGGGAGTCTCAAGCTCGGCGACCGAGAGAGGACCGTCGACTTCCTGCGCTTCGGCCGGATCGCGCTGGTCTACCAGTCTCTGGACGAAAGCGAGACCGGTGTCTGGAGTCAGGAAACCCGTTCCTGGCTTCCGCTCGATACGAGCCATCGCTCGGCGATCCGAGCCGGTCTACGAATCGCCCGCAAGCAGGCCGCGCCCGACCTGATCGAGCTGCCGCTGCCGTCGCCGGTGGCGCCGCGCGGGGAGGAAGGCTGATGGCCCGCTCGGTCAGGACGTTGTCTCTCCTGTGCGCGGTTGCACTCGTCGCCCCGCTTGCCCAGGCCCAGCAGGCCGAGACGAATTCGGAGCCCCAGTCACTCTTCGAACTGCTCGAGATGGTGAAGGGCGGCTTGGAGGTGGAGCGGGTGGAGAACACTCGACGCACCGAGGCGTTCGCACTCGCCAGGGAAGAGCAGGCGCGCCTGTTGGAGGAGGCCAAGGCCACCCTCGCTCAGAAGGAGGCGCTGAGCCTCGAGCTCGAGACGACCTACAACGAGACCGAAATCGTCCTCGCCGAGCGCGAGGAGCGGCTAGCGGAGCGGCTTGGCCAGCTCGGCGAGTTGTTTGGCATCGTGCGACTGGTCGCGACAGATACGAGCGGCCAGGTGTGGGAATCACTCACGAGTTCTCAACTCGGGCCCCGAAAGGACCTGCTCGACAAGCTCGGACGAAGCAAGGTGCTGCCTTCCACCGAGGACCTCGAACAGCTGTGGTACGAGCTGCAGCGCGAAATGACGGAGCAGGGCCAGGTCGTTCGATACAAGGCGCGCGTCCTCACGCTCGAGGGCAACGTCGAAGAGCGGGAGGTCGTGCGCGCGGGACCCTTCAGCGTCGTCTCCGGTGGGCGGTACCTGCTCTGGGAATCTGCGCAGGAAAAGCTGATCGAGCTGACCCGGCAGCCTCCTTCGAAGTACGTCAACACGATCGCTCCCTTCGAGGCCTCCAGCGGGGGCATGTCGGTTCTGGCCGTCGACCCCTCGCGCGGTCAGCTTCTGAGCGCCCTGACGGAGACGCCCGGCCCTTGGGAGCGCGTCCAGCAGGGCGGCTATGTGGGAGCGGTGATCATCGTACTCGGCACGCTCGCCTTCGTGCTGGGGATCGTCCGCTGGACGGCGGTGACTCTCACCAGTCGCAAGGTGGTGGCACAGCAGAAGAGCGATCGGGTCGATACCGGAAACCCCCTGGGTCGCGTGCTCTCGGTATTCGAGGCAAACCAGAATGCGGACACCGAGACGCTGGAGCTGAAGCTCGACGAAGTGGTGTTGCGCGAGTCGTCGAAATTGCTGCGCTTCCAGTGGCTCGTGAAGACGGTGTCGGTACTGGCTCCGCTTCTCGGGCTCCTCGGCACCGTCACCGGCATGATCCAGACCTTCCAGGCAATCACGCTCTTCGGAGCCGGCGATCCGAAGATGATGGCAGGTGGTATCTCGGAGGCGCTGGTGACCACGATGCTGGGACTGATGACGGCGATTCCGCTGGTTCTCCTCTACGACACGCTGGCGAACAGCTCTCGGCGGGTGATGGAGATCCTCGACGAACAGAGTGCGGGCCTGATCGCCGAGCGCTCCGAGAGAGACAGTGCCTGAGTTTGAAGCTCTGCGCGCGGTCCGCGACTTCGTCGAGCAGGGCGGCAACGTCCTGTTGGTCATCGCGTTCGTCACTGCGGTGATGTGGAGTCTGATCTACGAGAGGTTCTGGTACTTCCAGGTTCGGCACCGAGGGGAGAGGGAACGGATCCGGGAGCTGTGGCGCGGGCGCTCGGAACACTCTTCCTGGCATGCGCACCAGATCCGGCGGATGCTGATCTCGCAGGTGCGGCAGAAGTTGCAGCAGCGTCTCGGGCCGATCGAGACCATCGTGAAGTTGTGCCCGATGCTGGGACTGCTGGGGACGGTGACCGGCATGATCGAGGTTTTCGACGTGATGGCCGCGGGCAGCGGCAACGCCCGAGGTATGGCCGGTGGCGTCTCGAAGGCCACCCTGCCGACGATGGCCGGGATGGTGGCGGCGCTCTCGGGCATGCTCTTCAGTATCCAGCTACGCCGCTTTGCGCGGGACGAGGGCGAGCGCATGGCGGACAGTCTCGAGATCGGGCACTCCTAGTCCCGTGGTCGCGTGAATGGCCGCACGCTCCTTCCTCGTTGCAATCGTCCTGGGCATCCTGACCGCCTTCGCGCTCTTCTGGGCGATGCAGGCTCTGATCAGCGTGAGCGGCGACCTCCAGGAGGCCGGCAAGCGCCTGACCGTTGACTTCGTGCGGCTGCGGAAGGACAGGACGCCCGAGCTGAAGAAGCGTGAGCCTCCCAAGCGCGAGAAGCCCGAGCAGCCCCCGCCCCCACCTGAAATGAACATGGCGCAGAACATGAAGCCGAGCGACGCCGTGGGGACCATCGTGCCAATCGTCGACACCAACATGGAGCTCGCGAAGGCGACCAGCCTCGGCGTGGGAGGCAGCGACAGGGGCATCGTGCCGCTCGTGCGGGTCAACCCCGATTATCCGCCGCGCGCGACGCAGCGGGGGATCGAAGGCTGGGTAGAGGTCGAGTTCACGATCACGAAGGTCGGCACGGTCAAGGACGAGCGCGTACTCAAGTCGAATCCTCCCTACGTGTTCGATCGCGCTGCGCTGCAGGCGATTCGCCGCTGGCGCTACAACCCGCAGATCCGGGATGGGGTCGCGGTCGAGCATGCCGGGCAGCTGTTCCGTTTCCTGTTCGAGATGCCAAAGCGTCTGCGATGAGACGGGGCGTGCTCCTCGCAGTGATCCTGTTGCTGGCGGTCCCGGTCGGGGCGGCGACGGTGGCAGACGACCCTGACGAGCAGGGGATCGACCTGAAGAAGCTGGCCGAGAGGCGGGTTGCCAGGCAGCGCAACTTCCTCCCGGGCGAGCGCGTCATGCGGTACGGAGCCGCAGCCATGGAGAAGATCGGCGAGGATCCCCACGAGGCTCTGGCGCTGCTACGGAAGTTGAACATGAAGCGCCTGAATCCTTTCGAACGAGCGCTCATCTACAGGCTTCTCGGGTACGTGAGCTACTTCATGCAGGACTTCCAGGCTGCCATCGAGAACTTCTCGAACGCGGTGGGGGAGGAGATTCTGGCCCCCAGGGACGAGGGCGAGCTTCGCTTCAGCATCGCGCAGCTGTACGCCGCACTGGCCCAGTGGCGCGACGTCGTCGCTTCGATCGACACCTGGGCGCTCTACGTTCCGGAGCGAAGTCCGCTCTCCTACTACTTGACAGCGATCGCCTACTACCAGCTGGGCGAGTTCGACAACGCGATCATCAATGTCGAGAAGGCGGTGGACATCGCTCCTGACCCGAAGGAGGGATGGCTGCAGCTGCTCGCCGCCCTCTACGTCAAGAACCAGGACTACAGGAGTGCGGCGCCGGTGCTCGAAGAACTGGTGATGCGCTTTCGCAAGAAGGAGTACTGGTCCCAGCTCTCTCTCATCTACGGCGCCCTCGACGACTTCCGAGGCTCCTTGGCGGTACAACAGATCGCGTACATCCAGGGCTTACTCGAAGAAGATACGGAGCTTCGGCGGCTCGCTCGCGGCTACCTCTACAACGATCTTCCCCATCCCGCGGCTCTGGTGCTTGCGAAGGAGATGGAAGCCGGGACGATCGAGTCCGACGGCGCCGCCTTCGAGCTCCTCGCGAACAGCTGGATCGCGGCCCGCGAGTACGACGAGTCCCTAGGGCCCTTGCAGAAGGCAGCGGATCTCTCCGAGAACGGGAACCTGTATGTCCGCCTGGGACAGGTCCACATGCATCGTGAGGAATGGAGCGACGCAGTCCGCCTGTTCCAGAAGGCCGTTGCAAGGGGTGATCTCAAGGAGCCGGGGAACGCTCACCTCCTGCTCGGGATCTCTCACTACAACGTCGAGAGCGTCGCACGCGCCCGCGCGTCGTTCGCGCGCGCGCGCAAGTACGAGCCCAGCCGCAGGCAGGCGGATCTGTGGATCGACCACATCGAGAGAGAGGCGCGGCAGGCTGGCTGAGCGAGCGGTGCGTGGCGAACTCGCCGCGGCGATCTATTCTCATCTCTCGTCGGGACCCCGTGCGGAGACGCCATGAGGAACGTCTTACTCCTCCTCTCTGTTGTGGCTTGGATGGGCGTCGCATGCGCTACGAGAGTGGACGTCAGCGTCGAGGAGCGCGCCGACTTGTCGCAGCTGCGCACCTGGAACTGGCTTCCCCCGGGTGCAGCGCCGAAGCTGGGCGTCGACGCGCCACACCGGAATCCTGGCCTGCTTCACAAGAGCCTCGGGCGGCTGGTCGAGAAGGAGCTGCGCTCCCATGGCTTCGAGCGGGCCAAGAACGCGGATTTCTTCGTCATCTATCAGCTCGTGCTGGAGCAGAGAAAGGTGGCTGTCTACGTACCTCGCGCACCCTATCTGCTCTTGAGCATGAGCTACTCGCCGTCCTATTGGATCGAGGCGTTCGACCAAGAGATCCGGGTGCACGAGGATCTTCGGCTGGTCATCGGCCTGGTGTCTGAGACCGGCCAGATCCTCTGGCGTGGCGTTCTCGAGCGGAAGGTTGCCGAAGGCGACGCCCTGCGCCTGGACGAAGCGGTCGCCCGACTACTGGAGCGCTTGCTGGCTCCCGCACCTGAACGGAAGGCGGATCCGCTCGCTGCGCTGGATGGCCCCGCGGACGCTCCCGCGCCCCCAAGAGGCCGCAACCCCCTTATCTGAGCGTGACTAGCTGTGAGCGCCCCGAAGTGCCCGCATCGGGAAGGCAGCGGCGTACTGCCTTTCGTGGGCTTCGATAGCGGGGAGAGGAACGACCTTCGAGCCCGCCCGTCCTCCTTCCTGGAAGCGACGAAGCCACTGGCAGTCGGTCTGGCGGCCGACCTGAGCCGGCACGGCCTTTGCGTTGGATCCCCGGTATCGATACCGTTCCGGTCTTCCTCAGTTCGAGAGGTCCGCGTGCGACGAAGGCGACAACAAGAGGTGGAAGAGAGCGAGGTCAACCTGACGCCGATGCTCGACGTCGTCTTCATCATGTTGATCTTCTTCATCGTGACGGCGTCGTTCGTGAAGGAAGCGGGGATCGAGATCACTCGGCCTCCCGCTGCGACCGCCGAGCGCCAGGAACGCGGGAACATTCTGATCGCCATCACGAAGGACAACCAGATCTGGATCGATCGCCGTCAGGTGTCTCCGCAGGCGCTGCGGGCGAACATCGAGCGTCTGCACGCCGAGAATCCCCAGGGCTCCGTCGTGATCCAGGCGGACGAGAAGTCCCAGAATGGGCTCCTGGTGCGGGTCATGGACGCAGCGCGACTGGCCGGCGTCAGCAGTGTTGCGCTGGCAGCCGAGGTCGTGGACTAGCGCTCTTTCCAGCCTGTCTCGAGCTGACTAGAAATCTCCCAGCGGACGCTTGTAGACATTCTCCGCCGGCGTGACCACGAATAGCCGCCAAGCCTCCCCGATGCCGTCGAGCCCGTTCGGAGCCGTCACCAGGGCAGCCGGAATGAAGAGCCCCGCGCCTATCACGGTTGTCACCAACCCTAGGGGGCGCAGGACCACCATGTCGAAGGCCGCTCCGGCGTAGAGGGCCAGGTCGGTCTCGGCTCGCGCGCTGAGAGGTGACAGGAGGGCCGCCGCCAGCACCAGCATCGCGGTGTTCCTCCGCATACGACGACTCTATCACAGTGCCCATTTTCGAGGATCGAAGGACTCATCTCGGACTACACTTGTGCTCCTTCGCGAAGTGAGGATCACGACATGAGTGCACCCGACTACGGCGTCATCGACGCGGCCACGATCGAAAGCTGGGACGAGGAGGCAGACGTCGTGATCGTCGGCCTCGGGTCGGCCGGTAGCTGTGCGGCCATCGAGGCGGCCGAAGCGGGGGCGAGTGTCTTCGTCCTCGAACGTGCCAGCGGGGCCGGCGGGCTGACGGCGTCCGCGGCCGGGCACCTCTACATGGGCGGCGGCACCCGGGTGCAAAAGGCCGTCGGGATCGAGGACGACGTCGAGGACATGTACAAGTACCTCGTGGCGAACACGCCCGAGCCCGACGAGGCGAAGATCCGGCTCTATTGCGATGAGAGTGTCGCTCACTTCGACTGGCTGGTGGAGCAGGGCGTGCCCTTCGAGGACAGCTACCACAGGGAGAAGAACGTCGTCCAGATGACCACCGAGTGCCTGATCGAGTCCGGCAACGAGGCGGCGTGGCCCTTCAACGAGCAGGCCAAGCCGGCCGCGCGTGGCCACAAGGTGGCGATGGAGGGCGAAGCGGGAGGCGCCAAGCTGATCGAGGTGCTCGTCGCCCGTGCGGAGAAGCACGGCGTTCGTATCGAGTGCGACGCGCGGGTGACCCGCCTGGTGCGCGCGGGAGACCGTATCGTGGGGGTCTCGTACCGAACGACCGAGGGCGAGAAGGCCGCGCGCGCTCGGAAGGCGGTGATCCTCGCTGCCGGGCAGTTCGGAATGAACCAGGAGCTCATCGACGAGCGCTGTCCTCGGCTGGCCGACGAGCGGATCGAGAAGCAGGGTGGGACCTTCGACGACGGCGTCGGCCACCTGTTGGGGGAGGCGGCGGGCGGCGTGTGCGACCACATGGACGGTGCGCTTCTCACGTCGCCCTTCTATCCGCCCGAGCAGCTCATCTACGGCATCCTCGTCAACAAGCACGGCAAGCGCTTCATCAACGAAGACTCTTACCACTCGAAGACGAGCATCTGCTGCACCGAGCAGCCCGACGGGGTCGCTTACCTGATCGCCGATGACTCCTTCTTCGCCCAACCGCTCTTCCAGTGGCAGCCGCTGGTAGACGCCTGGGCGGACATCGAGCAGATGGAGCGCGATCTCGGGATGCCCGACGGCTCGCTGCAGAAGACGGTCTCGGACTACAACTCGTTTGCTTCGAAGGGCGACGACCTGGAGTTCCACAAGACCGCGAAGTGGATGAAGCCCCTGACGAACCCGCCCTACGCGGCCCTCGACATGTCCGTCGGCAAGGCGAACTACGTGGGTTTCCCCCTCGGTGGCTTGCGGGTAACGATCGATGCACAGGTCGTCCGCCCGGACGGATCCGTGATCGAGGGCCTCTACGCGGCCGGGGGTTGTGCATCGAACATCGCCCAGGACGGCCTCGGCTACTCGAGTGGCACCTGTATTGGTGAGGGGACGTTCTTCGGCCGTCGAGCCGGTCGCCACGCGGCGAATCTGGCCTCTGCTTGAAACTCCTCACGACAACCTCGCCTCACGGGCCCGGGAGGACCCCCCCATGAAGATCGGACTGATCCCTGTCAACGTCGGCGTGCAGACTCCGGAAGCGATCGTTGCCGTTGCCCAGAAGGCCGAGGAGGTGGGCATCGAGTCCCTGTGGACCTTCGAGCACGCGGTCGTTCCCATCGACTACCAGTCGAAGTATCCCTACAGCCGCGACGGCAAGATGGGCACCACGCCCGAAACAAACTTCGTCGATCCGCTGATTGCGCTGGCTCTCGTCGCCGCGAACACCGAGCGCATCCGGCTAGGCACGGGTGTCAACATCCTGCCCCAGGTGAATCCCCTGCTCCTCGCCAAGCAGGCGGCGAGCCTCGACTTCATCTCCGGTGGGCGTTTCATGCTGGGTGTTGGGATCGGCTGGCTGCGAGAGGAGTTCGACGCTATGGGCACACCCTTCGAGCGCCGCGGCGCCCGCTTTGACGACTACATCGAAGCCATGCGAAAGGTCTGGTCGGAAGGTGTTGTTGCGCACGAAGGCGAGTTCGTGAAGTGGGACGGCTTCAAGAGCCATCCTCTTCCGGTCCAGGATCCGTTCCCGGTCGTCATCGGTGGATCCAAGGGCAAGGCGTTCCAGCGCGTTGCGAAGTACGGGCAAGGGTGGTTCGTGCCGACCAGCAGGGCGGACGATCTCGAGCCTCTGATCGCGAAGCTCGAGGAGGCCTGCGAGGCGGAAGGCCGCGACGTTGCCTCCGTCGAGATCACCGCTATGTGGATCCCGGCGATGGAGGGAGTCGACTCGGTGGCGCGCTACCGCGAGATGGGGGTCGAGCGACTGGTCGTTCCGATTCCCGCACTCGGAGGCAATCCGATCGAGCAGCTTCCGCGCTTTGCCGACGAAGTCCTCGCGAAGGTCGTCTAACCATCACTCGTCCATCGAGATCGATCCCAGCTTCGCGGCCTTCGTGCCGGCGAATCTGGAGGCCTACGTGAGATCCCGGAAGTGCTGCTGCTGCTGGGCGGTACCCACCATCACGAGTTCTCCGCCCTCCGGCAGCTTGGCGCTCGCCGGCGGGTTCGTCAGCGACTCTCCGTTGCTGCGGATCGCGATCACGTTCATGCCCGTCCTGGCGCCGATTTGGCTATCGCCCAGGCTCTTGCCGACGAGAGTCGGCGGGATCGGATGCACGGCGATGTCGGCGCCTTCCCCGAGAACCACCAGCTCCTTGTTCTGGACGATGGCCAGCAGGTTCTTGACGGCGAGGCTCGTGTGGCTCAGGGAGAAGTCCGCACCTGCTCGATGGATGGCCTCGAGATTGTATTCGTGAGTGATGCGGCTGACGATCTGCGTCTCGGCGTTCAGCTTCCGGCAATAAACCGCGAGGAAGATGTTGGTCGCATCGTCGTTGGTCGTCAGCACGACGGCCGGTGCGTCTACGATCCCCGCCTCGGTGACGACGTCGATGTTGGAGGCATCCCCGATCATGACCTGGTCGGCCACCAGCGCGAGTTGGTCGTGTAGCTCGGGGTTCGAGTCGACGATCGTGACTCTGGCACCGCGCTTCCGCAGGGCTTCGGACGCTGCGCAGCCGACATTCCCGCCACCGATCACGAGCACCGGGCTGTCGCTCTGCTCGTAGATGACGAAGAAGGCGTCGAGCTCGCTCAACTGTTCCTCGGTTCCGATCATCACAGGCACGCTGTGCTCCGAGAGAGTGGTGTCGGGACCTGCCGAGAGCAGGTGCCCCCTCTCCCACACGCCCACGACGGTGAGACCCGTCAGCTCTCGCAGCCGTGTCTCCCGCACGGTACGACCCGGCAGCGAAGTTCCATGGATGGGAAACTCGGCGATCACCAGGTCGTCGAAGCGCCCGATCCGGTGAGCATGGCGCGCGCCGACCGCGACCCGGTTGGCGAGCTGCGCGCCCAGATCGCGCTTGATGCCCAGCACGTGATCGGCGCTGCTGAGTTCCAGAACGTCGATGGAGTCGAACTTCTCGGCCAGCGCCGCAATCGCGACGTCCGGCGCGACCTCGCGTACCGTGAGCGTGATGTTCGTGTTCTTCGTGTCGCTGAGGTTCGCGACGACGAGCCGCGCCTCGCGGGCCCGGAGTCTCTCGTAGGTCTCTTTCGCTTCGGGCGATCCAGCGACCACGGAGATGCCGTCCGTGTGCAGGTCTGCGGCGGCCGCCGGCTCGGGCTCGATCACGACGTAGGGAAATCCGCTGCTCTCGAGGTACGGGATCAGTCCCCGGGCGATCTCATCGTAGCGGCAGAAGATCACGTGGTTGCGCATCTCCTCCGCGATCTTCCGAGGCGCCCGCGTATGTAGCTGGGCCTGGAGCCAGGGTGCGTAGAAGGACTGGATGAATGTGAAGGGCAGAACGATCAGCAACAGGATGATGCCCGAGAGCAGGACGAGGACGCTGAAAGCGCGTCCCAGGTCGCTGTTGAAGGTGATGTCTCCGAAGCCCAGGGTGCTCATCACGGTGAACGTCCAGTAGAAGCCCGTGAGCCACGAGTGCTCTTGGCCCTCGTGCTGCATGATGACGTGGAAGAGGAGTGAGTAGACGACGATGGTGGCCACCAGGACCATCACGTAGGCGGCGAAGCCGCGCAGATTGCGCCGCGCGTCTCGCTGCGAGAGCAGGTATACGAGCTGTGAGGGGAGGAACTTCAAGTACGAGACAGTACCGAACGCCGAGGATCGTCCTGTAGGGGGCCCAGCGCGAGGCCGAGACGGCTGGAGTCGCGGGACCCGTCGCCGGGCCGACGGACGCGAGGCGTTACGGGTCGGCTCAAGCGTCGACCGTGAGTACCCGGATCATGTCCGTGCTGCCGGACTGCTTCGACAGCCCCGCCGTCACGATCACGACGTCGCCGGGCTGGACGTAGCCCATCTCCCGGGCGCGCTTGATCGCGAAGGCAATCTTGTACTCGTCGCCCTCGTCCTGACAGCGCAGGGCGGTGATTCCCCAGTTCATGCAGAGGCGCCGCTCGACCTTGGCCGACCCGGTGACGGCCAGGATGGGGCAGGGCGGTCGGTACTTCGAGATCATCCGCGAAGTGAAGCCGGTCTCCGTGAGCGTCAGGATTGCGGCGGCCCGGAGGTGGGTGGCCATCGTGTGGGCGGCCTGGCTCACTGCCTCGCTGACCTCGTTCTCGGGATCCGGGCGCACGTTCTGCAAGTGGCCGTACTCGGATAGCGACTCCTCCGCGTGACGCGCAAGGGCGGCGATCGTCTTCACCGCTTCGGCCGGGTGGGCGCCCACTGCGGTCTCCCCCGAGAGCATCACCGCCGACGTGCCGTCGAAAATGGCGTTGGCGACATCGCTGGCCTCGGCGCGGGTCGGCCGCGGGTTCCGCTCCATCGAGTCGAGCATCTGCGTGGCCGTGATGACGGGCTTTCCGTTCATCACCGTCGTGCGGATGATCTGCTTCTGGACGGCAGGCACTTCCTCGACGGGCAGCTCCACGCCGAGATCGCCGCGAGCGACCATGGTTCCGTTCGCTGCGGCGACGATCTCGTCGAGGTTGGCGACGCCCAGGCGGCTCTCGATCTTCGCGATGATTGGGATGTCCGAGTCGTTTCGGTTGAGCACGGCTCGTAGCTCATCGACGTCGCCGGCGTTCCGGACGAACGACGCCGCGACGTAGTCCATGTCGTGCTCGGCGGCGAACACGAGGTCTTCCTCGTTTGCCACGCCCATGGAGCCGAACTGGAGGTCGGTGTGCGGAAGGTTCACGCCCTTTCGGCTGCGGAGGGGGCCGCCGCGGTCTACCCGGCAGACGACCGCATCTCCTTCGACCGCTCGCACTGCCAACTCGATCGTTCCATCGTTGATCAGGATCGGGTC
The DNA here is from genome assembly GCA_046583095.1 of Myxococcota bacterium. GTDB lineage: Bacteria > Myxococcota_A > UBA9160 > UBA9160 > UBA4427 > JAJDAN01. Next base: position 6,208 of record JAYGDB010000078.1, on the reverse strand, counting down.
GCCTACCTCGACAGCGCTCGCGAGGCCCGCATAGGAGACGGAGACGCCCGGGCGCGAGTCGGAGCGACCCTCGGGCAGCAGGACGAATTCGGAGCCGTGCTCGAGATCGATCAGGCCGTTCGCCACCTCTCCGACGCGAATCTCGATGCCGCGGGTGTCGAGCATGGTCGCCACGGTGCGTCCGGTCTTCCGGCAGGCCTCGGCGAGACGATCGAGGCGCCCCTCGTGCTCGGCGGGCGAGCCGTGGGAGAAATTCAGCCGGGCCACGTTCATCCCGGCCTCGATCATCGCGACGAGAATCGCGATCTCATCGCAGGCGGGGCCCAGCGTGGCGATTACCTTGGTTTTTCGAACTCGTCGTGTCATCGCGAAGATTCGCTCTCCTGGCTGAGTCCCCGTGGTAGCGGGCGCCCGGGGGCGGGTCAACGGTGATGTAAGATCGCGGCTGCCTTCGGGAGGGATCGTCGAATGAAAAGGTGGGGGGGTGGCGTGCTGGCCTTGGTTGCGTTGCTCGCCGTCCTGGCATGGTTCAACCGGGAAGAGGTCCTGCTGACGTTGATCGATCGCGCGACGGATCTAGGGATTCGGGTCGGCCCGAATCGAGACATCACCTGGGATTCGGGCCCCGACCCAGCCGGGCGGGCTCCTGCCGACCGGCCACCGAACATCGTGGTCATCCTAGCCGACGATCTCGGCTGGAACGACCTGACCTTCGGCGGCGGCGGTGTGGCCGGTGGATCCGTCCCCACGCCCCACATCGACTCGCTCGCCGCGGAGGGCGCGAACTTCACCTGGGGCTACGCGGCCAATGGCACCTGCGCGCCGTCGCGGGCGGCGATCCTGTCAGGCCGCTACGGGACGCGTTTTGGCTTCGAGTTCACACCGACACCGCCCGGGATGGTTCCGCTGGTCAGCCTGATCTCGAGTCGCATGCCGGGCAGGCTGCGTGCGCCCGTAATGCACGACGACGCCCCGGCGGCCGAATACAGCGATATGGGCATGCCGGCTTCGGAAGTCACCCTGGCCGAACTTCTCGGGCAGGCCGACTACCACTCCGTACACATCGGCAAGTGGCACGTCGGTCGATCGAACGGGATGGCCGCCTACGACCAGGGCTTCGACGAGAGCCTGTTGATGGTCAGCGGCCTGTACCTGCCGAAGGATCATCCCGACACGGTGAACTCGATGCAGGATTTCGATCCGATCGACGTCTTCCTCTGGCGCGCTTCTCGTTTTGCGGCGTCCTTCAACGGAGGTGAAGCCTTCGAGCCCGACAAGTACCTCACCGACTATTACACCGATCAAGCCGTCGAGGTGATCGAGGCCAACAAGGATCGGCCTTTCTTCCTCTACCTGGCGCACTGGGCCCCGCACACGCCGCTACAGGCCACGCGCGAGGACTACGAGGCGCTCTCGCACATCGAGAACCACCGACTGCGGGTCTACGCGGCCATGATTCGTGCTCTCGATCGCGGCGTCGGGCGCGTTCTCGAGGCGTTGCGCGAGAACGGGCTCGAGGAGAACACCCTGGTGTTCTTCACGTCGGACAACGGCGGGCCGAACTACATCGGTCTGCCCGAGATCAACAGGCCCTACCGGGGCTGGAAGATCACCTTCTTCGAAGGGGGCATCCATGTCCCCTATCTGCTGAAGTGGCCGGGCAGGGTGCCTGCGGGGGCGACGATCCACAGCCCCGTTCACGGTTTCGACATCTTCGCGACGGCGGCCGCGGCAGCCGGTGTGCCGCTGCCGGCGGATCGCAAGATCGATGGCGTCGACCTGGTTCCCTTTGCCCGGGGTGAACGGGACGGCGTGCCGCACGACAAGCTCTTCTGGCGCACCGGTCACTACCAGGTAGCGCTCGTCGACGGTTGGAAGCTCCAGGTGAACGACCGCGCGCCCCACGCGCCCTGGCTCTTCGACCTGCGGCGCGACCCCACCGAAGAGCTGAACCTCGCCGCGCGGGAGCCCGAACGCGTGAGGCAGATGCGGGAAATCCTGGCGGCGCACAACGCCGAGCAGCTTGCCCCCGCCTGGCCTTCTCGCGTCGAGATGGCCGTGAACGTCGACAAGACCCTGCTGAGGGAAGACGAACTCGACGACCAGTACATCTACTGGCCCAACTGAGGAGAAGTGCCACATGAAGGTGCTCCGCACCCCCGACGAGCGTTTCGCCGCTCTGCCCGGATATCCCTTCGAACCCCACTACAGTGAGGTGCCCGATGGCGATGGGGGAACGCTCCGAATCCACTACGTCGACGAAGGCCCGCGGGACGGCCAGATCGTTCTCTGCATGCACGGCCAGCCGAGCTGGAGCTATCTCTATCGGCACATGATCCCGATCCTGACCGCGGCGGGTCTACGCGTGCTGGCGCCGGATCTCGTCGGTTTCGGTCGCTCCGACAAGCCGGCCACGCGCGCAGACTTCAGCTACCAGCGACAGGTGGACTGGATGACGGCCTGGCTGGTGGCCCTCGACGTCCAGGGGGTCACGTTCCTCGGGCAGGATTGGGGCGGTCTCATCGGGTTGCGAATGGTCGCCGAGAATCCCGACCGCTTCGCGCGGGTGGTGGTCGCCAACACGGGATTGCCCGTGCCCCAGGGCGTTTCGGCCGAGCGAGCCGAAGCCGTCCGGGAGTTCCGGCGCTCGGCGCCGACACCGACCATGCCCGAGATGGCCGCGGCGCTGGCCAACCCGGACCGGGAGCGTCCTGAGATGTCCTTCGCGCACTGGCAGAAGTTCACCTGGGAGACCGAAGATCCGCCGATCGGGATGCTGATCGCCGGCTCCGTCGACGGCCGCACGCTGTCACCCGAGGAGATCGCCGCCTACGACGCTCCGTTCCCGGATCCGTCCTACAAGATGGGTCCGCGTGCGATGCCGTCCCAGGTTCCGACCTTGTCGGACGACCCGTCCGTCGCCGCGAACCTGCGTGCCTGGGGGGTCTTCGCGAAGTGGGAAAAGCCTCTGCTGTGCGCTTTCAGCGACAACGACCCCGTCACGGGAGGGGGCGCCCGCCCGTTCCGTGAGAGCGTGCCGGGCGCACAGGGTCAACCGCACGCCACCATCGAAGGTGGTGGCCACTTTCTTCAGGAAGGCAGGGGCGACGTGCTCGCAAAGCTCATCGTGGATTTCGTCGCAGCGAACTAGGTGCTCCGATCCCGGTCAGAGCTGGCGCGGTCCCGGATGGTCCCGCGCCAGCTCTCGAGCGTCGAGTCGAGAATGATGTGTATCGCCCAGGCCGAGGCGATCACCCAGGGCAGCGAAGTCCAGAAGAGCTTCGGTCCGCGAATCCCCCTGTCTAGCCAAGTCACCTCGACGATGAAGCCCACCAGGAAGTGGATCAGGTAGATGGGGTAGGAGAGGTCGCCGAGCCAGGTATCCATCCGCCGGAATTTTCGCAGCCCCCGCGGCGGCGTTGCGAGGAGCGCGACGACGACGGCCGCGAGTAGGCAGTTTGCGTAGAAGCGAGAGGACCCCATCGCCTCTCCCGGCAGCAGTGCGTAATGGGCCGCCCACGAGCCGAGTGCCGAACATCAGCGGCCCGGCATCTCGACGACGCAGAAGGCGCGCGTGGATTCGAGGAGTCTTCCGGCCGTGAAGACGGCATGCACGAAGTTGGGTGAGTCTGCGAACTCGCTCGCCGAACAATTGCCTGCAGGCCGTCGCGAGAGCGGGCGGCGGCCCACGTAGGCCTCGCGTTGGAAGAAGACGATGCCGTCGAGCTGCGTAAGCTCTGAGCGGTGCTCGGCCTGGAAGCCACGCATTTCGAGAGGCAGGTACCAGTCCATGCGGACCGGGCTTCGGCGCCCCGTCAGGAAGTGGATGGCCGGGAACGAGCGCATCACGGTGAAGGCTCGCTCGGGGTCCGTCGCATGACGCTCGATCAGCTCCAACAGGTCGCGGAAACGCTCCGCGTGTCCGGGGTGCGTATGAATCCGGCCGAAGCGGGGCAGGATCTCGTGGAGGGCCGCCGTCTGGCGCGCCAGAGGCGCGTCGCGGTAGGGGTGCCTGGTGTTCTCGAAGCCGAAGAACCCGAAGGTGACCAGCGCGGCCACAGCCAGCCCTAGCCGCCCGAGCCCGCGCGGCTTCGGGTGTGGGACGAGGTCCTCGAGGACCACAGCAGCGGCGGCGAGTCCCAGCAGCGGAGTCTGTTGACTCCAGCTGATCGACGCGCTCCAGGCGACGGCGAGCAAGCCCCAGTGAACGACCAGCCGGCCGCGCGCGAGTCGAGCGGCCGGGTCGTCGGCCATTCGGTTGCTGGATCGCAGCCAGAAGAAGCTGCGAACCAGGCCCGCGCCGAGCAGCAGGTGGAAGAGCGGATGCCCGCCACGCCCGGGCACCGCCGCGAGCCACAGCACCCCGACGAGCGCGAGCCCGAAGAAGACCGTTCCGAGCCAGGCCGGGCGCCGATCGGCGGCTCCGTCCAGGGCCAGCCAGGCGAGCAGGCCACCGAATACGAGCACGGCCGGGTGCCAGGCGGTCGCGTAGGCGAAGAGTCCGGCCTGGGTGAGATCCTCGAGCCGGGAAGCCCGCGTCAGTTGGTCGATGCTGTCGGGCAGGGCGCCCGCACTGGCCAGCGCCACCACGACGGTTAGCCACAGCAGCGCGCCCGGGACCAGGCTGGCGAGGGCCAGGTGCGCTCGTTCCCGCCCACCTCGGCCCGACGACTCGATCGCGGCCCAGACGAGCAGTCCGACGGGCAGGACCGCGAAGGGCTGCTTGAAGAGCGGAGCCGCGAACAGGGCAAGCGAGGCGAAGCTCCGCCAGCAGATGCGACGTCGTGCGCTCGTGATCGAGGCGCCAAGCGCGGCGAGCCCCGCGCTTCCAGCGAAGACCGCGTCCACCGTGGGCCACGCCATGGCAGGGAAGTTGTGGAGGGCGATGCACAGGAAGATCAGTGAAGCGATGACGAGGGTCCGAGGCCGACGGCTGCCGGCTCGAGTCAGCCACAGGGCCGGGAGCAGCGCCGCGCCCGCCATCTGGAGGTAGTAGACGAGGCGTGTTGCCGGCAGGGTCCAGGTCTCCGGCAACAGCATCGCGAGCGCATGCAGGTAGGGTGTGCCGGGCGGCCGCAGCCAGACGAAATCCAGGTACGGCACCTCGCCCTGCGCCACTCTCCAGGAGGCGCCGAGCGTGAAGCCGTGATCCGTCGGGTGGTAGCTGTTGAAGCCGAAGGCGACGAAGAGCACGAGCGCAAAGGCCAGGTGCGTCCCGACGAGAACGAGCATCTCTCCCTACGCTAGCCCGGTTTGGCAGACGGGCGGGCTACGATAGGCGCCGTTCATGCGAATCCGACTCTGCGCGATGATTCTGCTGGCGTGGATGGTTCCAGCGACTGCAGGGGCCGAGCGCCCTTCGTTCCTGGTGTTCGTGCTGGACACGGTACGCGCAGACGCGGTCTCCGTATGGGGCGAGGTCGAGGGCACGACCCCTACCATCGACCGGCTCGCGGCGGAAGGGGTTCGCTACGAGCGCGCGCACGCGAGCGCACCCTGGACGCTCCCATCGCACGCGTCTCTCTTCACAGGGCTCCCGCCGCGTCGCCATGGGGTGAACTGGGATGCGACGCGCGCCCGGGATCAGTTGGTCACGGTGGCCGAGCGTTTCCGGGATGCGGGCTGGGAGACGGTCGGATTCTCGGAGAACTCCTGGCTCAGCACGGTCTTCAACCTCAACCAGGGCTTCGAACGCTTCGAGTTCATCCATCCGAAGGTGGCTCGCCTGTCCGGCGCGCTGGCGCGCTGGCTGCGGGACCGGGATGCCTCGAAGCCCTTCTTCCTGTTCATCAACGTGGTGGATGCCCACGCCCCGTATCCGGTTCGCGACGAGAATCCCTTCCTGCCCGAGGGCGTCTCCGCAGACGAAGCCCGCGCGGTCTCGCAGGAGAAAGAGGAGTACATGTGCACGCCCGGGAAGGCGCGAGAACTCGCGATCCTGCGCGGTCTCTACCACGGGGGCGTCGCGGCGGCGGACGCCAAGCTCGACTACACGCTGACGGTGCTCGCAGGCTTGGGACTCAGAAAAGATCTCGTGACCGTCGTGGCGTCGGATCACGGGGAGCACTTCGGGGAGCGTCATCGCTTCGAGCATGTCGCGGGCCTCGATCAGGCCCTGCTCCGCGTTCCGCTCATCGTGCACGGTCTGCCCGGGGTCGAGCCGACGGTGATCTCGTCACCGGTCGAGTTGGCGTCGGTCGCGCCGAGC